>CANQCW010000020.1 GCA_947591055.1 uncultured Clostridia bacterium | reverse complement strand
TTAATTTCGCAAATACCTTTTATGTTGCTAATGTATGTAATGAATTATGATGGTAATTTTAATTTTTTAATTTCAAATTTTCCTTCTATAATTCTAAACCGCAATATTTTACAATTAAATATTTTCTTTACATTAATCCTTGGACTTTTTACTCTTTTAATTTATGACAAAGTTCCTAATAAACTCATGAAATGGCTATGTATTGTTCTTTTAATTGTCCTTGGAGAGTTTTTGCAAGTAGATTATGGTGGTTGGGGTGTATTTTTAATTTTATTTATTTATCTTTTCTACCCCAAGTTTACAAATTCAAATATTTTAAATAATAACCCTATTTTAAAACATTTTATTTTTATACTTGGATATCTTTTACTTTGCATTTACAAATACTTAAACTTTTTTGGTAATTTATCTATTAGTTGGATTGTATCTCTTATATTATTTACTTTTTTACCTATTATTTTTATGCTTTTATACAACAATAAGAAAGGTCCTTCTATGAAATATTTCTTTTATATCTTTTATCCATTGCATTTGATTATTTTATGTATTGTAAATTTAATCATGTTAGAATAAATTGTGGTCGAAATCAATTTATTTGATTTCGCGTCCACGATTATATGCGTTAGAATAAATTGTAAGTAAAAATATGGTCTTAATAAGTTTATTAAGACCTATTTTTAATTTAGCTTTAATGCGTTATTTATACCTTTTGATATAATTTCCTTCATATTATCCACTAAATCATCTATTTCTTTTGGCATTACAGCTAAGTTATATTTACAAGGCTCTAATACTGTTTTTATTAATCTATATTTATCTTCATAAGTTGAGTCTTTTAAAAATTCAAATTCATTAAAGTTTTCTACTAATATATCAAAGCTATTTGCAACTATTGTTGCCGCTTCTACCACTGTTGGCACACCTATTGCTATTACTTTTACTCCCATAGTATCTTTACTTATTTCTTTTCTTTTATTTTCAACTCCTGATCCCGGTACAATTCCTGTGTCACATATTTGTATAGTTTTCAAAAGTCTTGAAATATTATTTGATGCTAATGCATCTATTACAATTATTGTTCCTACATCTATTTTTTCTACTACACTTTTTATTATTTCTTGAGTTTCTATTCCTGTTGTTCCAAGCACTCCCGGTGCAATAGCACTTATTTCTCTTGTTTTATTTTTAAATAGTTCTGGTTTATATTTTAAAATATGTCTTGTGATTTCTAAATCTTTTATAACTTTTGGACCTAAGGAGTCTGCTGTTGTATCTTCATTTCCTAATCCTACAACTAAAATTGGAGCATCATCATCTCCTAACAAACTTTTTATTTCTTCTGTTACAAGCCTATATGCTTCTTCTATCTCTTCCCCATTTATTATTTCTATATCTTTAATATTAATTGTTGTATATGTTCCCACTTTTTTGTCAATCTTTTTACTTCCTGCTTCATTTAAAACTTTTACTCTTGTAATTTCTAAATTATCTGTAATTTTATTTTTTTCTGTTTCAATTCCATCTAAGTCTTTTTTCTTATTATTATCCTTAAATATTTGCGCTCTTTCATCAGCCAAATCTGTTCTAAAATCAAGCATAAAAAACTTCCTTTCTTACTTTTTAAAGGCACAAATAGTTTATAAAACTAAATAAACCTTTTCTTACATAATACTTTTATTATTATGTAAAAAAAGGCTTTAATTTATACTTAAATATCGCTTTATTAATAATTTTCTTTATCTTTTTTAATTAATCTAATTAATAAATTATCGCTCCACCATAATCAATTATTTCTAGATTTTTAAAATCTATTAACTCTAAATTATTATTCTTTAGATTTTCTTTGATTATTTCTTGATTAGATTGTTTTAGTTTTCTAAAATCTCCAAACAAAACAAACTTACTATTAAATACAAATGTTGCTCCTCCTATAAATCCCTTCATTTTACTTAAGTTTGATTTTTTATCTAAAAGGAAAATTTTATCTTCTTCAATTAAACTTACATTTATATTTTTTTCTATCAATTTTTTATAAATACCTACATCTGATGTTATACAAGAATTATCTCCTGTAACTGATATTGAGCATTTTGTATATCCTTGATTTACGGTTATTATATTATTTTCTTCATTTTGTGTTTTCCAAAATTCAATTATTTTTTTATCTACATATTTATTTACAATTAGCTTATTTCCTATTTGACACACATTATACATTACATCATCTGGATATTTATTTTTTACTTCTAAATTACCTTTTAAAAATTCTTCACTTTCATATTTTGCATTTGGACTACTTATTACTTTATTATTTACTTTACAATAAAATATATCACTATGCCCTGATATTTCTTCATAAACATCTTCTGAAAGTTCTAATTTTATTACATTAAAATATTTACTTAAATAATCATATTCTTCTTTTCTTATTCTACTATCTATTATTAAATTTTGCATTTTTCTATCTCATTATAATATTCTTTTTTACTATATTTTTTAATTTCAGTCTTTTTTTCAATATATCTTTTATTTATATTTTTTCACTTTTATCATAGTATATTAAGAACAATACCTACACAATACTGATTCTAGTCCTACATTTAAATCTATATTTCCATTTTTAGATTTTTCATCTAAATTAATTAATTCTTCTAAGAGATTTCTTAATTCTTTTTCATCAAAAAATTTCGCTTGATTTTGATATTTATTTACTAAAAATGTTTGATTTGGCTTTAATTTTAATGCTTGCGCTATATTTCCTTGTGAAATTTTTACTATATATAATTTTTTAAAATGATTATATAGCATTATTAATATTTTTTGAATTGGCTCTTTTGAATATAATAAGTTATGAAGAACATTTATTGATTCTTTAATATTTTTCCTTCCTAAATTATCTGTTAAATCAAATATTACGCTTTCTACTTTTTTTACTGTTAAAGCATCTATATCTTTTGCTGTTATTTCTCCATCTTTTCCTTCATATTCAATAAGCTTTCTTAACTCATTTATTATATCTTCCATATTTGTTCCAACGCATTGTATTAAGTATTGTGCTGTATTTTCTTTAATATTTACTTGATAAAGGTTTGCTATTGACTTTATCTGTGAAATAAGTTCTCTTGGTGTTTTTTCATTGCACTCTTTAACTTGTCCTATTTTTTCAATTGATTTATAAAGAGGGGTTGTTTTATCTATTTCTTCTTCTATTATTACTAATTCTATTCCTTCTAAATTACTAGAATTTAAGTATTCTGCTAATTTTTCTCCTACTAAATTTTTCTTTTTTGCAAAATTACAATTTCTCGATACTATTAGTTTAGTATCATATCCAAAAGCTGGTGTTTCAATATCTGAAATAATATTTTGACAATTATTTTCATCTATTTGGATATAATTTATACCTAGTTTTAATTCATCAAATTTTTTCTTTATCTTTTTTAAATATTCATTTTTTATATAATTATCTGTACCATATAATAAATAAATCAATTTTTTACCTCTTGAACTTAATTATCTAATAATATTTTAAATATTTCTGCTATACTCCAAGCTTGTGCAAACGCTCCTTTTCCTTTCTTTGGATTTACAGCATCATATACTTCACATATACTTCCGAATTGTATTTCCATTTATTATTTCATTTGTATAAACATTTGCAACATTTAACTTAAAGTTAGAAAGTGTATTTTTTAATGTCTTTTTTATTTTTGGATCTTCTTCAGCTTTTATAAGATTTTTAAGAGCATCATAATAAATTCCTAAAAGATAAGGCCACGTTGTTCCTTGATGATACACTAAATCTCTTTCATAAGGTCCTCCTTCATATTTTGGAGAAAATCCTTCTTCGCCTTTTGCTAATGTCATTAATCCATAATTATTTAATAGCTTTTCTGTTACTGTTACAAAAGTATTTTTTGCTTGTTCTTTATCACAATCTAATATTGGATATGACAAACCTATAGCATACAATTGATTTGGTCTTATTTTGTCATCTCCTATTACATCATATAAGCATTTCTTTTCACTATTATAAAAATATTTTTCAAATGATTTTTTACATTTTTTTGCTATATAACTATATTCTAATTGTGGTATTTTTTTATTCCAATGTTTGTTTAATTCTTGCATAATTTTTAATGCATTATAAAACAAAGCATTTATTTCTACTGCTTTTCCATTTCTTGGAGTAATTGCTTTTCCATCTATTTTTACATCCATCCAAGTATTTTGAGTTTTAGGAGTTCCTGAAACTATCAAATAATCTATATCATCTAAATATATATTATTTCCATCTAAATTTATTCCATCAATATATTTATTTATGATATTTTTCATTTCACTATATAAATTGTCTTTTACAAAATCATAGTTTTTCGTATATTTTATATATTTGTTTACAGCTTCAAAGAATAAAAGTGAGCTATCAGCACTATTATACAATGGTTTACCTGTATATTCTGAAAAACTATTTGGAATTAGGCCATCTTTTGCTTTATTTATAGAGCCTAACAATACTTCTTCTGCAATTTCAAATCTTTTTGGTAAAAGTAGCAATCCTTCAAATGAAACTAAAGTATCTCTACT
Source organism: uncultured Clostridia bacterium (assembly GCA_947591055.1). GTDB lineage: Bacteria > Bacillota > Clostridia > TANB77 > CAG-508 > CAG-793. Next base: position 13,048 of record CANQCW010000020.1, on the reverse strand, counting down.
CCAATCACTAAACCAAGGGTATCCTGCTATAACTGTATGAAGGTTATTTGACTGTCTTTTTACTATAAAATTATCTGTTGCTACGATATAATCTTTTACTAAATCTTTATATTCTTTATTTTTTATTTTTGATTTCTTATTTAAAAGTTTTGATTGCTCTATTTGTTTATTTATTCTATTTAGCTCATTTTCAATTATTTCTTTACCACTAAAATTTGTAATCTCATCAATTGCTATTCCGTTTTTATCACCAGTAGAACAAATAAATACAATTTCTTTATCCTCATTTGGTTTAAGTTCAACAGTAAAAGTTCCTGGTACTAAATGATTTTCTTTATAATCAAATCCTCTTTCTTTTTCTACATCATATTCCATATTATAGAAAATATCATTATCATACACTTCATATTTTGCATCTTTAATACCCATATTAACAATTTGATTTTTCTCAAACTCAATTTGTACTTTTTCTTTATCTTCTGATACTTTTTGTGAAAAGTCAAATTTTGTATTAGTTGTAAGTGAGTGAAAATCACGATAATTGAGTACTGGTGTTAAGTTAAATTTAGTTTTTGATTTTTGATTAACTATTCTATAAATTACTGCCACAGCATTTTTTTCGTGTATCATACAAATAGATTTTTCTATTATTACCTTTGATACTTTATATGTATATATTGGAATAATATCTTTTTCAAAACTAGTTAATTTTTTATATCCTTCAGTTATTTCACCATTTGCTTTATTAGTATATAAAATAGTTTTCCTTCCATTTATTTCTATACTTTCATCTAATTTTGAAAGTATAAGTTTTCTATTATATGGTGGTTTTATTGCTGCTACTAAAAGTCCATGATATTTTCTTGTATTCATCCCTCCAAAATCTGTTGAAGAACTATACCCACCTAGTCCATTTGTAATTATCCACTCTCTCATTTGTTTCTCCATTTATTTATTTCTTTTTTTCTTTTTTATCAATTTTTTTAGCTTTCTTAGGTGCTTTTTTCTTAGCCTTTTTTACTTTTTTAGCTTTTTTATTTTTCTTGTTTTTCTTATCTTCTACTTCAAAGTCATCATCTAATTCATCTATATCAATTTTTTTAGTAATTCCTAATTGTGATACTGCGTCAAACAGCTTCATTTCTGCTGTTTCTTGTTTAGATAACATATCCTTATATTTAGTAGAAGTATCCATTTCTGCTAGTTTTTTAAATACTGACTTTCCTGCTTTTTTCTTTCTTTCTTCAGTCTTTTCATCACTTTCTTTTATTGACTCTATTCTTTTATGATATTTTTCTTTAAATTTGCTATCATCATCTTTTCTTTCAAATTGTTTTCTTCCAGATTTCTTAAATTTTCTTTCTTTTCTTTCTCTTTTACGCATCTGCCTTTTTGATTCTTTTAGTTTTGAATTTAACATCAAATATTGACTATCATTTTGCATATCTTCAAATTGAAGTTCATCACATATTAATTGAATTATAGTAGTTGCAATTACATCAGAATCATGTCTTACTTTATCATCTTCTATATTTGATAAATTTCTTTGTATAAGCTTAATTCCATATTCCTTTGCTTTTTGTATATCTGGTATAACTATATCTTTTCCTTCTTCATTGTATTTTTGAACAAACTCTGGAATTATTTCTCCAGTATCATAAATACAATAGTCAATTATACCTTCTCCGACATAATCTCTTATTGTCTTAATATGGTCTGATAATGTATATTCATCAGTTTGACCTGCCTCTGTCATTATATTACTTATATAAACCTTAATTGCTTTTGATTCTTTAACAGCTTTTGCAATTCCTTTTACTAAAAGGTTTGGAATAACATTTGTATAAAGACTACCTGGTCCTATTACAATTGCATCTGCCTCATTTATTGCATCTATAACACCTGGTGATGGTCTTGTATTTGTTGGACTTATGTATACTCTACTAATTTTATTTTTTGTTTGTTCAACTATTTCTGGAATTTTATCTCTATTTTCAATAACATATCCATCTTCAAGTTCTGCACATATATTAATTGGCTCTAAAGTTACTGGAAGAACCCTTCCTGTCATATTAAGTACTCCTCCAGAGTTTTCTATAGATTTAGCAAAGTTTTTATAAACTTCGTCCATTGCTAAGAAATAAATATCTCCAAAAGATAGATTTTTTAATTTTCCTGATGTAAACACATGATTTAATAAATCTCCCATTTGTTCTTCATTATAAGCAAGTGCCATCAAGCTTTCTTTAATATCATTAAGAGGTAATACTTCTAGTGCTTTTCTAGAATCAGTAGGTGTTTCACCATAATCTGAAACTGTAACAATAGCTGTTATATTGTCAGTATAATTTTTAAGACCTCTTAAAACAGTATTAAGGCCACTTCCTCCACCAATAACAACTATTTTAGGGCCTTGATTATATACTTTTTTATTAAAAATAAGTGTATTTATATTATTTGTTTCTTTTCTTGTATCACTTTCTTCTACTAAAAGTTCTAGCATTCTTTTTTGCATAAATACAGTTCCTAAAACTAGAAATGTAAATCCTAAAACAAATGCTATAACAACTGTAACTATTTCTGCTACATTAAGAGTTTTTGCATCTATTAATTTTGCTATTCCAAAGCATACTAAAATTACTCCTACTAAATTTAGTAAAATCCATCTTTTCATTTTTGCACTTGATTTAAACCATTTAAAAAATCCCATTATTTAATAATCCTCACTTCTGTTTCTAATTTCTTCCCATATTTTTCATAAACTACTTTTTTTACATATTCGATTAAATTGATTATGTCTTCTGCTGTAGCATTTCCAGTATTTACAACAAAACCTGCATGTTTTTCTGAAACTTTGGCTCCTCCCATTTGGTACCCTTTAAGACCTGCTTCATCAATAAGTTTTGCTGTAATAAAATCGTTTCCTCTTTTAAATGTACTTCCTGCATTTGAAAAATCTTGTGGTTGAGTAGATGCTCTTTTTTCTTTATTTTCTAGCATCTTTGCTTTTATTTCTTCTTTATTTCCTTTTTTAAACTTCATTTCAACTTCTAAAATTACAGTATTCATTTTTTGAAATATTGATTCTCTATAAGAAAAATCTAACTCTTTATTGCTTAATACTTTAATTTCATTAGTATCAATATCTATGTATTTAACATTTGTAATTACTTTTGACATTTCTCCATCATAAGCGCCAGCGTTCATATACACTGCTCCTGCTATTGTTCCCGGAATTCCTGATGCGAACTCAAAACCAGTTAATTCATTTTCCAGTAACTTATTTGCCAAAACCAGATTTAATACTCCTCCAGAGCAAATAACCTCTCCAGATGTTTTATCTATTTTTACCTCATTTGCTATATATTTTATTACTAGTCCTTTTATTCCTTCGTCAGAAACTAATAAATTAGATCCGTTTCCTATTACTGTAACTTTTATGTTATTTTTTTTGCAAAATTTTAAAATATTCTTTACTTTATCTACTGAATCAACTTTTGCAAAGATTTCAGCAGGTCCACCTACTTTAAAAGATGTATGTTTTGACATTGGTTCATTATACATAATGTTGTCTTTGCCTAAAATGTCTTCTATTTCTTTCAAATATATACCCTCCTTTATAAAGATATATAAACATATCTATTTTACCATTTATATAATTATTTTACAATATTATTACAAAAATAAATCGTTGTCGAAATATTAATTTCGTGCCAACGTTTTATTTCATTAGAATAAATAAAGATTAAATTGAAATTAATTTCAAATTTAATCTTTAAAAAATATTTATTATCCAAACACTACAATTAGTGCTCCGAGCAAAACAAACCAGTTTATCTTATCTTTAGAAAAGTCGTCTAATTCAAATTCTTTACTATCAATTGTCTCAAGAGAGTCAACTATTGAAATTTTTACATGGTCGACATTATCATAATTAAATTTTGATTCAAAATCTAATGTTTCTCCAATTAAAAAGTTATCTACTTTAAAATACTTACTTCCCATTAAAACATCATTTTTGCTATAATAATCAAATTTAAGTGCTTTTCCTGTAATTACTGCATCTGTAGTATTTTTAATTTTTCCATTAATATATCCATTAAGTGTTGTTGCTTTAAACTCACTAACTGTAACTTCCGGATTTTCTATTTCTACCTCATAATCTTTTGGTATATATGTTGATTTAATTGACATATATGAACCTACATCTACAATTACATACAATGCTAGAAATGCTAAAAAATATTTAAAAAAAGTTTTCATTCTTTTCATACTAAAAATTCCTTCCTAATTTGCTAAACAATTATTACTATTTTTTCAAATACATCTTTAGTATTTTCTTCTACTTATTTAGTATTTTTTCCTTCTTATTAGTAAATTTAAATTTTTCTAAATACTCCTCCAACTTTTCCAAGTATTTTACAATCTGGAACTATTATAGGGTCCATTGTGCTATTTTCTGGTTGTAATCTAATATGGTCTTTTTCTTTATAAAAAGTTTTAACTGTAGCTTCATCTCCAATTAACGCAACTACTATTGTACCATTTTCTGCTGTATTTTGTTTTTTTACTAATATATAATCTCCATCAAATATTCCTGCTTCAATCATGCTTTCTCCTCTGACTGTAAGCATAAAACAATCTGAATTTCCAACAAAGTCTAATGGAATTGGAAATGTATCCGTTATATTTTCTATTGCAAGAATTGGTTGACCTGCTGTTATCTTTCCTATAACTGGTACATTAACCATTTCTTTATTTGAATAAAATTGCTTTGTACTTGCTATTCCATCCTTATCTGTAACTACTTCATCACCTTTAGAGTTTTTCAAAAGTCTTAAGGTTCTACCTTTTTTGCTTTCTTTTTTTATAAATCCTCTTTCTTCAAGAGTTTTTAAATATCCTTGAACTGTTGCTGTTGAACTTAATCCTACTACTTTACATATTTCTCTAACAGATGGAGCATATCCTTTTAAAAGTATTTCTTTTTCTATGTATTTTAAGATAGCTCTTTCTCTTTTATTTAAACCATTTTCATCTCTTTTTGACTTGTTCATTTTTTATCCTCCTTAATAAATCTCATTTTTTCCAATAACACTATATCATAAAAAAAATGTTTTGTCAAACAAAAGTTTGAAAAATTTTTGTTCGGGATTTTTTATTTATAATTATATAAAAAATATCTTATAAAGCTTAATATTTCCATAAAAATACCTCATAGTCTTTTAGGACTATAAGGTATTTTCTTTGTAATTATGACAATTCATACTTTGTGTTATCTTTTACGATGTCTAAATCTAAAATGCATTTTTGATATTTTGTAGGATTTGATAAAACTTCATATATTATGTTTTCAAAGATGTAATTTACTGTGTTGCTAAGTTCTCTTGCTCCTGTATCAAGATTAAGAGATTCTTCTGCAATCTTTTCAAACAGTTCTTTATTATATGAAAGAGTTATCCCTAGCTTTCGTAGTTCTGCCTGATATCTTCTAAATATTGATAGTCTAGAACTTTTTAATATCAATGCCAAATTTTCCTTAGAAAGTTCGTTCATTTCTACTATTGTATCTATTCTACCAATAAATTCTTCAGGCAACCCGTATTCAATTAAATCCTTTTTCAGATATCTTGACTTTAGCTTTTCCTTCTCTTCAGCATCATCTGCCGAAAAACCTAATGGATTAGTATTTAATCTTTTGTCTCTGATTTTTTCTAATCCTGCAAAAGCTCCTAAGAAAATAAATGTTATGTTCTTAGTTTCAAAGTCATATAATAAGTTATGATGTAATTGAAATGTTATTTTTGTTCCCTCAATAATTTTCAGCAAACTTTTGAGTACCTCTACACCTGAAACATCATTATTGACTCCACTATTTACTTTTTTATCAATTTCATCAATTACTACAATTCCATGCTCAGCTTCTGCTAAGTTATATCTACAATTATTTATCAAATTGTAAATAACTTCCATTGGATCTGAGCCGACGTAGCCTTCTTTAGTGTATTTAGTGGCATCTTCAATTGTATAGGGAACATTAAGTATTTTAGCAATTTGCTTTATTGTTTCTGTCTTTCCTGTTCCACTTTTGCCGATGATCAAAATATTACTTTTTAATGTATTAAATATCATTGATTTATATACGGCTGTAATAATTTTCTTTACTTGATCATCTTGCCCAATAATGGATTGTAGCACATAATTTTCGACTTTTTTAATATCTGGTAAGTTTGAGTCTTCTTGAGGAGAAAAACTTTTGCCCAGTGCCGGTCCTAAACTACCACCCAGCTTTCTTTCTTCTTTGGGCTTTTTATTGGTTTTCGCCCCCCCTACATTTTGGTTTACTACATTGTTTTCCGTGTCTTCTTCATTATAGATTTGCCGTTTTTGGCTAAAGTGAGTATTTGCCATAATTATGCCTCCTTTTTTGTATCTTATAAGATACATGAAATTATTATTCGAACTTTGTTGATAATGTTTTTACTAGCCCATAACTGTCTACCCTAAAGCAGTACTGCCTTCCCAAAATTCCAATATGTTTTGCCTCTACTTCTCTAGCAGCTCTTTCTGCAATTGTTTTCTTTGAATCATTAGTTCCATGATCAAATAAAATCAATTTTACATTTGTAAATTGCTGCAAGAACTTAATAATTTGATCTGCTTTTGCATGTGCTGAATCTTCTGATGTGTATTCTACCTGTGCTCTCTTTTTGATATACACTCCTCTGATTTCTATTATTCCGTCTTGTTCAGCATTTTTAAGCTTATAACCCAATGTTCCTTCTGCTGTATAGCCAGTAAAATGTATTAATGTATTTTTTCTAGCTATATATTCTGGTATATAAGTTTGAGCAGGACCATAGGTTCCCATACCAGAAGTTGAAACAATTATTTTTGGGTTATCATCTTCCATTATGCTCTTTCTGTTTTCTCCGCCATTAACAAAAATCAGATTTTTTGGTAGAAAGTCTAACATTTCCGGCTTAATACCCAATTCTTCATTTAAGTACATATTAGTGTACAGTATGGCTAATTTGCCATCAAAATAAATTGGGATATGTTCATCAAGCTTTCCTTCTTCTTGCATTTTTCGCAATTTGTACAGAATTTCTTGAGCCCTTCCTAGTGAAAATACTAATACAAGTGCTATTCCTTGATTATCCATACATTTCTTAATGTTTTTCTTGAAGCATTTACGAACTTCAGTTGAATCCATATATCCATAAGTAGACTCTTGAACTATCGTTATAGGTAACTCTCTAACCCACTTAGGAATCTTTGGCACATTAAAGAAAATGTTTTTACTATTATAATCACCAGTAAACAGTAAATTAATATTATCACATCCAGGATAACAAATCTGTACAAGAATAACTGCCGCTCCAATAAGATGTCCGTTTTTGAGAAAGGTAACTTTTACATTGTCAATAGGTGAAAATGTTTTACCGTATTCGCAAGGTTGCAAAAGACTATTTATTTTGCTTACATCATCTTCTGTATATAAGCATTTTTCATTTTTCCGTTTTGCAAACGAGCTTAATACTTTATAACTATCGCCTAAGGCAACAGGTAAAAGTTTACATGTCGGTTCTGATGCATATATTCTATTGGAGTATCCCTTTTTAGCCATAAATGGTAATCTTCCAATATGGTCTACATGAACATGAGTTATTAAGGTAAAATCAATATTTTCCGGTCTAAAAGGAAGTTTATGATTTAATTCCTCAAATTCTCTTTCTTGGAATAATCCGCAATCTAAAACAAACCGAACTGTTTTTCCATTTGGAAATTTAATCACTCCTAACTTGCATGAACCAGTTACACCATCGTTCCAAGCCATTATATCTACATAAGGCCGACTAAAGCTACTCATTAATAATCCCTCCTACATTAAATTAATTATATTCAATGTAACTATAAATACATTGTGCCTTAAGTTTATCATCATTGCTTGTTTATGTCAATCAAAAAAGTATATTTTTTACATTTTCTTTACATTTTTTTTACTATTTTGTAATTTTATTTAAATAGAATTAATTTTGTATAAATATTTGTTGTCCTTTTATTAAATTATAATTTATTAATTCACTACTATCTAAATTTTCTTTATTCATATCTATCCCTGTAATTTGGCTATTTTCATAAGTTGTATAGTAATAAATTCCTTTATCCATGTTACAGCAAGAACTATAAATTGTTATTTCATATTTGTCTTCTCCCATATGAACACATCCTCTTTGTTGATATACAGATTCAAGTATATGAAAAAATTGACTTATACTTTCTGATTCTGAACTACCAGATATTGAATTCATTTTAGTAAATGCTGCTTTTACAAATCTAGATGCTGAAGATAAATCTCCTGGCAAACCTAATGCTCCCATCCCACGACTATATGTTTCTAAATTTAATTTATCTGAAAAATTATTTTTTGGTGGTTCTACTGATAAATTCATATAATTATTTAAATTAAATAAATGAATATCAAAAGTTGGATTATTTGTAAGAATACCAACTGGATTATCATATATTTTTAAGCCTTCTTTAACACTTTCAACAGTTATAGATTTTTCTTTATCTGCAATTATCCAATGAAGTGGAGATGCTGGAAGTTCATCACTAAAATTTATTTTTGCAATATTAATATTTTCTAGTAATTTCTTTGTTTCTTCAATATTAGAACATTGTGATAAGATGAAAGGTATAAATTCAAAAGGTGCTATATTATTTTTTCCATCAACTATCTCTTTATAATCAGCATTTCCCGGAAAATTTAATCCTGCCATTGCTAATCCTTTTTCATTTATAGCATCATAGTAAAGTGGATAATTATTTTCAACATAAGCCATACCAATAATTGCATAATGACTATTAATATCATCAACTTTATTAAATTTAAATGAATAATTACGAGGTGTTATAGTAATAGTCTCCTTATATGAATATTCTAAATCCAAATTTCTTCCAAAATAATGATTTTTGGTGTAATAAGTTGCTGCTGTACACATATTTTACCTTCCTTTCTAAATTTAATTATTCTTCTACTAATTCTAAGTTTTCTTTTCCAACAATTTCTTCAAATTCTTTTATAGTATCTTCTGTTGAAAAAATTGCTCCTGAAGGCATTTTTTCCTCTCCTTTTATGACATAAATTGCTAAGTTGTTTTTATCTCCAGTGAAAAATCTAATTGCTCCTTTTAAATTTTCTTTTTGGTTGTCAGATAAATTATTTAAATTAATCTCTAAATGCTTTTTAGTTTGCCCTTTAAGCTCTGAAATATTTTCAGCAATAATAGATATATCTGTATCATCTTTAATGCTTATTCTTCCATTAATCATAATAATATTTTCTTCAACTAATAAACTATTAAATCTATTGTAGCAACTTTCAAAAGCAATTATTTCCATACTTCCATATAAGTCTTCAACAGTTACAAACGCCATAATTTTATTGCTTTTAGTAAATTTCTTTTTTACCTTTGTAATGATTCCTGCAAATTTTACGGCTTTGCCGTCTTCTAAATTGCACTTTCCTTCATTTTCAAGCATTTCTAATGCTTCTTCTACTTGAATAGTATTTACATCAGTTGTTAATTCTAATTGTTTTCTGTATTTTTCAAGTGGATGACCAGAAATGTAGATACCTAGCATCTCCTTTTCCATTGATAATAACTCTTTTTCAGAATATTCTTTTAATTCATTAAATGTATATTTCATTTTTTGAATATCTTCTTCTGTATTTTCTATGTCAAACATAGTAATTTGATTAGAATAGTCTTTTTTCTTTGAATCTGCAATAGTATCTATAATTTGTTCAAAAGAAGCCATAAGAGTACTTCTAGTCTTTCCTAAATTATCAAAAGCACCTGACTTTATTAAACTTTCTACGCATTTTTTGTTGACAGACTCACCATATATTCTTTCTGCAAAATCTGTAAAATCTTTAAAATCGCCATTTTCTTCTCTTTCTTTTACAATACTTTCTATTGCAGATAATCCAACATTTTTAATACTACCTAAACCAAATCTAATATCTTTACCTTTGGCAGTAAATTCTGTTTGGCTCTTATTTATATCAGGTTTTAATATATTTAAATTTAACCTTTTGCACTCATTAATGTAAATTGGAACTTTATTTAAATTTCCTAAAAAACTATTAAGCATCGCAGCCATAAATTCAGCTGGATAATATGCTTTTAAATAAGCTGTTTGGTAAGATATAACTGCATAACAAGCTGCGTGTGATTTGTTAAAAGCATATTTAGCGAACTCTGACATTTCATCAAAAATTTTGTTGGATGAAGCTTCATCTATTCCATTTCTTACACAACCTGGAATTTCTACATTTCCATTTTCATCTAGTTTTCCATGAACAAAATTTTCTCTTTCTTTTGCCATTACATCAAGCTTTTTCTTTCCCATTGCTCTTCTAACTAAATCAGCTCTTCCTAAAGAATATCCTGCTAAATCTCTTACTATTTGCATAACTTGTTCTTGGTAAACCATACATCCATAAGTAACTTCTAATATTGGTTTTAATGAAGGATGTGTATAAACAGCATTTGCTGGGTCTTTTTTATTTGCTATATACCTTGGTATTTGGTCCATAGGGCCTGGTCTATATAAAGAAACTCCTGCTATAATATCCTCTAAACAATCGGGTTTTAATTCCTTCATAAAGTTTGTCATACCTTGACTTTCAAACTGGAATATTCCAATAGAATCTCCATCTTGCCATAATTTGTAGACATTTGAATCATGCATTTCATCATCAAACTTTACATCTATTCCTTGATTTTTTTTGACTAATTCTTTTGCATTTCTAATAACTGTAAGAGTTCTTAATCCTAAAAAGTCCATTTTTAAAAGGCCAAGCTCTTCTAGTGTAGTCATAATATATTGAGTAGAAGTTACTCCATCTCTTGCATAAAGAGGTACATACTCCACTACTGGTTCTCTTGCAATAATTATCCCACAAGCATGAGTAGAAGCCTGTCTTGGCATACCTTCTAAAGCCATCGCTATATCTAATAATTTTTTTATTTGCTCATTATTATTATATAAATCGCTTAATTCCTTGTTCATCTCTAAAGCTTTTGAAATTGTCATGTGTACTTCATTTGGAATCATTTTTGCTAAGTTATTAGCTTCAGAATATGGAAAATCTAATACTCTAGCAACATCTCTTATAACCATTTTAGCAGCCATAGTACCAAAGGTTATAATCTGCGAAACATGGTCAGGGCCATATTTTTCTGATACATAATCAATTACTTGTTGTCTTTTTTCGAAATCAAAATCAATATCAAAATCAGGCATACTAATTCTTTCTGGATTTAAAAATCTTTCAAAAATAAGACCATATTTAATTGGGTCAATGTCAGTTATTTCGATTGAATAAGCAACTATAGAACCTGCTCCAGAACCTCTTCCCGGTCCAACAGGTATTCCATTTGATTTTGCAAAATTTACATAGTCCCAAACAATTAAAAAGTAATCAACATATCCCATTTTATTGATAACATCTAATTCATAATTTTCTCTATCTATAATTTCTTTTGGTGGATTTTCTCCATATCTTTTTATAATACCTTTATCAGTTATTTCTTTCAAAAAGTCAAAATGAGTATTATATTTTTCAGGAACATCATAATTTGGAAGTATGGTATGTCCAAATTCAAACTCAACATTGCATTTTTCTGCAACTTTCACAGTATTTTCTATAGCTTCTGGAATCTCTTTAAAATAATCCATCATCTCTTCTGGAGATTTTATATAAAGTTCATCAGTCTCAAACTTCATCCTGTCATCATCAGACATCCTTTTTCCAGTTTGTATGCATAATAAAACTTCATGATTGTACGCATCTTCTTTTTTTAGATAATGTGAATCATTGGTAGCTAAAAGTGGAATATTTAACTCTTTTGCTATCTGAATAAGCTTTTGATTTACTAAGGCCTGTTCTTTGATTCCATTGTTTTGCACTTCTAGATAATAGTCTTCTCCAAATAAATTTTTGTACCAAAGTGCTGCTTCTTTTGCACCTTCAATATCTCCTCTAGTTATGTAAGAAGGAATTTCCCCTGCTAAACAAGCTGAAGAACAAACTAATCCTTCATGGTATTTCTCAAGTACTTCTTTATCTATTCTTGGCTTGTAATAAAAACCATCTGTAAAACCTAAAGATACTAATTTTGTTAAGTTTTTATAACCATTATTGTCTTTAGCAAGTAATATTAAATGGTTATATTTATTGTCAATAGATGGGTCTTTATCTGTTAACTTTCTTGGAGCAACATATACTTCACAACCAATAATAGGTTTAATTCCATTAGCTTTGCACTCCTTATAAAAATCAATAGCACCAAACATAACGCCATGGTCTGTAATAGCCATAGCGTCCATGCCTAGTTCTTTGGCCCTAATTGGTAAATCTTTTATTCTATTTGCTCCATCTAGTAAACTAAATTCACTATGAACATGTAAGTGTACGAACTTTCCTTCTAACATACTCTAATCAATGTCTTATATAAAATAATCGACATCCCTCCTATTGGGCCTCATTATATCACTTAAATTTTCTCTTTTCAATAATATACTTTTTATAATTTATTAAAATAATGCGATTATTAATTTATTGTACAAACATAATTCTCTGACTGTGAGCATTTCTTTATCTTAGTACATTGAGTTCCTGAGTCATGATCACAGTTCGGACAAGTGAACCCAAAGTAGTCCCCTGCAGTACAATATTTGTCAACAACCTTTGCTCCGCAAATAGGACAAGACTCCTGAACACCGTTCTCACGAAATACTATTCTTCCAATACAACGACTATTGCAACTAGTACTATGTGTATGCTTTGATAAAGTTGCTAATTTATAAGCCGTATTCCCAGCTTCATCTTTTATCCAAAAACATGTTGTTGATGTTACTGCCTTTGATGTGTTTATGCTCTTACTATTTGCAGCAGTCCAACTACTTGGTTGTGTATTTTTATTTGCACTCCAACCATAAGATATATTGCTTACTGTATCTGTTCCTTTTC
>CANQCW010000019.1 GCA_947591055.1 uncultured Clostridia bacterium | reverse complement strand
TTTACTTCAGGAGATATGAATGTTTCAGGATTTGGCCCAGATTGGTCAGATGTTGAAATGATTAATTATTATAATGGTTTGAAATTAGTAAGAGCAGAAAAAGATGAAGAGTTGCAAAACCAATTTGCAGAAAAAGATTGGGATAGTTTTAATAAAGAACAAGTTATATTTGTAGGAAATACAATTCATTTATGCAAATTTTAATAAAAGGAAGGACTAAAAAAGGTGAAAAAGATATCTGTTGTTATACCAATGTATAATGAAGAAAGTGTAGCAAATGAGTGCTTGAAAAAAGTATCTGATGTATTTTTAAATTTAAAAGATTATGATTATGAGCTAATAATAGTAAATGATGGCTCACAAGATAAAACTTTAGAAATTTTAGAAGAAAAAGCAAAAAATGATAAGAAAATAAAAATAATATCATTTTCAAGAAATTTTGGACATCAAGCAGCTGTAACGAGTGGACTTAAGGCTACAACTGGAGATGCAGTAGTTATAATAGATGCAGACCTTCAAGACCCACCAGAAGAAATTCCAGGTATGATAGAAAAATGGGAAGAAGGATATGAAGTAATTTATGGAAAAAGAAAAAAACGCGAAGGTGAGTCTGCTTTTAAACTTTTAACAGCAAAAGCATTTTATTCTATGATAAATAAATTATCAGATATTGAAATACCAAAAAATACAGGAGACTTTAGACTAGTTGATAGAAAAGTTGTAGATGTAGTAAATAGTCTTCCAGAGCATAATAAATTTTTAAGAGGATTATTTAGCTGGGTAGGATTTAAGCAAAAAGCCTATGAATATGAAAGAAAAGAGCGTTTTGCAGGAAAAACGAAATATCCATTAAAAAAGATGTTAAAATTAGCATCAGATGGAATTATAAGTTTTTCAATAAAGCCATTAAAATTAGTAGGTACATTAGGTATAATGTCAGTAATTATATCATTAGCAATATTAATATATTCAATATTATCATTTGTATTTAAGTGGAATAATTTAACAGCAGGCTGGACTTCAATAATGATTACAGTAACATTTTTATGTGGAACAATACTTATTTCACTTTGGATGATTGGTGAATATATTGCAAGAATATATGATGAAACTAAAGATAGACCAGAGTACATAATAGATAAAAAAATAAATTTTTAAGATGGGAAAATAAATGAGTAAATTTTTGAAAAATGTAATAAGTATAATAGGAATTATTTTATTAGCAATAGTTATAATACTTAATATTGAATTTAGTTCTACCATTAATGCATCAGAGCAAATAAATATACAAACGAATAAAATACTATATTTAGTAGAATTAATAATAGTGTCTGGCGCAATATATTACGTATGTCACTTAATTAAAAAAAATAGCTCAAAAATAAAAAAGAAATATATAATATTTGGGATAATTTTATTTACATATGCAGTACTTCAAATAGTATGGATTAATGTAAGACAAGCATCTCCATCAGCAGATCAGCAATCAGTATATGAAATTGCTTCAGCAATGAGTCAAAATAATGCAAAAGATTATATAGAAAATACAGGTTGCTATGGCGGAGCATTAGATTCTACTGTTTATTTTGAAAGATATAGTCAACAATTTTCACTTGCATTTATATGGAGCTTAATTTTCAAAATTTTAGGTAGCACAAATCTTATCATAATACAGTATCTAAATATAATCTGCAATGTACTTTTAGCATTAGCAATATTTCTAATATGTGAAAAATTGCAAACAAAATATAAGATGAATAAGTATTTATCCATGACTTTATATTTTACATTTATTACAATCCCATTACTTTCAACTTTTATCTATGGAGACCTTTCAGGGATGGCATTTGCAATGCTTGGAGTGTATTTTATAATGAAATACACAGAACAAGGCAAAATCAGATATGCATTTTACTCTGCTTTGTTAACATCAATTGCTTATATGATGAGGATGAATATTCTAATTTTTATAATAGCAATTATTATATATCTATTTTTAGATTTAATAAGTAAAAAAGATAAAATTACTAATATATTAACAAAAGTATTAATAATACTAAGTTTTATAATAATAACAATTGCACCTGCAAGTATAGTAAAAAGCTATTTTTGCAATAAATACGATTTAGATGCAAATAAGAGTTTTCCACCATTAGGTTATGTAGTAATGGGATTAAATGGTGACAAATTATCTCCAGGTATGTATAATTATGGAATTGCAAATATAGCATATCAAAATATTGATGAAAGCAGAATAGCATATATATTACTGTTAAAAGATAGATTAAAATACATGGCGGAAAAACCATATTATGCATTAGAATTTTTCGAAGAAAAAAATTGCTCAATGTGGACAGAAACCACATTTAGTGCAGTAAGATATAATTTGACATCATCATTTTCTAAAGCAGTAGATCGGAGCCAAAGAAGTAGATAATTGGCTAGTGGGATTAAATAGAGGTATAGCTTTCTATCAAAAAGTTTTAATATTAATAATATTTATATGTAGCATTATAGTAGTATTTCAAAATAGAAAAAATTTATCAAATGAACTTATATTGTTACTTACAATATTTATAGGCGGATTTTTATTTCATACTATATGGGAAGCAAAATCAAGATACATTATTCCATATATTGTAGTTTTAATACCATTAGCAGGAATTGAAATAAATAAAATAAAATTAATAAATAAAAAAGGAAAGGAAGTAAAATAAAAATGAAAAAAATATCTATTATTGTACCAGCATACAACGAACAAGATTCACTACCATTTTTATATGAAAGATTAGAAAAACTAATTAACAGTATAGAAAATTATGAATTTGAGATACTTTTTGTAAATGATGGATCAAAAGATAAGACTCTAGAGCTTATAAAAGAATATAGAGAGAAAGATAATAGAATTTCTTATGTTGATTTTGCAAGAAATTTTGGAAAAGAAACAGCAATGATAGCAGGTTTAGACTATGCAACAGGAGATGCAGTAATATTAATAGATGCAGACCTTCAAGACCCACCAGAGTTAATACCAGAAATGATTAAATATTGGGAAGAAGGTTATGATGACGTATATGCACAAAGAAAATCTAGAAAAGGTGAAACCTTCTTGAAAAAATTTACATCAAAAATGTATTATAGAGTTCTTCAATCATTAACTAATGTAGAAATACAAAAAGACACAGGAGACTTTAGATTATTAGATAGAAGATGTGTAAATGCAATTAAAAAATTAAGAGAATCACAAAGATGCTCAAAAAGTATTTTTAGCTGGATAGGATATAAAAAGAAGGCAATATTTTATGATAGAGACCCAAGAGTAGCAGGAAAAACAAAATGGAATTATAGAAAATTAGTAAATCTTGCAATAGATGGAATAACATCATTTACAACATCACCACTTAGAATATCAACATATATTGCAATTCCAACATTTATGGCACTATTTATATATTTTATATATGTAATTGCAAAATGTATTGTAACAGGTGAAGTAATTCAAGCTTTTCAAGCTATAATATTATTGGTATTGTTCTTCTCAGGAATCCAGATACTTTTATTTGGAATAGTTGGAGAATATTTAGGAAGAATATTTAATGAAACAAAAAATAGACCATTATATCTAGTAAACGAATATAACGGAGAAAAAGAAACAAACGATTAAAAGCTTCATGCAAAAGGAAGAAAAAATGAAAAATATAAAATTATATGAGAGAGTAACAAATTTAGTAGAAAAATATTATAAAATAATTTTCTTTGCAATACTTATGCTTGCGATAGTTTTAAATACATATAGACTAGGTGAAGTGCCAAGAGGTGTTCATGTAGATGAAGCAGGTATGACGTATGATGCATATTGTATAGCAAATTATGGAGTAGACAGATTTTTGAAACATCTTCCAGTTTATTTTATAAACTTTGGAGGAGGACAAAATGCCCTTTATACATATTTAGCGGCAATTGTTATAAAAATAGTAGGATTTTATAATGATACAATTATAAGAATACCAGCACTAATATTGAGTGTAATAGAAGTAATAATGGCATATTTCTTAGTAAAAGAATTTAAAGGAAAAAAACAAGGACTACTCTTTATGTTTTTAGTTACTATAATGCCGTGGCATATTATGAAATCAAGATGGGGCTTAGAATCATACTTACTTTCACCAATGCTTTTATTTTCTATATATAGTTTAGTAAAAGCAGTAAAAAGCGGAAAACTGTGGACATATGCATTATCGGGATTAATATTTGGTATAACTCTATATACGTATGCTCTGTCATATATAGTAATTCCTTTATTTTTGTTATTAACATTAATTTATTTATTAATAAAGAAAAAAGTAAAATTAAAACAAATAATAGTATTTTGTATTCCATTGATGATACTTGCAATTCCACTAATATTAATGCTTATGGTACAAAAAGGCTGGATAGGCGAAATAGATGGATTTATAACAATACCAAAATTACATAAAAGTAGATTGAGTGAAATAGACATTACAAAATTTCTATATAATGTAAGAAATTTAAAATATGTATTTGTAACTCCACTTATAGATTATAATGGAATAGAAGGATTTGGACCACTTTATCCTTTAGGCACAATACTTATGTGCATAGGATTAATTATTACGATAGTAAAAATTATAAAAAATAGTAATCAAGTATCAAAAAACAAAATAGAAAAATCAGAAGAAATAGACTTAAGTATAATAATGTTATTTGCATTTATTTCAAATTTTATCTTGTGCTATTTAACAGAATTAAATATAAACAAAGCTAATGGAATATATATTTCAGCTACATACTTTATATTTGTTACATTAATGTCAATTAAGAAAAATGCAAAAACAATTTTTACAATAATAACATTAACATTAATAATTTATTTTGTAATGTTCATAAAAGAATACTTTACAACATTTGCAAATAAAGACTATAGATTCTTTGACAATGGAAGTATAGAAGTTTTAGAATATGTTTATAGTACAGACTTAAAAGATAGAAAAATATGTACAGATATGAATTATATATATAGTTTATATGCAAAACCAATATCACCTTATCAATTTACTAAAAATATAAAAATTATAAAAGTTTCTAATGGAATAGAAGTAATTGGATATGATAATTACATAAACGAAATAAATTTATCAAAACTTGAAGATGATGCAGTATATATAACTGGAAAAACTAACGTTGCAGATAAAATAGAACAAGCAGGATTTAAGAAGGAACAATATAAACAACACTATATTTTATACAAGTAAATCGTTGTCGAAACTTTAATTTCGTGCTAACGTTTTATGGGGGTATAATAAATGGAGGTAATTTTATGTGGGGAGATATAGCAATTGCATTTTTGCTAGCATGTTTGACATCATTTGTAATTACACCGTACACAATTAAACTTGCAAAAAAAGTTGGAGCAATAGATATGCCAGAAGACAGGAGAGTAAATAAAAAGCCTATGCCAAGAATAGGCGGAATAGCTGTAATTTCTGGATTTATTGTATCAGCAATTTACCTAGTAATAACAATGTCATTAGAAGGAAAAATAGACTTAAATGATACAGAAAACTATAAATTAAAATTAATAGGATTTTTGCTAGGAATAATTGTTTTAGGAATATTTGCACTTTTAGATGATATAAAAACTTTAAAACCAATACAAAAATTATTAGCACAAATAGTATCAGCAATAATAATATTTGCATTTGGAATAAGAATAGAAGATATAAGTGGCTTGATATTACCAGAGCCAGTAAGCTTTATATTAACAGTTGGATGGATTGTAGGAATTACTAATGCGATTAATTTAATAGATGGTTTAGATGGATTATCATCAGGAATAACATTAATATCATGTATATTTTTGTTACTAATATTTGCAACAAACGATTCACCAGTAATATCAATAGTATTAATAACAGCATTAGCAGGAGCAATATTAGGATTTATGCCATATAATGTAAACCCAGCAAAAACATTTATTGGAGATGTAGGAGCACAATTTTTAGGATATAGTTTGTCAGTAATTGCAATATTAGGAGTAGCTAAAACAGTAACAGCATTAGTGCTAGTTGCACCAATATTAATTTTAGGACTACCAATATTTGATACTATTTTTGCAATAATAAGAAGAATAATTAAAGGAAAATCACTAAAAGCAGTATTTAAAGCAGATAGAGGACATTTGCATCATAGAATAATGAAAAAAGGTTATACACAAAAACAAGCAGTATATATATTGTATTGTATAAGTGCTACAATAGGACTATTTACAGTAATATTAATAAATGACGGTATATGGAAGGCATTATCACTAATATTAATAACAGCAGTAATGCTAGGAATAGGCAGTAAGCAAATAAAAAAATATAATAAAGAAATGCTAGAAGAAAATAAGAGAAAAGAAATGTTATTACAAGAAACAAATAGAGAAAATAAAAAATAAAAAGCAAAAAATAAAGGCTAAGCTGAAAAGCAAAAATTAAAAGAAAAAAATGCTAAAAGTAAAAGGATTAAATCAAATGGAAGAAGATAATAAAATAACAAATCCTGGTTTAGAAAATAATTATGAAGGCAAACAAGAAAATATTTTAAGACCAAAAAAATTAGATGAATATTTTGGACAAACTAAGGTAAAAGAAAATATGAAGGTCTATATTGAAGCGGCAAAAAAGAGAGGAGAGCCACTTGACCATGTTTTGTTATATGGACCTCCAGGACTTGGAAAAACAACACTTGCAAACATCATTTCAAACGAAATGAATTCAAATATAAAAATAACATCAGGTCCAGCAATAGAAAAAGCAGGAGACTTGGCAGCGCTTCTTACAAGTCTATCACAATTTGATGTGCTTTTTATAGACGAAATACATAGATTAAATAAAAATGTTGAAGAAATACTTTATCCAGCATTAGAAGACTATAACTTAGATATAATAATTGGAAAAGGACCAACAGCAAAATCAATAAGAATAAATCTTCCAAAATTTACATTAATTGGAGCAACAACAAAAGCAGGATCACTAACTACGCCACTGAGAGATAGATTTGGAATAGTTGAGAGATTAGAACTATATAGTATAGAAGATTTAAGTATAATAATAAAAAGGTCAGCAAGTATTTTAAATATAAAAATTGATGAAGAAGCAACAGTAGAAATAGCTAGAAGATCAAGAGGAACACCAAGAATTGCAAATAGACTATTAAAAAGAGTAAGAGACTATGCATCAGTTTTAGGAAATGGAGAAATAACATTAGAAATAGCAAAAGTATCATTAAATAAATTAGATATTGATGATATGGGATTAGATGCGGTAGATAAGAAAATATTAGACATATTAATAAATAAATATCATGGAAAAGCAGTAGGTATAGATGCATTAGCAACAACATTAGGAGAAGAAGTGTCAACAATAGAAGATGTATATGAACCATACTTAATACAAATAGGATTTATATCAAGAACAACAAGAGGAAGGATGGCATTGCCAGCAGCATATAAACATTTAGGAATCAAAGATAACAAATAAAAGATGAAAATCAAAAAGAGAAAAAATAAAAAATAAAAACAAAAAGATAAAATAATTTTAAAATTAGTGAAAATAACATAAGAAATAGGAGAGAAAAATGGGAATAATTTATGTACTATCAGTAATTTCATTATTTATATCATATTTATTGATAAAAAAGACAGATAAAAAGGTAGATATTGTAAAACAAATAGTATTAACAATAGTATTGCTATTTTGCTATAATACATTTATTTGTTATTGCTTGACATTTTTTACAATATCATGCAATCTGGTAAATTTAAGTATCATAAATTATATATTTAGTATAATTATGATTATCTATTTAGTAAAAACAAAGAAAGTACAAAAATTTTCTTTGAAGAAAATAGATATATTGTATACATTTTTGATAGCAGTAGTAACAATGGTTTCAGCATATATGAACTTTGGATTTCCATTTGAAATCAAGTATGAAACAGGAGACCCAGCAACTCACTATTTAACATCAGAACTTTTCAAAGAACAAGAAACATTGCTTGCAAATCAAAAAGAACCAGATGTAGTATTTAGTTCATTTGCAAGTAGAAAAACAGTATCATACGTAAACTCTGGACTAATAATGAAAATATTTGAAAATGTAATAGACTCTTTTGATAATTACAATATATTTATATTGTTTGGAATATTCATTTTATTCTTAAGTGGATTAATGTTTTATAGTACAATTTCAAGATTTGCAAAAGATGGAAAAACAAGATTTTTAGCATTTATTGTATCAATTCTGTACATGATGGGATATCCATTAAATAGTATGCTATTTGGATTTGAATACTTGAGTATGGGAATATTAGTGGTAAGTGCAATAATTGCAAGTATAGATGTATATCAAAAAGAAGAAATAGGATATAAACAAAACTTGCTCGTATTTTTCATACTAAACTTTGGATTATTTAGCTCATACTTTATGTTCGTTCCATTTGTATATAGTGGATTATGGATATATTTCTGTATTAATGAATATAGAAAAAATGAAAATACAGATTCAAAAAATAAATTTAAGAACGTTGTAAAATCACTATTTAATAGAAAACTGATTTTACAATTATTTGTAACATTACTATTACCATTTATACTAGGATACATATATCATATATCACCAGAAATATATGGAGTATTAATACGAAAATCAGTAGATTTTCAAAAAGCTTTAAATCAACAAAATAAATTAATAGGAAGTTCATTATCATTATTTGGATATATATATGTTAATCTATTTTCAAATGTGCTACCATTAATACCATTTGCAATAATAGCAATGTATAAAAAATGGAAGGAAAATAGAGGAACATCAATAATAACAATAATAGCGATTGCATTTATAATGATACTTTTAATTGGATATTTATATGGAAGAGTATCAATGTACTATTTGCAAAAAAATTACTATGCACTATGGTGTTTACTATATTATTTAGCATATAAAGGATTATTAGAAATATATGAAAAAAATAAAATAGTTCCATTTGCAATAGTTACAACATATATAATTGCAATAGCAGTAAACTTAATATTTTTTGAAACCAATATATCACATGGAGTAGTAGATAAAGACGAAAATATACTTCAAATAGCAGATATATATGGAGCAAATAAAACAATATATAAACATCCAACAGATTTAAATTTAGAAGAAATAGAAATATTAAGGATGAGCCTAAAATTGATTCCAAAAGAAAGTAAAACAGAAGTAGCAGGAGATATAGAACAAGGAGCATGGACATACTCAATAACTAGAATAATGAACGACGATGATGAACATATGGGAGGAGAAAAAATACAATATAAGATGATATATGTTGGAAAAAGAGCAGGAAAAATAGATTATCTTATATACTTTAATAGAGGACAATATTATCAAATATATAAAGAAAAACTAATGAAAGATGGAGAAATAATATACGAAAATGGATCAGGTGGAATATTAAAATATAATATAAAAAATTAAAAGAAAGGGACTAATCAATAAAAAAGATTGATTATAAGAAAAGAAATGAAATTATTGTTGCATACATGCTGTGCACCATGTAGTGTGTATTGTATAGATAAACTAAGAGAAGAAGGAATAGAACCAACACTGTATTGGTATAACCCAAATATTCATCCATATACAGAATATAAAGCAAGAAGAGATTGCTTAAAAGAATATAGTAAAAGTATAGATGTAAAAGCAATATTTGAAGAAGAATATGGATTAGATAACTTTTGTAAAGAAGCAGTAAAAGATCTAAAAAGTAGATGCGTAAACTATTGCTATCCAGTAAGACTAAGAAAAACATTTGAGTATGCAAAAGAAAATGGATATGATGCAGTATCGACAACGTTATTATATAGTATCTACCAAAAACATGATTTTATAAAAGACTATATGGAAAATTTAAGTAAAGAATATGGAATAGAATTTTTATATAGAGATTTTAGAGAAGGATTTTGGGAAGGCCATAATAAAGCAAAAGAGCTAGGATTATATATGCAAAAATACTGTGGATGTATTTTTTCAGAGGAAGAAAGATATCAAAAGAAAATTGAAAAAGATAAAGAAAAATAATGAAAGTTAAAAAAATGAACTATTAGGAATTTCATAATAGGTCAAAACGAAGGTAGTAGAAAAGGTTGACATAAAAATAAGAAAAATGTTAAAATATATAGTATAAGAGAAAAATATATCACAAATAAAAAATGGTAAGGAGATATAATATTAAAAATGTTAAAAAAAATTGAAATTATACTATTAGCTTTAATAATAATTTTTACATCTTCAGTAACAAAAGTTTTTGGAGAAGCAAGACAAGATGAGGATATAGTTGAAAAAATAATATCACTATATTGTTGGGATATAGACGATTTTAATATATCAAAATTAAAAGACGAAATAGATTATTTAGAAATAAATACATTGTATATTCAAAGACCAGCTAATGATAAACAAATTAGTAGATTAAAAGAAATAATGGAATTTGCAAAAAAATATGAATTAGATGTATTTTTACTAGAAGGTGCAAGAGATTGGCTAACTGAAGGAGACATGAATAATGTATTAGAAGTAATAGATGAGGCAAATGAGCTAAATAAGATATTAGATTATAAGTTAAAAGGAGTTAGCTTAGATGTAGAATTTTATTTAACAGATGAATATCAAGAAGCGGCAAATAATGGAGAAACAGAAAAAACATTAGCATTGTTTAAGCAATTTACAGAAAATACAAAGAAATGTTGTGATTATGCAGAAAATCTAGGATTAAAATATTCAATGGCACTTCCAGTATGGCTAGATAAATTATCAAAAGAAGTGTTAGAAGACTTGATGAACTATAACTATGACCATATAGCATTTATGAATTATTTTAAAGAAACAATAATGGAAAATATGGATCAAGAAATAGAAATAGCAAAAAAACATAATATAAATATAGTATCAATAGCAGAAGTACAAGATCCAAAGTTTGGAACAGTTGGAGAAGAAGATACATTTTATAATGATGGATTAGAACAATGTATGGATACATTAAATAATATTGTGCAAAAATATAATTATGAAAATTTAGGAATATCATATCATTACTATAAACCTCTTTTACCATTATTAGAAAGAGATACAGAAGTAGGAATAGAAAATAAGTATGAATTGCAAGTAGTGCCTTATATAGACGGAACAAATGTTAAGGTAGAAAAAGCACAAATAAGTGAAATTGGAAATGAAAATGAGCCAATATGTGTAAATGATAGTAATAAAAATGTTGTAATTTTCTATGGATTAGAATATGGAAAACAATATGAATTAAAAATAGAAAGTGGAAACTATTCAGTAACAAAAACAATAACATATCAAAAAGATGATGATATTTTTAATGAACTAGAAATTGCAAGTATGGATGTAGTACTAGAAGAAACGAAACAAGAAGATACACCAAGTCAAAACAATTCAGAAATTAATAATTCAAGTAATGAGCAATTGGATAAAAGCAAACCAACAAATAATCAAAAAGAAGATAATTTGGCAACAAGTATAATACCAAAAACAGGAGATATTCCATTAGAAAGATTTATAATAATAATGATAGTATCTCTTATTGGAATAATATACATAATACATAAAAAGAAGAAAAATGCTAAGAAAAGAAGATATGCAAATAAAAAGAAAAATACAAATAGAAATATAACTAGAAATGTAAGTAGAAATGCAAACAGAAATGCAAATAGAAGTGTAAATAGAAATGTAAAGAAAAATGTAAATAATAATGTAAATAATAATGTAAACAATAATGTAAATAATAATGTAAAACGTGATAATGATGTAAGGTAATAATATGAAAAAAATTGGTTTTTTATTTATAAGTTTATTAATATTAATAAGTTCATTTTTAGCTTTTAATGTAAAAGCATCTCAACCAGTATTAAATAGTGAAATGGAAATAACAGATGAAAAAATAGAACCCAAAATGCAAATTTCTATTTTATTAAAATTGAATAATACAGAGGCAATTAATACATATAAAGCAAAAATAAATTATGATAAAAATGTATGGGAAAACGTAACAGAAGACAATTTCATTGAAAAAGGAAATTGGCAACAACTAGAGTTTAATGAAGAAAATAATGAATTTATTATAATAAATAAAGAAGTAAGCGATAGTAATGAAATCATTGAAATAAAGCTAACTGCTAAAGAAAATATACCATCTCAAACTACTAAAATAAGTATAGATAACATAATAGCATCTGATGGAAATAGTGAATTTACAAAAAGCTCAATGAAAAAGGAAATTGAGATTATTAATCAGGGACAATCAGAAGATAGCAAAAACAATGAAATTAAAAATGAAATAATAGACCAAGAAGAAAACATAGTAGATGATGAAACAGAAAACCAAGAAGACAACGAAATTAAAAATGAAATAATAGACCAAGAGGAAAACATAGTAGATGATGAAACACAAGACCAAGAGGACAATGAAGTTAGAAATGAAACAGTAGACAAAGAAGAAAATGTAATAAATGACGAAGCAGTAAACCAAGAAGACAACGAAGTCAAAAATGAAATAGTTGGACAAACAGTTGAAAAGAACACAGTAAAAGACACTGCAGATGGCATATTACCACAAACAGGTAATAGTAGCATAATTCCTGCTCTAATAGTTATTATATTAATTATAACAGCGATATTTTTATTTAAATACAAAAAATTTAAAAATTTAACACTATTACTTTTGATAGGAGTTATTACTGTAACAAATTATAAAAGTGTATCTGCAACTAATAATCTTCTTTTAGGTGATATTAACCAAAATTCATTTATTGATGATGAAGATATAATATTGCTAGAAAAAAATTTAATCCTTTTGGAAGAATTAACTGAAAGTTCACAAGCTGATATGAATAAAGATAATGAAGTAACAATTATTGATTTATCATTACTTATTAATCAGCAAAAAGAGTGTCCTTATGATAAATACAACATAACAAATATTTCAAAATGGGAATCTATACCTATGGTTTCTCAAGAATTATTAGAAAAAGATGAAGTTACAACAGGTGGAGAAGGATGCCAATGGCCAATAGGTATGGCAATGAGCAAAGATGGTAAGCTTTTGCTTCTTGGAACAGATGTAGGAGGAATATACCGTTCTGAAGATGGAGGAAGGAATTGGCAACAGTCTAATGCTGGGCTTTCATCAAGAGGAGTAGGAGCATTTGCAATAGATCCTAAGAATTCTAATTATATAATTGCAATTGGAATAAATAGCAATTCGTTTGATACAAATGGACCTCACATTTCTGAAGATGGTGGTATTACATGGAAACAAACAAAATCAATGTTAATAACTGGTCATAGAGATATAAGAGATTCTGTATGTTATGATGAATTTTCTTATAATGAGGAACAAGAAAGATGCATGGTAGCATATTGGTCTACAGCAAATAATCTAGAGCAAACCCAATTAAAAGATGAAGAAAAAGGACTTTATAAATCAACAGATGGTGGATATACATGGGATTTAATTAATACAAATTTATATGATGGAACAATAAAAATAAACCCATACACAGGAGAAGTTTATGTTTCTAAAGCAGATGGAATATATTATAGCAATAATAGTGGAAGCAGTTTTACAAAGATAGTAGAAGATAATATTACAGGATTTGATTTAGTTGCATCAAACAACAAAGTATATTTATATTATTGCAATAATAATGGTATATACAAATCAGAAAACGGAAAAGATTATACAAAAATTGATTCAGAAAATTATCCTACAAAACAACCTATGAATATAAAGGTAAGTCCTTTAGACCAGAATAAAATTGTTATTATAAATAAAGAAGGCGAATATCAAAATTATCCATATTATAGCCAAGATGGTGGTATTACATGGGAAAAATCAATATTAGATAATAGTTTGAGTTTTATGCCAAATAATAATAGAGCAAGTATACCAATGTGGAGCAATACTGAAAATAAGGTATGGCTATTTGTACAAGGAGATTTTGTAAGCTCAAGTATAGATAGTGGAAAAACATTTAAATGGGATAGTAATGGAATAACAGGTATTTTAAGTGGAGGATTAGTTCACTATAATGTGTATAATCCAGATATTATATATTATGGTTCACAAGACTATAATGGTTGTGTTACTACAGATGGCGGAAAAACATGGAAGTATGTAAATATGTCAGGACAAGGTTGGGGAGGATTTTGCTATGGAGGTTATGCAGTTGATGAAAATACATACTTTGTAGGAGTGTCTGAAGGATGGAACGAACCAAGAAAGTTAAAAATAACTTTTGATGGTGGAAATACAATAATAGACACAGGATTGTATTTTACACAACAAAATCTAAGAACTAGTATAGAATCTTCATATCAATCTCCAACTGATCCAAAGGTATTATTTGCTTGTGATTTAAGAAGCGAAGATGGTGGACATACATGGAGTAAAATGGAAGGTTGTATAAATGTATATACACATAATCCTAAAGGACAAAAAGAATTATATGGTATGGACGAAACAGCAAAATATGTAGTAGTTTCGTATGATAATGGTGTTACATGGGAAAAAGTAAATAAAGATATACTGAAGCCAAAAGAAAATGCCAAAACTGAAGGATTAAATATTGATGATGTTGCTTATGACTGGAAAAACAATGCAGTTTATGTATCAGCGGGAAATCATTATTTGTTTAGAATATATGTTGAAAGTGGAAAAACAGAGTATGTAATAAATCAAAACATACAAGAATATAGCAAAGCCGATTTAAATATAAAAGGTACAAATGTAATTACAAAAGTAGCAGTAGATCCAAATGATCCTAATATTATATATTGTGGAGGACCAGGAAATTATTATTTAAATGATTGCTCACTATATCGTTCTGTAGATGGAGGAGAAACTTTTCAAGTTATAACAAGCAATACAAAAAATTCAATTATAAGGGAAGGAAAACAAGGAGGTTTTGAAACAAATTCTATTGAAGTAAACCCAAAAACAGGAGAACTACTTTTTGCAGGTGGATGTTTTGGATTAAGCAAATTATCACCACCATATGTACTTAATTAAAAAGTTCTATTCTTGCACTTAACCAATATAATAAAAGTAGAGGTGAAAGTGTATGAATTATAATAATTTAGAAAAGCCATTATTAACACCGCCATCAGTTGTATTTTCAATTGTATGGACGATTCTGTATATTTTAATGGCTATTTCTTATGGAAGGCTTAAAATAAAAAAGCTCACAGATGCAAAAATTAACTTTATATTTTTTGCACAGATAGTTATTAATCTTTTATGGCCAATATTTTTCTTTAGATTAAATTGGCTATTATTCGCATTTTTCTGGATTTTATTATTGATTGTATTTGTAGTATTGATGATAATTGAATTTTATAAAAAAGATAAATTAGCAGGTTTGTTGCAAATTCCTTATTTATTGTGGATTTTATTTGCTGCATACTTAAATTTATCTTTTTATATTCTAAATTAATTTTAAACATATGTTTTAAAAATAAAAGCTAAAAGACTTGAAAAATAAGTAATTTTGTAGTATAATAAAAGTAACTAATTATAAGTCTTAAATAAAATAATTTTTATCTAGGAGGAAAATAATATGCAGAAAAGACTCAAAATGGAAGTAACATCAATACCGAAAGGAGCAACAAATCTGGAAGCCAAAGTCGTAAATGACAAAGTTTTTGTGTATTTTGACTATGAAGTAGACCAGAGCTATTTAGAGGAAATGAAAGGCTCTAAAGAGTGGCTTGATAAGTATTTCCCTGTTGTACATGCAAGTTCTTTATTTATGCAGGACAAAATCTTAAGGCATAAACCAGAATCGCTTAATCAAGTGCTATTTAAGAAAAGGGTTGAAGATGCAATTAATTCTGGCTTAGAAAACTTCCGGGCACAGCGCATGGATGCATCAATAGGCGAAGATGGCGGAATTTGCTTCAAGTCAGGCTTAAGACCGGCAAATGGAAAATCTGCAGTTTGGTGGGATTTAGAGGCAAGTCATTTCTTCCCTCAAAAGCATAGCAGACTGGGATTAACAAAGGAGAGAGTTGCATTTTTAGCATTAGTCATGAAGGAACTTGTTGATAGCGGACAGTATGATGTAAAAGATGTTTGGAAGGCAGTATGTGATCAAAGCAGAGACATAGCTCATTGCTCAGATTCATATAATGCAAGAAAAACTATCGAACTTACTGGCAGCAGATTAGTAGGTAACTGGAATGACTTAGGAAATCTTTACAAAATCACAGTAAACAAAAATGGTGGCTTCGAACTAACAGGTTCCTTTTATGGATTTGATGGTAATGTATGCTCACTGTCATTTTGGATGAAAGATCATCATCCTGGAAACTTCCATAGAAACAGCATAGGCTGGGTGGTAATGGATGTTTAACTTCCAAAAAAGACTTATTAAAAACTGAATATTGTGTGAAAGGGGTTCTTAAAATTAAGAACCTCTTTAAAATTTTAATATATTTTTTTAGCAATGTAATTGATAATTTTAAAAAAATTTAATAAAATAAGGTAAATAGATTTAAAAGATAAATGAAAGGGAAAAAATAAGGTTATCTATATGAAAAATATGTTCATGTTAAAATATAGAATAAGATATAATACTAAAAATAATTATGAAAAATTAATAAAAAATTAAAGGAGTTAAAACTATGGTTAGAAACAATGATAAAAGAAAAATAAAAAAAGAAATAGCCGACATAATAGAAAAATATGTAGCTATTATAAAAGAAAACTATAATGTAGTAGCAATAATATTATTTGGATCTTATGCAAAAGGAACAGAACATGAAGATAGTGATATTGATATAGCAGTAATTACAGATGATATAAAAACAGATACATTTGATGAAGAAGTAAAATTAATGATATTAAGAAAAGGAATAGATTATAGAATAGAACCACATATTATAACAGTTGCAGACTATGAAAATGATGAAACACCTTTTGTAGTAGAAGTGAAAAATACAGGAATAAAGGTTGCATAATAATGAAAATATACTTTAAATCAAAAATAAATTATGAAAAATTAATAAATCAAGGGAAGGAATCTTATAGATATACTTCTCCTTTTTTATTTTTAGATATGAAAAAGACAGATTAACATAAATAATTAAAAATCATATAATAAATATAGATATAATTATATCTAAAACTAAGAGGAATAAGCTATATTGTGGAAGAAAATAGAAAATGAAAAACAGAAAAAATATAATAATAATTATATTAATAGTTGTAATAACACTTATGGCAGTTGCTTATTCAGAATTTGCTACACAATTAAAAATAAATGGAAATGCTGAAATTACAGGTCAGTGGGATGTAAAGATAATAGGAATAGAAGCAAAAGATGTAAGTGAAGGTTGCAGTGCAGGAAGTCCAGAATATACAAATACGACAGCAAAATTTGATGCAAAATTAAATAAGCCAGGAGATAAGATTAGTTATGAAATAACAATAAAAAATGCTGGAACAATTGACGCAACTCTAAGTGAAAGTAAATTTACAAGTGATGAAGAACATGGTTCAAGTGCAATTATATATAGTAATACTAAACCAAGCGAGACGTTGCTTGCAGGAGAGCAAACTACTGTTACAGTAACAATTACTTATGACGAAAGCGTAACAAAACTGCCAGAAATAAAAACAAAGTCAGTTACTGGAATTATAGAATATGTACAAAAATAAATGAAAAAGACAAAAAAGATTATAAATAAACTACCAAACATCATCTGCGTTTTAGCTTTATCAACATTTATTTTTATGGCAAATGGATATGGAATATTAAAACAAGAACTAACTATAAATGGAAAAGCAGAAATTAATGAAGAAATAATAAAGCCAGAAGTTAAATTTAAAAGAACACAACAAATTGGAGATTATATATTTTTCTATGACATTATTATCTATAATAATAACACCAATATAAACTACCAAAATTGGCAAATAAAAATTAAAGATACAGAGTATATAACATATCCTTATTCAATAGATGGAAAAAGAACAGATGATGGTTGGATATTAACTAACTATAATTGGGATGATAGGATTGAAGCAGGAGAAAAAGTAAATGTTACTATAACATTTGAAGTAAGTAGTGAAATACCAAAAACAATATTGGTTGAAGAATATGTCCAAGATTTTCTAAATAATTCAATAGAAATAACTTGCACAAATAGTGGAGCAGATAAAGAAGGAACACTTGTACAAAATGGAAAAGCTAAACTAATATTAAAAGAATCAGAAATAGAAATTAAAGATTTCAATGTAAAAGTAGATTCAGAATATGTAGCTCCAAATCCAAACGAAAAAATGTATGTAATAACAATTAATAACAATACAGATAGTGATTATCTAATTATTAGAGGAAATATATATGTAGGAAGTAATAGGATACTAGAAGTATCACCAAGTGTAATTACTTGTGATCATATCGACAATGCAACATTTACACTGCCACATTGGGTACAGATTCCAAAAGGCTCATCCTTGATGTTATATATTATGATTCATACAACAGAAGAAAACTTCATACCAGATATAGTATTATCAGCAACAATATAAA
>CANQCW010000018.1 GCA_947591055.1 uncultured Clostridia bacterium | reverse complement strand
ATTAATTACTTTTCCAAGTGTAGTTTCTAAAAATTTATTTTGCGTATTTGAATTTACTAAATTATTTGACAAATTATTTTCTAATGTGTTTTCTATTTGCATTTTTATCCTTTCAAATAAAAAATAATTAAATTTAATATTTTTTATTTATTTTATTTATTTAATTAATTTTTTTATTAATTTTATTTATTTAATTAAAATTTTTATTTATTTTTTATTAATTTATTTTTATTATTTTTCTCCTTACAATTTTATTTTTTATTTTATTTAAATCTTTTTGAATTTCTTTTCTTTTTAAATTATTTTTATTTATTGCTAAATCATAATAATCACTTAATTTTATTTTTCCTAAAATATCATAATTTTTAAATATTTGTTTTAAAACTTCATCATCAATAGATTCTTTAGTCCATTTATTTATAATTATTTTTATTTTTTTATTATAAATATTCCACTCATTTGTATATATATCTAATAATTTTTGAGATTTTTTAATTTCTAATAAATTTGCGCCAGAAATAAATATTCCATAATCGGAATTTTTTAATATTTCTTTTGTATAATCTAATAAATTTTCTGATGATGTATCAATTAAAATTAAATCATATTTATTTTTTAATTTATTTATTATATTATTTAATTTTTGTGGGTTCATATTTATTTCAGAATTAAATATAATATCTGTTCCAAAAATAAAATCAATTTTATATTTACTTTCTATTATATAATTATTAATATTAAAATTATTTTTAGATAAATAATTATTATTTTTTTCAAAATTAATTTTATTTTTATTATTTATATTTTTTTGATTAAATTTATTATTTTTATTTATTTCTAATAAATTTACTATTGAATTATTAAAAATATCAAGATTAAATATTAAAACTTTTTTATTTTCTAAATTATTTGAAAAAATTATTGAAAAAATACTTTTTCCTATTCCATTAGGACCTAAAATTGATATTATTTTTCCATCTTTTGTTTCTTGATTAAAAAAATCATTTATTGGTATAGTCTTTTTATTAAATACTGAATTTTCATTTATTTTTTTATTTTCATATAAAATAATATTTTTTATTTCTGTTACAGATATATTTTCTATTTTTTTATATATATTTTTATAATTTTTTTCATTTTTTGAAATTAATATTATTTTTATATTTTTATTTAATAATTTTATTTTTTCTATTAATTCTTCTATTTTTATTTTTCCTTCTAATTTTTCATTAATTAAAATATAATCTATTTTATTATTTATTTCTAAAAATTCTAAAATTCCTTCTTTATATAAAATATCTGCACATACAATTTCTATATTTTCTTTTTTTAATTTTTCATTTATTTCTGGATTTCCAATCGCTGTTATTACTCTTTTAATTTTTTTCACCTCCAATTATTATTTCTTTTTCAAAATCTGCTGATTCTATTTTTGCTAGAATATGTTCTTTTCCAACAAAAATAACACTTTCTCCTCTTCTTAATGAATTTATTTCAACCTTTTCTTTTTCTGATATATTTAAATGTTTTTCTAACACTCTTAAGTTTTCTTCTTCTAAATTAAAAAACATTTTTATTTCAGAATTATTTAATATACTTTTTCCATAAGCTCCATCTTCTAAACTAAATAAATCTGATACATCTTGTGTTATTGCAACTGCACTTCCACCATATTTTCTAATTGTTTTAAAGATTTTATAAATAAAACTTGCTACTTCTTTATTTGATGTAACTCCAATTAATTGCCATATTTCATCTAAATATATACTTTTTTGTTTATTTCTATTCTTCTTAATTCTGTCCCAAAATAATTCGGTAAATAGAAATAGACCATATTTTATATTTTCTTCTCCGTAATTCATATATATCTGCTATTATAAGCTTATTATCTAATTTTACATTTGTATGTTTATTAAAAAAATTTAACGAACCTTCTACAAATGGCTTTAATTTTGTTTTTAAATTGCCTTCTAGCTCATTATATAAATCTTCTAATATTGGCATATCATTTGTTGTTTTAAATTTTTTATTTTTATATAGTGTTTTATCATCAAAAGTTATTCCTTTGTTTTTATATGTTTTAATTATTTTTTCTTCTAGTATTTCTTTTTCATTATCCTTAAATTCTCCAAAGATTAGATTAAAAAATCCTAAAATTTTATTAATTTTTGTTGATAAATAACCTTTTTGATCATCTTCTAAACTTTCTTCTCTAATATCAAAAATATTAATATATGATTCTGAACTTGGGCCTATTTTTATTATTGTTGCATTTAATTCTTTTGCAAGATTACCATATTCTCTATCTGGATCTATTACATATTGTTCTAATCCAAATAAGCTATTTCTTAATATCATTAACTTTGTAAAAAATGATTTTCCAGAACCACTTGTCCCAAATATACACATATTAGAATTTTTATACTTATTTCTATCATATTTATCTATAAAAATTAATGAATTATTATATACATTAGTTCCTATAAATATGCCTGTTTCATCAAATATTGATGATGACAAAAATGGATAAGTTGCCTGTATAGAATCTGTTAAAATATTTCTTTTGGTTACTTCTTTTATATCTTTATTATTTTGCATAAACGGTAAATTAGATTTATATGCTTGTTCTTGCCTAAAATAAGCTCTTTTTGCTTGCATTCCTTTGCTTCTTACCATTCCTTCAATTTTATTTATTTTATTTTCTAATTCTTTTTTATCTCTTGAAAATGTTGTTATATAAGTATATATAAAAAACATTTCTTCGTTATTTATTTGAAGCTGTTTTCTTATATATTTAGCATCATTATACGTAAATGCTGCAATTTCATAATCTTGCCTTGCTTTTCCTATCTTTTCAAGGTCAACTCCAACATTTCCAATATTGTATGTTAAATCTTTTATTACTTTGTAAGTATCTTGTTTTTCATAATATATAGAAATATATATATTTTCATCTGTATCAATTATGTTTTGAAATATTAAATCATTTTGTTCTCTTATATAATTTACAATAAGTAAACTTGAATAATATATTCCATCAATTTCAATATATTTAGGATTATTCAAGTTAATATAAGATGGACTTAAATAATCCTTAACATTAAATGTTCCTCCTACATAACTTTCTATAAGTATCACCTCTTCTGTTATATTAAATTTTATTTGAACTAAAGAAAGATAATAATATATCTACTATTTGGTTTTCTTCTGTATATTCAGACACAAAATTTCCACACCTTCCAAATAAATCCTTTATTTTTAGGTAATTACTTTCTAAATTTTGAATTATAACATTTTCATTTTCTTCTGATGGGGAATTTTTTAATATAATATAAAACTTTTTATTAGAAGATTTTTTATTCTTTAGAAATTGATTTATATAATTTATATACTTTTCTTTTATTTCTGGATATAAATTATTTTCTTTTAATTTATTAAAGTGATTTTTTAAATCTTCTTTTTTACTTTGAATTAAAATCTGAAAATTAAAATTAATACTTTTAAATAAATTTTTATAAGAATTCAAAATTGCCTCTTTTTCTAAGGTAGATTTTAGAACATAGTTTATTGGGCTTATACTTAATATTTTTATGTAGGAGGAATCTTTCATTTTAATAATTCCTTTGTCTAAAATCTCTTCAAATGGCAACCAATTTTGAACAGACTGTATTTGTTCAAATTTCATTTTTCTCCTTTCATGTTTTTCATTTTACATTATTTTCCATTATATGTCAATAGTTTTTTGTAAAAATTTGTTATTTTTTTCATTTTCATATTGATTTTATATGGAAAATATTGTAAAATAGCCGTACCTTTTTTCTTATTAGGTAGAAAGGAGGTGGTAAAAATGTCTTCTTATGATTTAATTAGGAAACTAATTTCCTATGTTTATATTAACACATATTTTTCCAATAGTCAATATTTATTTTTACAAATCTAGATTCTTAACAAATTTAGCATTTTTTTCTATGAATTCTCTTCTTGGCTCTATTTCATCTCCCATAAGGATAGTAAATATTTGGTCTGCTTTCATTGCATCATCTAATGTAACTCTTACAAATATTCTATTAGCTGGATCCATTGTTGTTTCCCATAATTGTTCTGGGTTCATTTCTCCAAGTCCTTTATATCTTTGAATTGATACATTATCTCTTCCTATTTTTTCAAGTTCTGTATCTAATTCTTCATCTGTATAACAATATACATCTTTTATTCCTTTTTTAGATACCTTATATAGTGGAGGTTGTGCTAAGAAAACATGTCCTTGTTCTATTAATGGTCTCATATATCTAAAGAAAAATGTTAATAGTAATGTTCTAATATGTGCTCCATCAACATCAGCATCAGCCATTATAACAACTTTTCCGTATCTAATTTTACTTACATCAAAGTCTGCTCCTATTCCTGCTCCTAATGCTTGGATTACTGGTTTTAGCTTATCATTATTATATATTTTATCTGCTCTAGATTTTTCTACATTTAACATTTTTCCCCATAATGGAAGTATTGCTTGTGTTCTTCTATCTCTTCCCTGTTTTGCACTTCCGCCTGCTGAATCTCCCTCGACTATATATACTTCACATTCATCTGCATTTTTACTACTACAATCTGCTAATTTTCCTGGAAGTGTTGTTACTTCTAATGAGTTTTTCTTTCTTACTAATTCTCTAGCCTTACGGGCAGCTTCTCTTGCGCGTGATGCACTTACACATTTTTCTAATATTGCTTTTGCTACTGATGGATTTTCTTCTAAATATGCTGATAATTCATCAACTACAATTGACTGAACTATTCCTGTAATATTACTGTTTCCTAATTTTGTTTTAGTTTGTCCTTCAAATTGAGGATCTTTTACTTTTACAGAAATAACTGCTGTCAAACCTTCTCTTATATCTTCACCTTGTAAATTGCTATCTTTTTCTTTTATAATTGAATGTGATCTTGCATAATCATTAAATACTTTTGTTAATGCTCTTTTAAATCCTTCTAAATGTGTTCCACCTTCTATTGTATTAATATTATTTACAAATGAATAAATATTTTCATTATATGATGTTGTATATTGCATTGATATTTCAACTGGAACACTTTCGTTATTTTTTTCTATATAAATTGGTTCTGTATTTAATTTTTCTTTATTTTTATTTAAGAATTCAACAAAAGATTTTAATCCTCCTTCAAAACAAAATTCTGCTTTTTTTGGAGTTTCTTCTCTTAAATCTTCAATACTAATTTTTAATCCTTTTGTTAAAAATGCTATTTCTCTAAATCTATCTTCTAATGTTTCATAACTATATTCTAATGTTTCAAAAATTGTTCCATCTGCAAAAAATCTTACCTTTGTTCCTGTCTTGTCTGAATCACCTATTCTTGTAAGTTTTTGAACAGTTTTTCCTCTTTCAAATTTCATCTGGTATATTCCACCATCTCTTTGAATAGTAACTTCTACCCACTCTGAAAGAGCATTAACAACTGATGCACCAACACCGTGAAGTCCTCCAGAAACTTTATATCCACTATCTCCACCAAATTTTCCACCGGCGTGAAGAACAGTATATACAGTTTCTGCTGCGGAAATATGTGTTTTAGGATGTATATCTATTGGAATTCCTCTACCATCATCTTCAACAGAAATAATATTTCCTGGCTCTATTTTTATTTGTATATGGCTACAATATCCAGCTAAAGCTTCATCAACACAGTTATCAACTATTTCATATACTAAGTGATGAAGTCCTCTTATTGATACACTACCAATATACATACCAGGTCTTTTTCTAACTGCTTCTAGGCCTTCTAGTACTTGTATTTGATTTGCACTATATTCATGTTCAAATTTCTCCACTTTTTTAGCCTCCTTTAGTATTTTTTTATGCTTGTATATATTTTTAATATTTCCTTCAAACATTATTATCTTATCATAAATAACAAATATTTTGCAAATGTTTTTTACAAATTAATTTTTTTCTTTTACTTCTCCGTTTTTCTACATAAAATATTTTACTATTATTTATATTAATTTCATCAGTACAAGTAATTATAACTTGAGTATCTTTTATATTTTCTAAAAGTTTGGTTCTTCTTTTTTCATCTAATTCTGACATAAAATCATCTAAAAGTAAAATTGGATACTCCCCTATTTCATCATATATTACTTGAAGTTCTGATAATTTTAAAGATAAAATTGCTGTTCTATTTTGACCTTGTGAACCATAAATATTCACTTCTTCCCCATTTATAAATACTTTAAAATCATCTCTATGTATACCACTTGAAGTATATCCTTTTATTTTATCTATATTAAAATTTTTTTCTAATTTTTTTAAGAAATTTTCTTTTGTTTTACAATCCGAAATATATTCTATTTCAATATCTTCATCTGTTATTTCTAAATGTATATTTTTTATTTTACTTTTTATTTTTTCTATATATTCATTTCTATAATTATAAATAATTTCTCCATACTCTGCAAGCTTTGTATCCCATATTTCCATCATATTACTATCATTTACTTTTTGTTTTAAGAAATTATTTCTTTGCTCTAATACATTTAAATATAAATTCAAAGTATGTATGTATTGTGGTCTAAGTTGACCAATCATCATATCTAAAAATTTTCTTCTACTTGATGGACCATCTTTTAAAATATTTATATCATCAGGTGTAAATAATACAACATTAATATTTCCTAATAATTCACTTAATCTTTTTAGCTTTACACTATTTAAAAAAATATTTTTTTTATCATTTAATTGTATTTTTACGATTCCATCTCTATCTTTTTTTTGAAAATTTACTTCTATATTTGCATATAATTTATCTTTTTTAATTAATTCCTTATCTTTATTAGTTCTAAAAGATTTTCCAAAAGCGCATAAAAATACTGTTTCTATGATATTAGTTTTTCCTTGAGCATTATCTCCATAAAAAACATTAATATTTTTATCTAAATTAATGATTTGTTCATCATAATTTCTAAAATTCTGTATTTTAATATCATTTATGTACATTTTATCTCCAATAATTCACATCTTATTAATAAAATGTGGAAAACTATTTAATTTTTTAATCTAATTGGTAATATCATATATTTGTAATCTCCATCATCTTCTACACTTCTTATTATACAAGGAGAAATACTTGAACCAAATTCAATAAATACTTCTTCATCATCTATATTTTTAAATACATCTAAGAAATATTTTGGATTAAATCCTGCTTCTAATTCTTGACCTTCTGTGCTAATATATAATTCTTCTTTTGCATCTCCTGTTTGATTTGTACAAGAAATTGTAATTTTTCCAACAGTAACTTCTAATTTAACTGGATATTTCTTTTCTTTTTCAATACTAGATGATGAAATTAAACTTATTCTTTCAAAACAATCTTCTAATACAGATCTATTTACTCTTATTCTTGTCTCCCATTTTTCTGGAATAACACTTGAATAATTTAAAAATTCTCCATCTAAAAGTCTTGTTACTATTTTACAATTTTCTATTTCGAATAAAGCTTGATTTTTAGCAATTCCAATTTTTATAATATCAAAAGAATCAATTAATAATTTATTAATTTCAGATAAAGTTCTTCCTGGAATTACAGCTGTAAAATCATTAGTTTTTGTTTGCATATATTTATTTTTCCAAGCTAATCTAAAACCATCTACTGCTACAACATTTAATTTGTTATTTTTTACTTCAAAAAGACATCCTGTAAAAATTGGTCTATTTTCTTCTGTACTTATTGCAAAAATTGTTTTTCTTATCATATCTTTTAATGTATTTTGTTCAATTTCTACTGAATTTTCTACATTAATTTCTGGAAGTTCTGGAAATTCTTCAGGATTCATAGTTGCTAATTTATATAATGAACCTTCACATTCAATAACTAATAAATTTTTTTCATTTACTTCAATTTTTATTTCAGTATCAGGTAATCTTCTAACAATTTCACTAAACATTATTGCATTTACAACAGTAGCACCTTGTTCTTCAACATTACAATCATTAATAATATATTCTATACCTAATTCTAAATCATAACATGTAAATTTAATATCATTATCATTAGTTTGAATAAGAATTCCTTCTAACACTGGCATTGTTGTTCTAATAGCGACAGCTTTTGTTACGGAATTAATGGCTTTAAGCAATTTTTCTTTATCACAAATAAATTTCATAATTTTTTTCCTTTCTTTTATAATAATATAAATATATATAGTAGTAGTATTAGTAGGTACTGTGGATTTAGTGGAAAACTCATCTAAGACCTTTAATCCCTACGGAAATAGATGTTGATAACTCTGTGGAAAAATAAAATCTTTATCCACATTATTAAAAAAGTTGTACACATTTTAGGTTATTCACATGTTATCTACAAGATATTAACATGTTATATGTGGATAACTAATAAACATATTAAAAGAAGTATATTTTTTATTTATTGTATCAAACAAAAATTTTACAAACATAAATTTTACTAATAAATAAATTTCATTGAAATATGTATTAGTTTGAAGAAAGTAGTATTTTTTTCACACTTTCCACAATTAGTTTTGTATTTGAATTTGAGTTCATTTCCTTTTCAATTTTATTACATGCATGCATTACTGTTGTATGATCTCTTTTTCCAAAGTCATTTCCTATTTGAGGAAGAGACATTTGAGCAACATTTCTACATAAATACATTGCAATTTGTCTAGGAAAAGTTACATCATTTGATCTTTTAGAACCTCTTAAATCTTGAGGTGATACATCAAAATATTTTCCAACTACATCTTGTATATATTCAGAAGAAATAACTTTATCATTTATTGATACTACTTCATTTATTTCCTTTTCAGCCATTTCCATTGTAATTGGACTATTAATTAAAGATGCTTTTGCAATTAATCTATTTAATGTACCTTCCAATTCCCTAATATTTGTATCAACTCTAGTTGCAATTGAAGTAAGAATATCATCATCAATTATAATATTATCTATTTGGGCTTTTTTCCTTAAAATAGCTAAACGAGTTTCATAATCTGGATTAGATATATCTGCAATTAATCCCCAATCAAATCTAGATTTTAATCTATCTTCTAAAAGTTCAATATCTTTTGGAGGTCTATCACTTGTAAGAACAATTTGCTTTCCAGATTCATATAAAGTATTAAATGTATGAAAGAATTCTTCTTGAGTACTCTTTTTATTAGCAATAAACTGAATATCATCTATTAATAAAACATCTATATTTCTGTATTTTTCTCTAAATTTTTCTGTAGCTTGATCTTTTAAAGAGTTTATTAATTGATTTGTAAATGTTTCTGCT
This sequence comes from uncultured Clostridia bacterium, assembly GCA_947591055.1. GTDB lineage: Bacteria > Bacillota > Clostridia > TANB77 > CAG-508 > CAG-793. Next base: position 9,362 of record CANQCW010000018.1, on the reverse strand, counting down.
GTAACATATAATATTTTTGAATTCGAATTATTTCTTAAAATTTGATTTCCTATTGCGTGCATAAGGTGAGTTTTTCCTAGACCTACTCCCCCATATATAAAAAATGGATTATATTTTGAACCTGGAGTTTCAGCTACTCCCATTGCAGCTGCTTGTGCAAATTTATTATTACTACCAACAACAAAAGTATCAAAAGTATATTTTGGATTAAGGCCAGAATTTAATAATACTTTATTTGTAGTAATACTAGGAATTTGATTTAATATGTTATTTTCTTCACTATTTAATTTTATAAAAACTTTACATTTTTTATTTGTAATAAAATTAAAAGTATTAGTTAATAAATCCATATATCTTGATTCTACAGTATCTCTTTGAAATGAATTTGTTGCAATTAAAACAATAATGTTGTCATTAACACTTTTTAGTTCTAAAGGTTGAATCCATGTTTCATATGTAATTACAGTAGTTTCTTCTTTTAATAGATCTTTTGCTTTATTCCAAAGATCATTTAATGATTCATTAGACATTGACTTTCCCCTTTGTTATAATCTACAAAATTAAAAAACGTTATTTAATATTCACAATTCATAAAGATATGTGAAAAAAATTTTTTAAATAACATTATTATCTTTAGTTCTTTTATTTCCAATATATCATATCAAAATTTTACACAAATAGTCAAGAAAATAAAAAAAATAAATAATAAATTTAAATCATGAAAACAATATAAAATTTATTACAATAAAAATTTAATTAAATTTTATAAATCTATTGACATAAATAGTTTTTTTGATATATAATATTAACTACGATTGAATTTAAATTGCGATAGAAAGTGGAGGTGCGAAATAATGAAAAGAACATATCAACCTAAAAATAGACAAAGACAAAAAGAACATGGATTTTTAAAGAGAATGGCTACAAAACAAGGTAGAAATGTAATAAAAGCAAGACGTGCTAAAGGTAGAAAAAAATTAAGTGCGTAAAAATAGAGGTCACAAAAAGTGACCTTTTTTAAGGTATATATATGAAAAAAATAAAAACTTTAAAAATGAATTATGAATTTAAAAATGTTTTTGATAAAGGAAAATATTATATAGGAAAACAAATTATTTTATATGATTTAAAAAATAAATATGATTATAATAGATTAGGAATAGCTATTAGTACTAAATTGTGTAAAGCAGTAAAAAGAAATGAAATTAAAAGAAAAATAAGAGCAGTATATCAAGAATTAGAAAAAAATACAATAAAAGGCCATGATTTAGTTTTTATTTGGAATAAAAAAGAAGATATAAACAATTTATCATATAATATAATTTATGATGATATGAAAAAAATATTTTTAAAAATGGGAATATTAAAATAAATGAAAAAATTTTTTATTAAGTTAATTAATTTTTACCAAAATAATATATCTCCATATTTGCAAAATAAGGGAATACATTGCAAATATTATCCAAGTTGTTCTGAATATATGAAGCAAGCTATTAATAAATATGGAGTTATAAAAGGCATTTTTTTAGGATTAATTAGATTATTAAAATGTAATCCATTTTCAAAAGGCGGGGTAGACCTACTAAAATGAAAGGAGAAATTATATGTCTTTTTTAGCTAATTTATTTGGTTACATACTTAATTTTTTATACAATTACTTACAAAATTATGGTTGGGCAATTATTATATTTTCAATATTGTTAAAATTAGTTTTATTACCATTTACAATAAAGCAACAAAAAACAATGAAAAAAACAGCAAAGGTACAAGAAAAATTAAAAGATATTCAATTAAAATATAGAAGTGATCCAGAAAAATTAAATAGAGAAACTTTAGATTTATATAAAAGAGAAAAAGTTAGTCCTTTTTCTGGTTGTTTAAGTGCAATACTTCAATTACTTATATTTTTATCAGTATTTTATTTAGTAAGTAGACCTTTAACATATATGAAAAAAATTGATAATAAGATAATTGAAGATTATAAAACAGAACTTACAGAAAAAGGTGAAGCATCATCATATCCTGAAATAAAAATAATTGAAACAAAATCAGGAGAAGATGAAAATGTAAATATAAATATGGAATTTTTAGGACTAGATTTAAGTAAAGTTCCAACACAAAACTTAAATGATTATAAAGTATATATTATTCCTATATTATATATAATAACTACTTTCGTTAATATTAAAATTTCAATGGCTCTTACTCAAGGTAAAAAAGAAAAAACAGTTGTAAAGAAGAAGGAAAAAGAAGATGGGAAAGAGACTGCAGAAGAACAGTTAGAAAGTATGCAACAAATGTCAAATAGCATGAACTATATGATGCCAATAATGTCAATAGCTATTGCAATGATTGCTCCTTTAGGATTATCATTATATTGGTTTGTAAGTAACTTGCTACAATTATTAGAAAGAATTATAATAAATACAGTAATAAATAAAAAAGGTGAAAATGAAGAGGCTTAAGGAGGAATAATTATGAAATCAATTATTGCAGAAGGAAAAACATCAAATGAAGCAATAGAAAATGGTTTGAGAGAATTAGGCTGTACTAAGCAAGATGTAGATATAAAAATACTTGAAAATGAAGAAAAAAGAAGTTTTTATAGTATTCTTGCACCTAGAATAGTAAAAGTTGAATTAACATTAAAGGAAAATGTAGAAAAAAATATAGAAAAGACTATTATAAATAAAGAAGAAAAAATTTTAAGTGATGAAAATTACGAATTAGCAAAAAAAGATTTATTAAAATTTTTAGATAGTTTTTCAAAAATATATGATGGATTAGAATATGAAATAAATAAAGATAATAATTTAGTTGAAATTAAAATAACTGGTGAAAATTCTAGTAAATTAATAGGTTATAGGGGAGATATAATTAATTCTCTACAAACAGTTTTATCAGCTATAGCAAATAAAAATACAGATGAAAGAGTTAGACTTTCATTAGATATATGTGATTATAAATCAAAAAGAGAAAATACATTAAAAGAATTAGCAAAAAAATTAGAAAAAACAGTATTAAGAACTAAAAGAAAAGTAGTTTTAGAGCCTATGACAGCTTATGAAAGAAAAATATTACATACAGAATTGCAAAATAGCAAAAATGTTACAACATATAGTATAGGAGAAGAACCACATAGAAAATTAGTTGTTGATTTAAAAAAATAATAAATAATAAATTCGAAGTCAAAGTTCGAGATTATAATTTTAATAATCTGACTTTGACTTTTTTATTAAATTTAATAAAAAAATTAATAAATATAAAAAATAATATAAATTAATAAATAAAATTAATAAAAAATTAAATAAATTTAATTAAAAAGAAATTAAATAATTTAAATAAATAAAATTAGATAATTAAAATTAATAAAAACAAATAAAATTAATTAAAATAAAAATTAATTAAAAATAAATAAAAATTAATTAAAAATAAATAAAAAATAATTAAAAATAATTAAAATTAATTAAAAAATAAATTAAAAACAATTAAAAATAATTAAATGAATAAAAATAATAATTAATAAATTTAAATAAAATGAGGTTAAAAATATGGAAAATACAATAGCAGCAATATCTACAGCATCAGGAAATGCAGGGATTGGAATTATAAGACTATCAGGAAAAAATTGCTTTGATATTTTAGATAAAATATTTATTCCAAAAAATAAAAATAAAATAAAAGGATATTCAATTAAATATGGAAATATAATTAATCCAGAAAATAATGAAATAATTGATGAAGTATTAGTTTCATATTTTATTAGTCCTAATAGTTTTACTAGAGAAAATATGTGTGAAATAAATTCGCATGGAGGGATGACAGTAGAGAGAAAAATATTAGAACTTTGTTTAAAAAATGGAGCAGATTTAGCAAGTCCAGGTGAATTTACGAAAAGAGCTTTTTTAAATGGTAGAATTGACCTTTCACAAGCTGAATCAATTATAGATTTAATTAATTCTAAAAGTGATAAAGAAGCAAAAGAATCTATAAAAGGTTTAAAGGGTGAAATATCAGAAAAAATAGAGGAAATTGAGAAAAAAATTACAGATGTAATGGTTAACATAGAAGTTATAGTTGATTATCCAGAATATGATGTTCCAGAAATAACAAATGATGAAGCACTAAAACAGTTAAAAAACATTGAAATTATGCTAGAAAACTTAGAAAAGAGTTTTGAAAGAGGTAAATTAATTAGAGATGGAATTAAAACAGTCATATTTGGAAAACCAAATGCAGGTAAATCATCTTTATTAAATGCCATATTAAATGAAGATAGGGCCATTGTAAGCGAAATAGAAGGTACTACACGAGATACAATAGAAGAATTTATTAATATTGATGGATTGTCATTAAAATTAATTGATACAGCTGGAATAAGAGATACTGAAAATAAAATTGAAAAAATAGGTGTTGAGAAAAGCAAAAAGTTAGCCAAAGAAGCTGATCTTATAATTGCTATATTTGATTTATCAAGGGATTTTGAAGAAGAAGATAAACAGATAATTGATATTATAAAAGATAAAAATGCAATAATAGTATTAAATAAAGTTGACATAAAACAAGAAAATAATAACATAGAAGACAAAATAAAAAGTTTATGTAAACCAATAATTAAAATGTCTGCTTTAAAAAAAGATGGATTAAATGATTTATACGAAAAAATTATTGAAATATTTAAGTTAAATAATATTGATAATGGAAATGAAGTTATTATAACTAATGAAAGACATAAAAATCAAATAAGAAAAGCATATCAAAATATAGTAAATGGGGAAGATGCAATTAAAAATAATATGCCAATAGATATTTCTTCAATATATATAAAGCAAGCTTTAGAAGATTTAGGAGAAATAACAGGAAAAAATGCATCTGAAGATATTATAAATGAAATATTTAAAAAGTTTTGTTTAGGAAAATAAAATCGAACAAATTATATATTATATAAATATCTAAAAATAAACAAATAATTAAAAATGAAACTAATAAAATTTAAAAATTTTGTTTTTGTTTCATAAATAACTTTAAAAGGAGAAATAAAATGAGTTATTATGCAGGAGATTATGATGTAGCAGTTATAGGAGCAGGACATGCAGGTTGTGAAGCAGGTTTAGCTTGTGCAAGGATGGGTATGAAAACATTAATATTTTCAATTAGTTTAGAGGCTGTTGCTAATATGCCTTGTAATCCACATATTGGTGGAAGCTCTAAAGGACATATTGTAAGAGAAATTGACTGCTTAGGTGGAGAGATGGGAAAAAATATTGATAAGACATTTGTACAATTAAAAATGTTAAATACTTCAAAAGGACCAGCTGTATATTCTTTAAGAGCTCAAGCAGATAGAAAAAGATATCAAGCTGAAATGAAACATACTCTTGAAAAGCAGGAAAATCTTTTTTTAAAACAAGCAGAAATAGTTAATATAACTGTAGAAAATAATAAAGTAAAATCTATAGAAACTAATATTGGAGCAATTTATGATGTAAAAGCTGTTATTTTAGCAACAGGTACATATTTAGGAGGGATGATACATATAGGAGATGTTTCATATTCAAGTGGACCAGATGGAGTTGCAGCATCTAATAAATTGACTGATATTTTAAGAAATTTAGATATAAAGGTTAATAGATTTAAAACAGGAACTCCAGCTAGAGTAAATAGAAGAAGTTTGGATTTTGATAAAATGCAAATTCAAGAGGGAGATGATGTAATAGAGCCATTTTCTATGGAAGATTCATTTAATAAATGTGAAAATCAACTTCCTTGTTATTTAACTTATACAAATGAGGAAACTCATAAAATAATTAGAAATAATTTAGATAAATCACCTCTTTACTCTGGTAAAATACACGGAACAGGTCCTAGATATTGTCCATCTATTGAAGATAAAGTAGTTAGATTTGCTGATAAAGAAAGACATCAATTATTCATTGAACCAATTGGCAGAGATACAGATGAAATGTATGTTCAAGGAATGAGCTCATCACTTCCTGAAGAAGTACAAATTGCAATGTATAGAACTGTACCAGGGATGGAACATGTAGAATTTACAAGACCTGCTTATGCTATAGAATATGATTGTATAGACCCACAAGAATTAAAATTATCATTAGAACATAAAAAAATAGAAGGGATGTTTTTTGCAGGCCAAATAAACGGTACATCTGGATATGAAGAAGCAGCATCACAAGGATTAATGGCAGGAATAAATGCCTCTTTAAAAATAAAGGGAAAAGAACCTGTTATTTTAGATAGATCTCAAGGGTATATTGGTGTACTTATTGATGATATAGTAACAAAAGGAACAAACGAACCTTATAGAATGATGACATCACGTGCTGAATATAGATTACTTTTAAGACAAGACAATGCAGATTTAAGATTAACTGAAATAGGGCATAATGTAGGGCTTATTTCAGATGAAAGATATAACAAATTTTTAAAGAAAAAAGAAACTATTGAAAAAGAAATAGAAAGGCTTAACAATAAAATAATAAAACCAAGTGATAAAGTAAATGAAATATTAGAGAAAAATGGATCAAGCAAAATTACAACAGGGGTAAAGATGTCTGATTTATTAAAAAGAACTGAACTTGATTATTTTAAATTATCAGAAATTGATGAAGATAGACCAAATATCGAAAGAGATGCAATGGAAGAAGTTAATATTTCAATTAAATATGAAGGATATATAAAATTAGAAGAAGCTCAGGTAGAAAAATTTAAAAAATTAGAAAATAAAAAGCTTGATGAAAATATTGATTATGATGAAATAAAAGGTTTAAGATTAGAAGCAAGACAAAAATTAAATAAAATAAAACCAATTTCAGTAGGACAAGCATCAAGAATTTCAGGTGTTTCACCAGCTGATATATCTGTACTTTTAATATATTTGGAAACGAAAAATAGGAGTAATAATTAATGGAAATAAAAGAAATAATGAATATAGATGAAGAAAAGGTTAAGAAATTTCAAAAATATAAGGATTTATTATTAGAGTGGAACAATAAAATTAATTTAACAGCAATTACAGAAGAAAATGAAATAATTTTAAAACATTTTATTGATTCATGTACTATTCTAAAATATATAGAGGATAATCAAAAAATTATTGATATAGGAACAGGTGCAGGATTTCCAGGTATTCCATTAAAAATAATGAATAAATCATTAGAAATTACATTAGTTGATTCATTAAATAAAAGAGTTAATTTTTTAAATGAAGTAATTAATGAACTTGAACTAGAAAATATAGAAGGAATCCATGCAAGAGCAGAAGATTTAGGCAGAGATAATAATTATAGAGAAAAATATGATGTAGCAACATCAAGAGCAGTAGCTAATTTAAGTACATTATTAGAGTATTTAATGCCTTTTGTAAAAGTTAATGGAATATGTATATGTATGAAAGGTCCAAACATTGAAGAAGAATTAAATGAAGCAAAAAAGGCAATAAATGAATTAAGTGGAAAATTAGAAGGAGTTTATAATTTTAAGTTACCAAATTCGGATATTGAAAGAAATATTATTATAGTAAGAAAAGTTGATAAAATAAAATTAAAATATCCTAGAAAAGCTGGAATACCAGCAAAAGAGCCAATCAAATAATTTAAAAAAGGACAATTTGTTATTGACAGATTGTCCAATTTTTTGTATTATAATACCTAGACTGGAGGAATTAAAATTGGGAAAAATTATATCAGTTGCAAATCAAAAAGGTGGAGTAGGAAAGACTACAACCGCAATAAATATGGCTACTTTACTTGCTAAAAAAAATAAAAAAGTTTTACTAGTTGATGCAGATCCACAAGGTAATGCTACTAGTGGACTTGGACTTGATAAAAATTGTGAATTTTCTACTTATGATATTTTAATTAATGATGTAGAAGTTCATAATACTATACAAACATGTAAAGTAAATAATTTAGATATATGTCCTACGAACATGAGTTTGGCAGGAGCTGAAGTTGAATTAGTAAGCGCAGTAGGTAGAGAGTACAGATTAAAAGATAAATTAGACAAAGTAAAAGATCATTATGATTTTATTTTGATAGATTGCCCACCTTCATTAGGATTAATTACTTTAAATGCTTTAACAGCATCTGATAGTGTTTTAATACCAGTTCAATGTGAATATTTCGCACTAGAAGGAGTAGGAGAGCTTTTAAAAACAGTAGATTTGGTAAGAAGGTATTATAATAGATCTTTAACTATTGAAGGTGCTGTGCTTACAATGTTTGATGCAAGAACAAAATTATCTAATCAAGTAGTTAGTGAAATTAATAAATATTTTGAAAATAAAGTATTTGAAACAGTAATACCTAGAAATGTTAGGTTAAGTGAAGCACCAAGTTATGGATTGCCAATTACTTTATATGATCCAAGATCAAAGGGTGCAAAAAGTTATGAAAAACTTGTAAAAGAATTTTTAAAAAAGAATAAATAATATGTAAAAATTTTAAGTAAGGAGAAATTAAATGGCTAAAAGTTCAGGATTAGGAAGAGGTTTAGACGCTTTATTTTCAGAAAGTAAAGTTTTAAAAGAAATAAGTGAAAGTAATAATGAAGGTGAGAAAGTAAAAACTATAAAAATTGTTGATATAGAACCTAATACAGAGCAAGCAAGAAAAACATTTAGTGATGAATCTATAGAAGAATTAGCTCAATCAATAAAAAATTATGGTATATTACAACCAATTATAGTAGAAAATAAGGGAAAATATTATAGAATAATTGCAGGAGAAAGACGTTGGAGAGCAGCTAAAAAGGCAGGATTAACTGAAATACCTTGTCTTGTTAGAAACGAAGATGAACAAAGAAATAAAGAAATATCTCTTATTGAAAATATACAAAGGGAAAATTTAAATCCAATAGAAAAAGCTCTAGGATATAAACAATTAATAGATAATTATAATTTAAGACAACAAGATTTAGCTGATAAGTTAGGAATAAGTAGGACAAATGTAACAAATACATTAAGAATATTAAATTTAGATCCTAGAGTTATTCAATTAGCATTAGATGGAAAACTTACAGAAGGACATTGTAGATCTCTTATGGCTATCACAGATAGCGAAAATCAATATCAAACAGCGTTAAAAATAATTGAAAATGGAGGAACTGTTAGAGATATAGAGCAAACTGTAAAAAATAAAAAGAAATTACAAAAAAAGGATAAAAAATATGAAGCTATATATAGAGATATAGAAGATTCTTTTAGAAACTTTTTTGGAACTAAAGTTAAATTAAATGCTGGTCCAAGAAGTGGAAAAATTGTAATTCAATATTCATCTAATGATGAATTAGAAAGAATATTAGAAATAATTAGAAAGGAACAATAATTGGATAATTTTAATATT
>CANQCW010000017.1 GCA_947591055.1 uncultured Clostridia bacterium | reverse complement strand
GTACAATATGCAGATTATTCTATGATAGAAGAAACTTTAAAATATGATTTTGAAGAAGAAGCAAATCAAAAATATATAGAAAAGACTGATAGAGAAAAAATAGAGCGAATATATACATTTACATCACATATTTGGCAAGTACATCCTTTTGGAGAAGGAAATACAAGAACAACAGCTTTATTTATTCAAAAATATCTAAATAGCAAGGGCTTTAATGTTAATAATGAACTATTTAAAGATAATTCATTATACTTTAGAAATGCATTAGTTAGAGCAAATTATAGCAATATTTCAAAAGGAATTGAAGAAAATAACAAATATTTAATAATGTTTTTTGAAAACTTACTACTTAATAAACAAAATAAATTAGATAATTTAGAACTTAAAATATCTAACTAGCTAATAAGTTTTAATGAATTCAATCATGTAGCAGTAAAACAACGTTTTATGAAAGATAAAGAATTGACAAACTTATGTAAATTTTGTATAATTAATGTATAACTATATTATATTATTTTATACCTTAAGGAGGTTAGCAATTATGGTAAAGATCAATGGTTTTAAGGTAGTAGGACCTACAGAAGTAATCACCGGTAAAGCAGTAGAATTTTGCGAAAGCAATGCAGGTGCTAAGTTTAGGTTAACAGATTACTATATTAATGAGTATGATACTTATTTAAACCGGACTCTTGCAGAATTTAGTGTAGAGTTTAAGAACTGTGACGATCCTAAAACTAAATTAAATGCTTTCAAAAATGTTCTTGGCAAGTATACAAGGATTAAAGAGGTATACATCGAAGAAAATGTTATGAACTTCTTAATGTCATAACACATAGGTCCTAAAAAGTACCTTCTAATAAGAAGGTGCTTTTTTTGTGCAAATAATTGATATTTAAAATTAAATATGTTATATTTTATATAGTAAATTTTGTCTTTTAGCTTAATTGTAAAAAAAATAAATATATGATAAAATTGCATAAATTATATGCGAAAATAGAAAGATGAGATTATAATCATGAAAGATAAATTGAAATTAAATGAAATAAGGAGAAATAATGCAAAACTTTATCCGATATATAAAATGTTTTCATGGGATTTATTATTTTTCTACTCAATAGAATTTTTATTTTATACAATTACTAAGAAAGTAACAGCTTCAGAGATATTAATAATAAATGGATTCTATTTATTATTTAGAATTATAATGCAAATTCCAGCAGTTGCAATTACAGATTTTTTAGGAAAAAGAAAAAGTATTATATTAGGAAATTTTTTAATTATTATATTTATTCTAATATTATTATTTTTTCCAGGTGCAATTAGTATTATAATAGCAGATTTAGTATTTTCTTTAGGATATGACATAAAAACAATTGCAGAGACTAATTTATTATATGATTCAGTTTCAACAAGAGGAGGAGAAGGCTTATATTCTAAATTAGATGCGAAAGGTGGCAGTTGGTACTACATATTAGATGGAATTTCATCACTAGTAGCAGGGTATTTATTTGTTATTAATAATTATATTCCTATAATTATATGCTTAGGATTTGTTATAATTTCAACGTTTTTATCATTTAAATTTAAAGATGTATATGAAATTGAAAAAGATAAAAAAGAAAAGATTGAATTAGCAAGTACTTTAAAAAATTATGGAAATGATTTAAAAACTTCCTTCAAGTTTATTTTTAAATCAAAGAGGATGAAAGCTTTTGTATTATTTCAAGTAGTATTTTATAGTGTAATTGAAATTGTCGAAATATATAATAGTGATTTACTTATAGATATAGGAATTCCAGAGGAACAATTTTCAGTAATTTTTGCAGTTCTAATTTTAATTGGTGGAATTTCAATTTCGCTAAAAAGACCTATTGAAAAGAAATTTAAAAATAGGACATTGTCGTTTATTTCTCTAATGTACATAGGTGCCTGCATAATAATCGGAATAATTTCTACTTTTGGAAAAGATACAATGATTATTCCAGCTATATTAATTATGTATGCAATACAAAAAATATGTACGTCAATATGGTATATATTAGAAAACAAATATCTTAAAAATTTTACTAAAGAAGATATGAGAAATAGGATAACTTTTTCATATGAATTTATAGGAGGAATAGCAGCAAGTATTTCTTCGATCTTAGGAGGATTATTGCTAAATGTATTAAATGTTGAAAATGCTTTTTTAGTAATTGGATTATTAGCTTTAGTTTGCATGATTATTGTTTTAAATTATATGAAGACAAGATTTGGACTTAGACCAGAAGATTATTCAAAAGAAGATTTAGAAATTGTGAATGATGAAAAATAGATAAAGGAGATAAGAATGTTTTTTACAAATTTTTCAAACCCATGGATGTTAATATTTATATTATTTTTAATATTTGATAACATAAGTTATTATTTAGGAACCCCGGGAGCATTTTTAGGATTAATATTAAGCATTCCAGGATTGCTAATTGCAATTACATTTCATGAATTTGCTCATGCTTGGATGGCTGACAGACTAGGTGATGATACTCCTAGAAATCAGGGAAGATTGTCATTAAACCCATTAAAACACATGGATCCAATAGGAGCTGTTTTATTAATTACAGCTGGATTTGGTTGGGGAAAACCTGTTGAAATTAATCCAAATAATTTTAACAGAACGATTTCAATTAGAAAAGGAAATGCATTAGTTTCAATAGCTGGACCTGCAATGAATTTTATTTTAGCTTTAATTTTTTCCATAATCTATGGTTTACTTTTTAGGTTTGGAGGACAGTTTTTATTAACTACCACAGGAGATGTACTTACCTCAGTTATTGCTTATACAATTTCTATTAATGTTGGTTTAGGAGTATTTAATTTAATACCTCTTCCACCACTTGATGGCTCTAAAGTCTTAACGGCATTTTTACCTAGCAAAGCTAGAGTTTGGTTTACAAACAATGAAAGATTGCTTTATATAATTTTTATTGCAATTTGGATTACTCCAGTTGCAAGTATGATTATATCTCCTGCAATAAAATTTATAAATGAAAAATTAATGGAATTAATAATTTGGATAGTAGGTGTATAAATGAAGGATATATATATATTAGGAATTGAATCAAGTTGTGATGAAACTGCTGCTTCTATTGTTAAAAATGGAAGAGAGGTTTTATCTAATATTATAAATACGCAAATAGATATACATAAGTTATATGGTGGTGTAGTTCCAGAAATTGCTTCAAGAAGTCATATACTTAATATATCTGAAGTAGTAAAAATGGCAATAAAAGAAGCTAATATTAATTTAGAAGATATAGATGCAGTAGCTTGTACTTATGGCCCAGGTTTAGTAGGAGCTTTATTAGTTGGTCTTTCTTATGGAAAAGCGCTTAGTTATGCTTTAAATGTTCCTTTAATTGGTACAAACCATATTGAGGGTCATATTGCTGCAAACTTCATAACTCATAAGGATTTAGAACCTCCATTTTTATGTGTAATGATGTCTGGTGGAAATACTCAAATAGTTCATATTAAAAGTTATACTGAGTTTGAAGTTTTAGGCAGAACAAAAGATGATGCCATAGGAGAAGCTTTTGACAAAGTTGCAAGAATTATGGAATTAGGCTATCCAGGTGGACCTAAAATAGATGAGCTTGGAAAAAAAGGTAAGCCTACTATAAATTTACCTAAAACTCATTTAGATAATTTAGATTTTAGTTTTAGTGGAATAAAGACAGCTGTAATGAATTTACATCATAAAAATCCTGATATAAATAAAGCAGATCTTTGCAAAAGTTTTGAAAAAACTGTTGCAGAAATGTTAATAGATAATACAAAAAAAGCAATTGAGCTAACTGGTATAAAGACTATAGTAATTGCAGGAGGTGTTTCTGCTAACAGTTATATTAGAGATGAATTTTTAAAACTTAAAAATTGCAAAGTTTATATGCCAGATATGAAGTTATGCACAGATAATGCAGCTATGATTGCATCTGCAGGATTTTATGATTTTATAAATGGCAAAATAAGTGATTTAACTTTAAATGCAGAGCCAGATTTAAAAATATAGTTTATAGGCAAAACTTAAAACCTAAATATTTTATAAGGAAAAAAACAAGTGTCAATTTATGCAATAGGTGATTTGCATTTATCTTTTGAAACCAATAAACCCATGAACATTTTTGGGGAAAATTGGGAGCATTATGAAGAAAAATTAAAAATTTTATGGGATGAAACTATTAAAGATGATGATGTAGTTCTTATTCCAGGAGATTTTTCTTGGGCAACATATTTGAAAGATACTTTGCAAGACTTTGATTATTTAAATAAATTAAAAGGAAAAAAAGTACTTATTAAAGGAAATCATGATTATTGGTGGACAACTTTAAAGCAAATGAGAGAATTTTTAAATGAAAATAATTTTAAAAATATTGATCTTATTTTTAATTCTTCTTATGAGTGTGATGATGCTTTAATAGTAGGAACAAGAGGTTGGTCTTTTAATGAAACTGATAATAGCAATAAGATGTTAAAAAGAGAACTTTCAAGATTAGAATTATCAATTAAAGATGCTAAACAAAAAAATAGTGATAAAAAAATTATTTGTATGATGCACTATCCTCCTATTACACAGAATATGATAGAAGGAAAAGAAAAAAGCGAATATTTAGAAATTTTAAAAAAGTATGGAATAAGTGATTGTATATATGGTCATTTACATGGAAATTCACATACTGAAGCAGTAGAAGGAAATGTGGAAGGCATTAATCTAAAATTAGTTAGTTCAGATTATTTAAAATTTAAACCAATGAAAATTTTATAATTAGAAGGGATTTTATATAGTAAAAATGAAGATTAGTAAAATATATTTTAATACAGATGATGGGTTAAGATTAACTGGATTATTACATGAGCCTGAAGATATAAAAACTAATATTGTAATGATATCAGTTCATGGAGTTATAACCAATTGCTTAAATTATAGAGATGATATTATTGCAAAAAAATTAGTAGACAATAACATTGCATATTTTACTTTTAACAACAGAGGACATGATGTATTAAATACATACGATTCATTGACAAATATGAATTATCTAGGATCTTGTGCAGAAGATATAAAAGATTCATACTTTGACATTAAAGCTGCAATTAATTGTATGGTTTCAAAAAAATTTAACAAAATTATGATTCAAGGTCATAGTATGGGATGCACAAAAGTTGTTTATACATTTAATAAATTTCTTGAAAATGGTGAAAATAATATTTTAAAATATATTTGTGGCATTAGTTTACTTTCTATGGTGGATGTTCCAGGATACTTAGAATTAGTTTTAGGTGCAAATTATGACAGAGTAATAGAGTATTTAAAAGTTATAAAAGGAAAAGGCAAGGGAGACCAAATTATTGCCATAGATAAATTTCCACCAGTTAAACCTAACACAGTTTTAAACTTTGAAAAAGGTTCAGAATTTGATTTCTTTAGATATACAGATTCAAATTTTACATTTGAAAAACTATATAACATAAAAGTTCCACTATTCATGAGATGGGGTAATAGCAATGAATTAATTACTATACCAGCAAAAGATTTAGTAGAAATAGTGAAAAAAAGGATGATAAATAAGAAAATCGATATAGATTTTATTGATGAAGCAAATCATAGTTACAAAAACAAAGAAAATGTTTTAGCTGAACAAATAATTAATTGGATAACAAGATTTTACATTGGATTATAGTAAACATTAAAAAATCAAGAGAAGAAAGGAGAAATTCATATATTTTAATTATATGAATAAGAATATTATGAAGATTACAAAGGCAGAAGCTTTAAGCAAAAATGCAAATAGAATAAGACAAGATTTAATAACTGCGATATATTATGCTAAATCTGGACACCCAGGAGGTTCACTTTCTTGCAGTGATATATTGGCAGTTTTATATTTTAATGAAATGAATATTAATCCATTAAAACCTGATGATAAATCAAGAGATAGATTTGTTTTATCAAAAGGTCATAGTGCACCAGCATTGTATGCAACACTTGCTGAGAGAGGATATTTTTCAAAAGATGATTTAATTACACTTAGAAATATTGATAGTGTATTTCAAGGTCATCCAGATATGAACAAAGTACCGGGAATTGATATGACGACAGGCTCTTTAGGACAAGGATTATCAGTTGCAAATGGTATGGCAATAGCTTCTAAGATGGATAAAATGGGTTATAGAGTTTACTGCTTAATTGGAGATGGAGAATTAGAAGAAGGGCAAATATGGGAAGCGGCAATGACATCAAGCAAATTTAATTTAGACAACTTATGCGTAATTGTTGATTGCAATGAACTTCAACTTATTGGAAAAACAGAAGAAGTAAAAGGATTAAATGCAGAAAATATTGAACAAAAATTTAAGAGTTTTGGATTTAATACAAAAGTTATTGACGGTCATAATATAGAAGAAATTATGCAAGCTTTTGAAAATGCAACATTAACAAAAGGAAAACCAACAGCAATAATTGCAAAAACAGTAAAAGGAAAAGGAATTTCATTTATGGAAAACAACCCAGCTTGGCATGGCAAATCTTTAAATGATGAAGAATATAAAAAAGCTATAGAAGAATTAAATAATGTTTAATATATTAGCTTTTAAGAAAGGAAAAAACAAATGGAAGAAAAAATGATAGCTACAAGAGAAAGTTTTGGAAAAGCAATAAGTGAGTTAAAAGATGAAAATATTGTAGTGCTTGATGCTGATTTAAGCTCAGCAACAAAAACGGATTTATTTCAAAAAGAATATCCAGATAGATTTATAGAAGTTGGAATTTCTGAAGCAGATATGATTGGAACAGCAGCAGGCCTAGCAACTTGTGGAAAAATTCCTTTTGCATCAACATTTGCTGTATTTGCAACTGGAAGGGTTTATGATCAAATTAGATCAAGCATAGCATATCCAAAATTAAATGTAAAAATTTGTGGAACTCACGCAGGAATAACAGTAGGAGAAGATGGTGCAACACATCAAATGTTAGAGGATATTAATCTTATGAGAGGACTTCCTAATATGGTTGTAATATCTCCATCAGATGATATTGAAACTAGAGCTTTAGTAAAAGAAATAGCAAAATATCAAGGACCTGTTTATTTAAGATTAGCAAGGATGGCAACTCCTGTAATTTATGCTAATGATGTTAAATTTGAAATTGGAAAGGCTATTCAATTAGGTGAAGGAATAGATGCAACAGTATTTGCAACTGGAATTACAGTTGCAGAAGCTTTAAAGGCACAAGAAGAATTAATAAAAGAAGGAGTTGACATTAGAGTTGTTGACGTTCATACAATCAAACCAATAGATAAAGAAATGATTGTAAAATGTGCAAAAGAAACAAGCATATTATTATCTGTAGAAGACCATAATGTAATTGGAGGTCTTGGAAGTGCAATTTCAGATGTTTTAGCAGAAGAATATCCAAAAAAATTAATTAAGTTAGGAATTAATGACTGTTTTGGAAAATCAGGAAAAGCAGAAGATTTAATAAAATATTTTAAAATAGATAGCAAATCAATAGAAGAAACAATAAAAGAAAAATTATATATTAGTAAGAAAACAAAATAAATATATGGAGGGAAATATGTCAATTTTAGTAACAGGTGGAGCAGGTTTCATTGGATCACATACTGTAGTAGAATTATTAAATGCAGGGTATGATGTAGTAATAGTAGATAATTTTTCAAATAGTAACCCAAAAGCATTAGAGAAAATAAAAGAAATTACAAAAAAAGATTTTAAATTTTATGAAGTAAATTTATTAGATACAGAAAAATTAAATAACGTATTTGAAGAAAATCCAGAAATAACATCAGTAATACATTTTGCAGCTTTAAAAGCAGTAGGTGAATCTGTTGAAAAACCAATAGAATATTATAAAAATAATATAACAGGAACAATTTCACTATTGGAGTGTATGAAAAAACATAATGTTAAGAAAATAGTATTTAGCTCATCAGCTACAGTATATGGAGATCCAGCAACAGTTCCAATAAAAGAGGATTTTCCAAAACATGCAACTAATCCGTATGGACAAACAAAAGTAATGATAGAACAAATTTTAGAAGATGTATATGTTTCAGATAATGAGTGGAGCATAATTTTATTAAGATATTTTAATCCGATAGGAGCTCATGAAAGTGGACTTATAGGAGAAGAACCAAATGGTATACCAAATAATTTAATGCCTTATATAAATCAAGTAGCTCAAGGAAAATTAGATCATTTGAATATATTTGGTGATGATTATAATACTCATGATGGAACAGGAGTAAGAGATTATATACACGTTGTAGATTTAGCAAAAGGACATATAAAGGCAATAGAAAGAACAGAAAAAATGACTGGAGTAGAAAGCTTCAATTTAGGAACAGGAATTGGTTATTCTGTTTTAGATATTGTTAAAAATTTTGAAAAATCAACAGGAATAAAAATAAAATATCAAATTACAGATAGAAGACCAGGAGATATTGCACAGTGTTATGCAGACCCAAGCAAAGCAGAAGAAATTTTACATTGGAAAGCAGAAAAAAATCTTGAAGATATGTGCAAAGATTCATGGAATTTTATAAAAAATCAAAAATAAAATATATGAAAAAATTGTCAAAATTGGTAATTGTTTCTCACTAGTATAAATTTTTCTTTAAAGCATATAATATATAATGAAAATCTACAAAAAGGAGTAAAAGACAATGAAAGTTATAGATTATATTGCATTAGTATTAGTAATAATCGGTGCTATAAACTGGGGATTAATTGGATTATTTGGATTTGATTTAGTAGCAACATTGTTTGGATCAATGAGTGTAATTAGTAGAATAGTATATACATTAGTAGGAATCTCAGGTTTATGGTGTATAAGATTTTTTGCTAAAGTAGATGATTAAATAACAAAAGAGTAGAATAATAATTCTACTCTTTTATTTACAGTTACGGGTATTTTTGCTATACTTTATAAAAAATAAAAATGAACTAATTTGTTCATAATTAGTTCATTTTTGCATTGTATAATAAAAATGTTTTAAAAAAGTTCAGTGAAAGGAGTCATTTTATGCAAAAGTTTGGAAAAGCAATTTGCAAGCACAGAAGATTAATTCTAATAATTGCTTTACTACTATTAATTCCATCTATAATAGGAATTAAAGCAACCAGAATCAATTATGATATATTAGTTTATCTTCCAGAAGATGTAGAAACTTTAAAGGGAGAAAATATATTATCTGAAGATTTTAATATGGGAGCATTTTCAGTAGTATTGCTTGAAGATATGGAAACAAAAGATATATTAAAATTGGAAGATGAATTTAAACAATTAGACAATGTAGAAAAAGTAGCAAGTATAGCTGATGTTTTAGGTACAGAGATACCAACAGAAATGATACCTGACGATATAAAGGATAAAATATATAAAGACAATGAAACTATTATGCTAGTTACATTTAAAGATAAAATTTCAGCTGATAGTACTATGGAAACAGTTGAAAAATTAAGAGAAATGACAAACGAGCAGTGCAAAATAAGTGGAATGACAGCTACAGTTTTAGACACAAGAGATTTATCATCTTCAGAAATTGTTATTTATATTGTAATTGCTGTAATTTTATGTTTAGTAGTATTGGAATTTGCACTAGATTCTTACATTGTACCAATTTTATTACTATTAAATATTGGTTTAGCAATCTTATACAATATGGGAAGTAACGTATTTTTAGGACAAATTTCTTACATAACTAAAGCGATAAGCGCAGTATTACAACTTGGAGTTACAATGGATTTTGCTATTTTCTTATATCATAGCTATATGCAAGAAAAAGAGAAAATAAAAGATAATGATGAAGCTATGGCAAATGCAATAGGAAAAACATTATTATCTGTTGTAGGAAGTTCTCTTACAACAATAGCAGGTTTCTTAGCATTATGTAGTATGAACTTAACCTTAGGAAAAGATATAGGTTTAGTAATGGCAAAAGGTGTATTAATGGGAGTTATTTGTGTAGTAACAGTTCTTCCAGCTATAATACTAGAGCTAAATGGACTAATAGAAAAAACAAGACACAAAGAAATATTCCCTAAATTTACAAAACTTAGAGATTTTATAGTTAAGCATTATAAAGCATTTGCAATATCATTTATTATAATTTTACCAATAGCTTTCTATGGTTATAACAATACAGATATTTATTATAACTTAGACAAATCATTACCAGCATCATTAGAAAGTGTAACAGCAAATACTGAGTTAAAAGAAAAATTCAATATGGTATCTATGGAATTATTATTAATTGATAAAGATGTTCCAGATTATAAAGTAAATGATATGTTAAATGAAATAGAAAACTTAGATGGTATTGAGTGGACTGTAGGATATTCAAAAATAGCTGATTTAGGAATTCCAAAAGAGGCTATACCAGATGATATAAAAGAGATTTTCCAAAATGATAAATACCAAATGGTTATAATAAATTCAAATTATGAAATGGCAACAGATGAGTTAAATGAGCAAGTAACAAAAATAAATGAAATTATAAAAAGATATGATGAAAAAGCTATTTTAGCAGGTGAAGGTCCTTTAATGAAAGACTTAGTAGAGATTAGTAATCACGATTTTAATAGTGTAAACACAGTATCTATTGGAATAATATTTGTTATAATGATAATTGTTTTAAAATCAATATCATTACCTATTATATTAATAGCTGTAATAGAGCTTGCTATATTTATTAATATGGGCATACCTTACTATACAGGTACTATACTTCCATTTATTGCATCAATTGTAATAGGAACAATACAATTAGGAGCTACAATTGATTATGCAATATTAATTACTAATAAATATATAAATGGAAGAAAATCGGGAAAAGACAAAAAGAAAGCAATTACAGAAGCTTTAGGAACATCTATAGGTTCTATTGCAATAAGTGGATTATGTTTCTTTGGTGCAACATTTGGTGTAGGTATATATTCAAAAATAGAAATGATAGGTTCTTTATGTACTCTAATGTCAAGAGGAGCGATTGTTAGTATGATTTGTGTTATAGCTATATTGCCATCGTTCTTAATGATTTTTGATAAACTAATTTGTAAAACAACAATAGGTATGAAGGTAAAAAATAAATAGAAAGGATTTAATTAAGATGAATAAAAATATAATTTCAAAAATAACTTCAGTTGCAATATTAGGTACATTAGTAACATATACAGTACCAGTATTTGCCTATACTAAAGATGAAACAGTTTATTCTAAAATAAGTGCAGATGGAAGTAATTATAGTACAATTGTAAGTGATCATATAAAAAATGACAGTCAACAAGAATTAATAAATGACATTTCTGATTTATTAAATATAAAAAATGTAAATGGAGACGAAACATTTACACAAAATGAAAATGAGCTAGTATGGAGCGCAAATGGAAGTGATATATATTATCAAGGAGAAACACAAAAAGAGCTACCAATAGAGTGTAAAGTAAAATATGAATTAGATGGAGAAGAAATTTCAGCTGAAGATTTAGCAGGAAAAAGTGGAAAAGTAAAAATAACAATAGAATATGTTAATAAAGATGAACATATTGTAAAAATTAATGGAAAAAATGAAAAATTATATACACCATTTGTAGTAGTATGTGGTACAATTTTAGATAATAATACACATAAAAATATTGAAATAACAAATGGAAAATTAATAGACAATGGAAATAAAACAGTTGTTATAGGTATGAGTATGCCAGGTATGCAAGAAAGCTTAAATATTTCAAAAAGCAAAATAGATATTCCAAACAAAGTAGAAATAACAATGGACTCAACAGATTTTAAGTTAAGTAATATAGTAACTTATGTAACTCCTAAAATATTAGAAGAAAGTGATTTAGAAGTATTTGATAAAATTGATGAAATATATAGTCAAATAAATACATTACAAAGCTCAAGTAAACAATTAGTAGAAGGAGCAGATACTTTAGAGCAAGGAGCAAATACTTATAGTGAAAAATCAAAAGAATTTGATGCTGCAATGAAACAAGTATCAAGTGGTGTTAAATCAGCAAATCAAAATTATAGTAAAATTGATGATGGAATTAAAAGTATAAATGAGAATAGTAGCATTTTACAAGCAGGTGCAAAACAAATAAGTGATGGTGCTTTAAGTGTAAAAACAAATTTACAAAATGTAAGTGATGGTATAGTACAATTACAAGGTGGAACTAAAATTTTACAAGATGGTGAAAATAAAATAAACGCTGGTATAAAACAAATATTAGCAAGTATGGGTGTAGAAACATCACAAGTTAGCTCTACAGCAAGTGTAATAGGTCAAATAAATACATTAATAGAAACAAATAAATCAGCAATTACAAATTTAGAAAATGCTAATAAAACATTAGATGCAAAAATTAATGAATTAAAAACAAATAAAGAAACATTAAAAAATCAATTAGCAAGTTTAGAAAGTTTACCAGAAGAAAGTAAAACAGTAATAAAAGAACTTGTAAATAGTCAAATAGCAAGTATAGATGAACAAATAAATACAACAATTCCAGCACAAAAAAATGGAAATAATAATTTAATAAAAGTATTAACTGCAAATAATGGTGCATTAAATCAAATATTATCATCAAGTGATGTAAAGAAATTAGACGAATTAGCAACTGGATTATTACAATTACAAGCTGGTATGGACGAATTAATAAATGGAACAACAAGCTTATTAAATGGTGAAACAGAATTAAAAGCAGGAGTAGATGAGTTTGCTAATAAAACACAAGTATTAGTAGATGGAAGCAATGTATTATATCAAGGAACAGAAAAAATTGCAGATGGAACTAAAGTATTAAGTAGTGGTTCAAAAGAATTAAAAAATGGATTAAATCAATTAGACGTTGGTGCTGAAAGCTTATCAGAAGCTAGTACAAGTTTAACAGATGGAGCAAATACATTAGCTCAAGGAGCAACTACTTTATCAGAAGGTATGACAACATTTGATGAAGAAGGAATAGAAAAAATTTGTAATTATATAAATGGTGATTTAAATAATATAATGACAAGATTAGAAAAATTACAAGAATTGTCAGAAGAATATAAAAACTTCACAATGCTAAATAATGAGGAACAAGGTGACGTTAAATTTATAATAATAATGGATAGCATTAAAAAAGCAGATGAAAATAAACAAGAAGCTTATATTGAAGAAGACAAGACAAAAAATAATTAATAATTTTCTAATTTAAAAGAGGTAAAAATTGTGTTTAATATTTTAGTAGTAGAAGATGACAAAAATTTAAGAAAATTGATAGTAACATATTTAAAAAGGGGACATTATAACACTTATGAAGCAATAAATGGAGTTGAAGCATTAGATGTGTTGGATAAAAATTATATTGACCTTATTGTAAGTGATTTAATGATGCCAGAAATGGATGGATTTGAATTAATAAAAGAATTGAGAACAAGTAAATATAAAATACCTATATTAATAGTTACAGCAAAAAGTGATATACAAGATAAAAAACAAGGATTTTTATTAGGAGCAGATGACTATATGGTAAAGCCTATTAATATGGAAGAAATGCTTTTAAGAGTTCAAGTTTTGCTAAGAAGAAGTCAAAGTGCAAATGAGAAAAAAATTCGAATAGGAGATTTTGTGTTAGACTATAATCAAATGAGCGCAACAAAAAAAGAAAAAACATATTCTCTTGCACATAAAGAATTTTTGCTACTATATAAATTATTAAGCTCACCAGATACAATATTTACAAGACAAGAATTAATAGAAGAAATATGGGGATTAGATAGTGAATCAGATTATAGAACAGTAGATGTACATATCAAAAGAATAAGAAAAAAGCTAGAAAATGTAGATGAATTTGAAATAGTTACAATACACGGAGTAGGATATAAAAGTATTATATGTAAAAGAGGATAGAAATGTTTGAAAAAATTTTTGGAAAAAAGAAATCAATTCAAAGAAGTTTGACAAAAGATGTGTGTATAGCAATTATAGTTGTTTTGATTTTATCTATAATAGGATTTTACTTGTTTGTTAATCGCGAAACGGCTGAAAGATTAATAAAAATTAATATAGAAAATAGAGAAGAAATAATAGATATTTTGCAAATAATTCAAAGATGTATTATTGTTTTATTTTGTAATACAATAATAATAAGTTTTGTATTTATGAAAATAGCAAGTAAAAAAATGTTAAAGCCAATAGAAAAATTAACAGAGGCAACTAAAAAAGTTGCATCTGGTAATTTTGATGTAAAATTAGAAACAACAAGACAAGATGAAATAGCAGAGCTAACAAATAATTTTAATGAAATGGTAAAAGACTTAGGAAGTATAGAATATTTGCAAAAAGAATTTATAGATAATGTATCACACGAAATCAAAACACCAATTAGTTCAATACAAGGATTTGCAGAATTATTAGAAGATGAAACATTGACACAAGAAGAAAGAAAGGAATATAGCCAAATTATTAAAGAAGAAACTAATAGATTGCTAAATATATCAACTAATATGCTAAAATTATCAAAATTGCAAAATCAAAATAAAATAACACAAAAAGAACAAATAGATGTAGCAGAACAAATTAGAAAAGCAATTTCATTATTAGAACCAAAATGGTCAGAAAAAGAAATAACATTTAATGTAAGTATGGAAGAAAAATATTTCTATGGTGATGAAGATTTAATATTTCAAATTTGGGTAAATCTTATAGATAATGCAATTAAATTTTCTAAACAAAAAGGAAAAATTGATATTAGTTTAAAAGAGAAGAAAAATGAAAATGTACTTGAAGTTAAAATAAAAGACTATGGAATAGGTATGTATGAAGAAGAAAAAGAAAAAATATTTACAAGATTTTATCAAATAGATAAATCTCACTCAGAAAAAGGAAGCGGTCTTGGTCTTGCTATTGTAAAAAGAATTGTAGAATTATCAAAGGGAACAATTGATGTAAAAAGTAAAAAAGATGCTGGTACAACAATGGTAGTTAAATTGCCTATTGAAAAGAAGGATAAAGATAATATTTTAATAAAATAAAAAGAATTTCAAACATATTATAGTATAAATTTTATAAATAAAAATATAAAATACTATTAATAGATAAATTTAACATTTTGCTTGACAAATTCAAGATTATAATGTTATACTATCTATAGTAGATCAGTACTTCAGAAAACCTACGGGACTGGAGTCGGAAATTTTATACCTCGGGGAAGTCTAAGAACCCGAGGTTTCTTTAATTTTGTAAAGGTAAAATGAAAAATGATTAAAATTGTTGAATATAAAGATGAATATGCCAAAGAACTATCTGAAATAATACTAAGCAATTTATATAAAATAAATATTAAAGATCATGGAAAAGAAATAATAGATAAAGTTGCGAAACAATTTAGTGAAGAAGAAATAAAGAAAAACTTTTCAAAAAGAACTAAATGTTTAGTAGCATTAAAAGATAATGAAGTGGTTGGTACAGCAAGTATTGATAAATATAAAGGTGATGAAACAAATAAAAAATATATTATATTAACTGTGTTTGTAAAAATACAAAATCACCATCAAGGAATAGGAAGAAAATTAATAGAAAATATAGAAGATATTGCAAAGAATATTGGATGTAAAGAATTAATAATTTATGCATCTGTTTATGCATGCGAATTTTATCGTAAATTTGGATTTGATTATTTGAACAGTAAAAAAGTACAAAATGAAGATAAAGAATATATTTTAATAAAAACATTTTAATAAAAACCAACTAAATGTAAAAATAAAATCGTCTAAATATTAGAAAGGTTAAAATTAGGTGAAATGTATGAATAAAAAAATATGTAAAATCATAATTGTAGTAATAATTATATTAGCATTTATAGTTGGAATTATGTACTTTGTTGATTTAGATAAAATGAAAAAAGGAGAACCAGTTGTATTTGGCACTTGGGGTGCAAAGTATGCTCCTATTGTTAATGAAATTGAAAATCAAGATAACAATGAAATAGTAGATACAGCAAATAAACAAAATGATTTTAGTCTTGTATTTTATCAAAAAACAGCAATAAAACCAAAGCAAATAGAAAAAATAATAAGTAAAGGTGAAATTGAAGAATTAGATTATAATGTATATTCTTTTGAAGGAAATGTTGCTATAAATCTAAATAGCAATAATGCTGAATTAACTGAAAACAGTATTTCATTAAGAGACGCATTATTACAAGATAAAATAACAATGGAAGAAATCATTGAAAAAGCTAATAAAGACTTTCCAAATGTAATATCATATGATGATGGTGGTAGTAAGGAATATCACTATCCAACCTATACTATTATAAAATTAAATAAATTAATGGGTAACAAAGATGTGTATATAGGTAATAAAGATATAACAATACATGATTTAAATATTTGATATTTTTCAAAAGTAAATTATTTTGAAATTTAAGTAAGAGATAACTTGTAAGGAGAATAAAGATGACTATTATTAGAAAGAATAATAATAGATAAAAATTATAAAAAAATAACAACACGAAAAAATGCGCGTTGATGGAGTAAAATGCTTTGTGCAAATATAAATTGAAAGGAGAATAAAAAAGGTGGAATATTTACTTATTTTTTTAGAAGGAATAGCAAGTTTTATATCACCTTGTGTTCTTCCAATGATACCAATATATATTGCTTATTTTACTGGTGAAGAAGAAAAAAATTTGAGAAAAGCTGTAATAAATTCAATTGGATTTGTGCTGGGCTTTACATTTATTTTTCTTTTATTGTCAGTCTTCGCAAGCTCTTTTGGAAATATTGTTAGTAAAAACATGCAATATTTTAAAATAGGATTTGGAATATTAATAATACTTTTTGGACTTAACTATATGGAAGTTTTTAAAATAAAATTTTTAAATAAAACACAAAATAGAAAAATGAATATAGAAAAATTAAACTTTTTAAAAGCAATGCTTTTGGGAATAGTATTTACAATGAGTTGGACACCTTGTGTTGGAGCATTTTTAAGTTCAGCTTTATTATTAATAGCTAAAAATCAAGATATAATAAAAGGAATAACTTTAATAATCATATATTCGGTAGGTCTTGGCATACCATTTATAATTTCAACTATATTAATTGAAAAACTAAAAACATTATTTACTTTTATAAAAAAACATTATGGTATAATAAAAAAGATATCAGGGCTTTTACTTATAATAATGGGTATTTATACAATATTCTTTTAAAGAAATTAACTTAAAAGGGGTGAGAAACAATGACTAAGAAAACAGTACTTATTGTTATTCTAATAGTATTTATAGTAAGTTTAATAGGTGCAAGTAAATTTATTAATAACTATTTGGAAAATAATTTGCTTAGTGATTCAAATGAAAATAGTAGTTTAAGTGATGAGATTACTGGTAATAATACGAGTATATTAGAAGATAAATCAGGAGAAACAAATATTATTGAGGAGGATGCAAAAATGGTAAAATTAACAAATGAAAATTTTGAGGAAGAAGCTTTAAAAAGCGAAAAAACAGTATTAGTAGATTTTTATGCTGATTGGTGTGGCCCATGCCAAATGATGTCTCCTATAATTGAAAAAATTGCAGAAGAAAATAAGGATATTGTTGTTGGGAAAATTAATATTGACGAAGAAGAAAATTTAGCAGTAAGATATAATGTAATGTCAATTCCAACTTTTATCGTGATAAAAAATGGACAAGAAGTTAATAGAATTGTTGGTGTTGTAAGTAAATCTAAAATTGAAGAAATAATAAAATAAATTAAGACTGCTTAATGTGTTCATGAAGAAATTGCAAGTAAAGCTTTCTGATGGTCGGCTTATGCCTTTAGAAGATCTTGTTAGAGATTATACAAACAGACAGCATGTAGGCAAATGGTTTCGAATTGACAGAAATGTTATTGACAAAAACAGAGATGAAATCTATAAAAAGTGCATTGAGATTGGACCTGAGGGTGAAAAACTTTGGAAAAGATTTGAAGAATCAAATGAAATCGCTAATTACAATTGTGTACCTTATGCGTTCCGCAAAGTACTTACATAGCAATGAACACTGTTTCGTGTTACTTAAACCGAAACAAAACTAAATTTAAGGGGGATAATTTCCCCCTTTTATTATTAGTTGCTAAGCAACTACTTTTGTGATAATATGAAATAAATAATTTTTTTATGGAGATTTATTGTTAATGAAAAAGATATTAATAGTGGAAGATGATGATACAATTCATAATTTAATTAAAGAACTTCTTCAAACTGAACATTATATTACTAAAGATGCTTATTCTGGAACAGAGGCTTTGACAGTAATAGAAAATGAAGATATAGACTTAATACTTTTAGATTTAATGCTTCCAGGTATGAGTGGAGAAGAAATAATAAAAAAAGTAAATAAAACTATTCCAATTATAGTTCTTAGTGCAAAGGTATCTTCTGAAGATAAAGTTAAAGCGTTAATTAATGGCGCTAATGATTATATTACAAAGCCTTTTAATAAAAAAGAACTTTTAGCTAGGATACAGGTACAATTAAGAATTAATAGTAGTCAAAATAAAAATTTAAAATATAAAGATATAGAATTATTAGAAGATAATAGAAGTTTAAAGATTAAAGAAGATAAGATTACTCTTACAAGAATAGAATATACAATTATGAGAGAATTATTATCAAATCCTAATAAAGTAATTACAAAAACAAGATTATTGGATTTAATAAGTAGGGATATGGAAAACTGTGATGAAAATTCATTAAAAGTACATATAAGTAATATAAGGAAAAAAATCAAAAATGTTACACAAAATGAATATATAGAATCAATATGGGGAATAGGTTTTAAAATGAAAGATTAAAATCTTAACTAAAATTTTACTTTTTCTTAACTGCTTTCTTAACTATTAAATATTACAATAAAATAGAAAGGAGAAGTAATTATGGATTATATACTAGAAACCAAAAATCTTGGAAAGAATTATAGACGAAATAAAGTTTTAAATGATTTAAATATGCATATTGAAAAAAATGCAATTTATGGTTTAATCGGAAAAAATGGAGCAGGAAAAACTACATTAATCAGACTAATTTGTGGATTGCAAAAACCAACATCAGGAACTTATTTGATTTGTGGAATTTCAAATAAAAGTAAAGAAATAAAGAAAGTAAGGAAAAGAATAGGAGCAATAATTGAAGTGCCTTCACTTTGCTTAAATATGACAGCAGAAGACAATCTAAAAGAACAATATAAAATAGTAGGAATTCCAAATTATGAAGGAATTAGTGA
>CANQCW010000016.1 GCA_947591055.1 uncultured Clostridia bacterium | reverse complement strand
TATTTTTCAGATAAAACAACTAATTTTTCAATAATGTCATTAGAAATTTTAACTTTATGATAATTTTCATAATATTTTTTAATACCTTTTAAAATCTCAATACTGTCAGAAACAGAAGGCTCTTCAATCATTACAGGTTGAAATCTTCTCTCTAGGGCAGTATCTTTTTCAATATATTTTCTATATTCAGTAAGAGTAGTAGTACCAATAAGTTGAATAGTACCATCAGCAAGAGAAGGTTTTAAAATATTTGCAGCGTTCATTGAGTGATCAGCATCTCCAGCTCCAATAATATTATGTATTTCATCAATTACTAATATAATATTTCCACTAGACTTACACTCTTCAATAATGCTTTTCATCCTTGCCTCGAATTGACCTCTAAATTGAGTACCAGCAACAACAGCTGTCATATCAAGAAGATATACTTCTTTATTTAATAACTTAGCAGGAACCTCACCATTTGCAATTCTTAAAGCTAATCCTTGAGCAATAGCAGTTTTACCAACACCAGGCTCACCAATTAAACAAGGATTATTTTTTGTACGTCTATTTAAAATTTGTATAATTCTAGAAATTTCTTTATCTCTACCAATAACATTGTCTATTTCAGAATTTCTAGCTTTAACAGTTAAATTTGTACCAAAAGTATCTAAAGCTTTTCTCTTTTTAGTATTTGGTTTTGCCTCTGTTTTTACTTTTTTATCAAAATGAGATGAACTGGCATTAGAATTCCCCTTATTTGATCCAAACATCCCTGAAAAAATAGAACCAAGAGGAATAGCAAATCCCATAGGACCTTTTTCTTGATCATCATAATCACTATTTTCAAAATTTTCTGAATTTAATTCATCAATATTTAAATTTTCCGAAATGTCTTTAAACATCTCATTTAATTGACTATTTAAATTACTGATGTCTTCATTAGAAAATGAAGCACTACCTGAAAAACTATTAAGAGGATTAATTTTATTCTTTTTTGCGCAATCATAGCAATAACCAACATTTTCGATTTTTCCATCTTTATTAGGTGTATTTACAAATATGACTGCAGTATTCTTTTTACAAACTGAACATAACATAATTTAAGTCTCCAATCTATACTATATTGTACTCTAAAATTAGAATTAAGTCAATAAAATTATGGATATTACAATAGTAAATAAATGGGTAAAACAAATAAAATTAAAAATTAAAAAGTCTTGTATAATAAAGTTATTGATGTTATAATTAGTATAGTAAAGATAGGAGAATTATATGAATAAATCTGTAAGAAATGTATTATATATTTTAATTATAGTAATTTGTATTATAGCGATATTTATTGGAGTTTATACACAATTCTTTAAAAAAGCAACTGAAGATGAAGGAGAATACAATATATCAGGTGAAAGTACAACAACAAATACCGTATCACAAGCAGAAATTAAAGATGAATTTAAAGACTTGTTTACAAATGAATTCTTTAGTTTCGATTATGATGAAACAAATTTAACAAAATTAGATGATTCAAAACCAATTGTATATAACCGTATAGATGGATTTGAAAGAGAAAAAGAGGGAGAATATGATATAAAAGCAACAATTCCTCTAATAAATATTTCAAGTGAAATTGTTGAAAAATTTAATAACACAACTAATAATATATTTGTAAGTAAATTAAATAGTGTAATGTCAGAAAGTACTGTATATACAATTTGTGATGTAAACTACACAGCATATATAAATAATGATGTATTATCTGTAGCAATTATGGCATCAATAAAAGAAGGAGATAGCGCACAAAGACTAATTGTTCAAACATATAACTATAATTTAAAAGAAGATAAAGAAGTAACAATAGACGATATAATTGAAGCAAGAGGATTAGATTCATCAAATGTTAATAAAAGAATAAAATCAATTGTAAATAAAGCAGCAGAAGATGCAAAAGGGATGCAAAGTACAGGATACAATGTTTACGAAAGAGACTTAAATAGTGATATGTATGATATTTCAACAGTTGACAATTTTATACAAGGACCAAATGGAGAATTATATATAATTTATGCTTATGGAAATGAAGCATATACTTCAGAAATGGACATTATTCAAATTTAGGTAGTGATTATCAAAAAAATTAAAACATATAAATTTTCTCAGAAAAAAAGATTATAATAATTATAAAAGTAAAAAATACATTAAAAAGGAGTTATAAAAATGACTTATGAATTTGCTAAATATCCTGATGGAACAGTGGGGGTATTTTCTGATATTGGAAAAAAAGAAAATGGAGAAGAATATATTCATATTACTTTTGAAAGACCAACCGAAAAAGGATTTGACACTTATGTAATTGAACTTCCAAGCTATGAAATTGTTCTAGAAGATGGAAACTATTTAGAAGAAGAAAAGAGAGATTTTTTAAAAATTGTAAAAAACGGAGCATCTTTCTTTTTTAAATATGCAAGATTAGGAGGACTAGAAATTGCCTAGTATATTTGAAATAAAACGGTTATAAAATTTATTTTTGGGCAAACGAAAATGATGAACCAATTCATGTGCATATTTCAAAGGGAAATCCTACTGCTGAAGCAACCAAAGTTTGGATAACACAATCAGGTAACTGTATAGTTTGCCATAATAAAAGTAGAATTCCTGAAAAAGAACTAAATATTATATGTGAAGATATATCATTACATTATTTTCAAATTATTGAAAAATGGAAAATAATTCATTCAGGAAATATTAAATTTTATTGTTAATGTAATATAAGGAGAGTGTTCAATACACTCTCCTAAATAATTTTATTAATGTTTTTTTTATACAAAAAAGCTAAAAAATGTATATTTTGCTTGATTTTTTTAATAATATATAGTATAATTAATATTGCGTTTCAAAAAAAGGAGAGTGACATTTATTTTAAACGAAGATTTAATAGACTATAACCTGAAGAAGAAAATAAACATTTATAAAATAATTACAATAGCAATTGTTTTAATAATAAGTATAATTTTAATAAAATTTAAACCAGCCTATGCAGTTACATTAGGTGAAGAAGAAATAGGATATATAGGAAATCGTACAGAATTCCAAGAAGAAATAGATAATAATATATTAAATACAAACAAAGAAAATATTGCATTTGTTGCACTTGATAATGTAAGCTATAGCTTTGAATTTGTTGATAGAAGCTTAATTAATGAAGAAAAAGTTATGGATAAGGTAAAAGAAAACGCACAAAATATATATTTTGTATATGAAGTGTCAAGCGGAAATGATGAAAATGCGGTATATGTAAACAGTTTAGAAGAAGCAAAAAGTTTAGTAGAAACATTAAAAAAAAATTATAGTGAAGTTGAAGATGATTTAAAAATAACAACATTATATTTAGAAAATCAAATAAGTGAAGAAGAAATTAAAGAAGCCAAAGCGAAAATTTCGCAAAGTTTAGACGCAAAACTAGAAGAAAAGAAACAAAGAGATAAAAGAACAGTAAATGGTATATATTTAGCATCATTACCTCTTACAGGAGGAACGATTTCATCAAGATATGGAAGCGTTGAAGGTGTAAGAGACCACGTGCATGGAGGCTTAGATTTAGCAGCAAGTTATGGAACACCAATAAAGGCAGTAGCTGATGGGGTAGTCAAAACAGCTGGAAAAACAGGAGGATATGGTAACTTAGTTGTCATAGACCATGGAAATGGTGTAGAAACATATTATGGACATTGTAGTAGTATAAATGTTACTGTAGGAACTGAAGTAAAAGCAGGAGAAACAATTGCAAAAGTCGGTTCAACAGGAAATTCAACAGGAAACCATTTACATTTTGAAATAAGAATAAATGGATCAAGTGTAAATCCACAAAAATATATTTATTAATAATAAAAAGCGACTATTTAAATAGTCGCTTTTTTGAAAATAAAAGGGGATGTATTTTTATATTTAATCAGTAATTAGGAGTAACTTAAATTACTGATTATATTAATATTATAGTAATGAAATTTGTCCATTGTGTGAACCTTAAGTGATATATTAGAAAATAAATCTTAAGGTTGTTCAATAAGAGTTAAAGAAACTTCTTGTTCACTACCGTTTCTATTTATAACAATACTAATTGTATCACCAATAGAGTGTTTATTCTTAATTTCATTTAAGTCATCCATAGTTTCTACTACTTGACCATCAGCTTTAATAATAATATCACCAGTTCTTAAGCCAGCTCTTTCAGCAGGAGAATATTCTTCTATAGAACGAATATATGCACCTTTTACCAAATTAGAATTTGGATTCTTTTTGATAATTTCATCTGTAATATCACTACCAGTAATTCCTATATAAGGTCTTTTTACCTTGTTATATTGGATAAGGTCTGAATATATTGATTTAGTTGAATTAATTGGAATAGCAAATCCTAAACCTTCAACTCCAGTACCAGAAGCTTTTAAAGTATTTATACCAATAACTTCACCCTTAGTGTTAACAAGAGCACCACCACTGTTACCTTCATTAATAGCAGTATCAGTCTGAATAAGAGTAAATTGTTTTCCATCACTGTCAGTAATTTTTCTATTTAAAGCACTAATAGAACCAGTAGTTACACTACTTTGCATACCTAAAGGATTTCCAATAGCCATGCACCACTCACCAACTTGAACACTATCAGAATCTCCAAGAGTAGCAGCAGTAAGGTCGTTTTTCTCTATTTTAATAACAGCTAAGTCAGTCTGCTCATCAGTTCCAATAACTTTAGCTTCATATTCAGTATCATCATTATATAGAGAAACAGTTATTTTTGTTGCTTCACCAACTGTGTAATATGAGCTAGAAGAACTTGATGAACTATTTATAACATGGTTGTTAGTTAAAATATAACCATCTTGACTAATTATAACTCCAGAACCTTCAGCATTAGCAGTTGAAGATACTCTAGAAAAAATACTACTTACAGAATATTCAACTTTGATACCAACAATTGAAGGAAGCACAGTTTGTGCAACGTAAACTCCAGTATCAGAGTAATCTGATAAAGATATTAAATCAGTATTTATATTATTATAATCAATATTTGTTCCACTTCCTGCATTACTACTAGAATTATTATTTGATTGAATTCCTAACATAGTATCCTTTACATAAGGAACATTAAAACAAACTCCTAAAAGAACTCCTGCTCCTAGAACTCCACTTGCAAATGGAACTAAAACATTTTTTCCAAAACTATAATGATTTTTATCTTTTTTTGGAGACTTAAAATTACTTTCTTGAGATTTTACATTTACAAAATCATTATTTTCACTCATTTTTTTAAATCCTTTCAATTAAATTTTATAATAATAATATACTACCTATTTGTGAAAGAAATGTGAAAAAGCTGTTACATTTTGGTTACATTTAAGAAGAAAAAATAAAATGTAACTTGTAATAGAAAAATAGAAAAAATATAGTAAAAAACTATGTAAATAACTTGATTGTTAAATAAAAATATTATATAAGTAAATTAATATATATTGAAAGGAGATATTTAGTTTTTAAAACTAATATGTGATAAATATGAAAAGTGAAAAAGGATTAGGAATTATAGGAATAATCTTGATAGTTATAATAATAGCAGGATTAATAACAGGAGCAGTTTTTATAATAAATAAAAATATTGATACTGAAAAAAACGACTTGGTAAGGTCAAATATGCTTTTAATTCAAGGAACTTGTGCAAAATTAAAACAAGAATCCATAAAAGCAAAAAATACAGATATGTATGTAGGTACTAAAATATCAGATATGAGTGAAGACGAAATAATAAATAATTTTAAAAGTTTAAATATTTTGCCAGAAGACCAATATGAAAAATATTATTGTCTAAATAATGATAATTTAAAGGAGCTTACTTTGGATATAGAAAATGAAGAAGGCTCATATTATTTAATAAATTATGATGATAATGAAGTTATAATAACAAAAGGATATCAAGGAAAATATAAGCTATCAGAAATTAGTTAAAATAAAAGAAAAATAACAATACAGTGAAATTAAATGCAAAAAAGGAAGAGTGAAAAAAGCAATGAAGGAAAAAGAAGAAGAAAGATTAAATAATTTAAAAAAATTCGAACAAAATCTTTACAATGAAGGATATAAATTAATATGTGGAATAGATGAAGCAGGACGAGGACCACTTGCCGGACCAGTTGTAGTTGGAGCAGTTGTAATGAAACCAGAATCAAAAATAGAATGGGTAAATGATTCGAAAAAAGTCACAGAAAAAAGAAGAGATATTTTATATGATATGATAACAGAAGAAGCTCTTGCTTGGGGAGTAGGAATTGTTTCGGAAAAAGAAATAGATGAGATAAATATATTAAATGCAACAAAAAAAGGACTTCATATAGCACTTGGAGAAGTCATAGAAAAATTAGGAAAAAAACCAGAAATAGTAATTACAGATGCATTAAAAGAAATAGACACTTTTAAAATTCCATATCAATCAATAATAAAGGGAGATGCAACATGCTATTCAATATCGTGTGCATCAATAATTGCAAAAGTAACAAGGGATAGAATAATGAAGGAGTGGGACGAAGTTTACCCACAATATGGCTTTAATTCCCATAAAGGATATGGAACAGCAAAACACATAGAAGCTATAAAAAAATATGGCCCAAGCCCAATACATAGAAAAACATTTATAACACATTTTGTATAAAAATTATATCACGTAAGTGACATAATATAAAATTTGGGTAACTTTAAACCCTAAAATATTATACAAGGAGGAATGCTAAATTGAATATACAAGAGATAATTGCTAA
This sequence comes from uncultured Clostridia bacterium, assembly GCA_947591055.1. Lineage (GTDB taxonomy): Bacteria > Bacillota > Clostridia > TANB77 > CAG-508 > CAG-793. The sequence goes on along the minus strand of CANQCW010000016.1, from coordinate 12,584 downwards.
AAAAAGAGATAAATTAGAACTTACAAAAGATGAAATAGAATATTTTATAAAAGAATATACTAGTGGAAATATTACAGATTATCAAGCAGCAGCACTTGTAATGGCAATATATATAAATGAAATGAACGATAGAGAAATAACAGACTTAACTCTTGCTATGGCAAATTCAGGAGATGTGTTAGATTTGTCAGAACTTGGAGAAGTGGTAGATAAGCATAGTACAGGAGGAGTAGGAGATAAAATAACATTGGTATTAATGCCAATAATAGCATCATTAGGAATACCAGTTGCAAAAATGTCAGGAAGAGGATTGGGATTTACAGGAGGAACAATAGATAAATTAGAATCAATACCGGGATATAATACATCAATTACAATAGAAGAATTTATAGAAAATGTAAAAAAGATAAATATAAGCTTAATGGGACAAACACTTAATTTAGCACCAGCAGATAAGAAATTATATGCTTTAAGAGATACTATATCTTGTACAGAAAGTATACCATTAATAGCATCAAGTATTATGAGTAAAAAGATTGCAGCCGGAGCAAATAAAATAGTTATTGATGTTACGTGTGGAAGCGGAGCATTTATGAAAACGGAAGAAGATGCTAAAAGTTTAGCGAAAGTAATGACATCAATAGGAAAATTAGCAGGAAAAGAAACAGTATGTATAATAACTCCTATGGATGAACCAGTAGGATATGCAGTAGGAAATACATTAGAAGTAATAGAAGCGGTAGATATTTTGAAAAATAAGTATATTCCAAAAGATGTAAAAAATATTATAGAAGAATTAGGAGCAAATATGCTTGTACTTGCAAAAAAAGTACAAACTATAGAAGAAGGAAAAAAATTAATAATAGAAAATATAAAAAATGGAAAAGCTTATGAAAAATTTAAAGAATTAGTGCAAAATCAAGGAGGAGATATTTCATATATAGAAAATACAGATAAATTTGAAAAAGCAAAATATATTGTTCCAATAAAAGCAGGAAAAAAAGGAATTATATCAAAGATAGACGCGTATAAAGTAGGAAAACTATCTTGCTATTTAGGAGCAGGAAGACAAACAAAAGAAGATAGTATAAATCCAAGAGTAGGATTTGTATTTAATAAAAAAGTAGGAGAAACAGTAGAGGCAGAAGAAATAGTAGGATATATTCATGCAGATGATATGCAAAAAGCAAATGAAGTATTAGAAAATAATATTGTAGAAATAGGTTGAAAAGGAAAAAAGATGTTAAATAATATATAAATTTTAATTAATGTAAAAACTTAATAAAAATTGATATATTAAAAAAATAGCATAATATAGGGAAAAATTCAACAAAATAAAAATTAAAAGTTTGTAACAATTTAATAAAAAATGAAAAGTAAAAATCTTATAAAAAGCTTGCACAGAGCTAATTATAAGATTTTTTGCTTTTTTATTAAGTTTTTACATTAATAAAAATTACATAATGTGAAGGAAAGGATAAAACAAATGAAAGATAAGGAAATACAAGAAAAAGCAAGTTTTAATTTACAGTTACAAAATAACAAAAAAGCACAAAAAATAAAAGAGCATGGAATAACATTAATAGCGCTAGTAGTAACAATAATATTGTTATTGATATTGGCAGGAGTAACAATATCACAAATAGCGGGAAGTAATGGACTATTCCAAAGAACAAGACAAGCAGTAGAAAAATATAAAAATTCTGCAGAAGAAGAACAAATCCAAATAGGTATGTTAGAGCAATATGTAACTGATTTTTCAGTGGTAGGAGGAGATGAAGGAGAAAATAAAGCATCTGTAGAGATAAAAACATTAACAGTATCAGGAGATGCAAAAGAACACACAATAACAGTAAAATTAACAATAGAAGGACAAGCAAGTAAAATAGAATATAGCATAAATAATGGAAATACATGGGAAGCATCTGACGAAATATCAGAAGACAAAACAGAATATACATATACATTTGGAAATCTAGATTTAGGAAAAAGTTATTATGTAAGAGTAAAAGTATATGATACAGATGGAAAGTATGCAGAAGCAATAAGTGATATAGTAACATTAAGCAATGAGATGACAGCAACAGTAGCAGATGTATTAAGTCCAAAAACATTTTTAGCAAAAGACGGTTCAGTATTAACAGGGACAATGCCAAGTATAGGAGCAATAAGTGGAGAATTAAGTGCAGGAGGAGAGAAAACAATACCAGCAGGTTATACAAGCGGAGGAAAAATAACAGTAAAAACATTAAAAGAACAAACACCAGGAGATGCAACAGCAGAGCAAATATTGAATACTAAAAAAGCATGGGTAAATGGAGACCAAGTAACAGGAAATATGCAAGATAAAAGTAACGCAACAGTTACAGCAAGTTCAGCAACAACTAGTGGAGATTATATACAGTTAGCTATTCCACAAAATGGCTATTATAGTACTGGAAGTAAAGTTCAAGTATTAAAATCTAAATATGTGAATCCAAAGGAAGTTGAAGTAAGTAGTAGTGTTGACGGTTGGTCATACGTAGGTGGTTCTGTTAAAATAGATTTGACAGGTATATCTAAAATAAAGGTTCAATGTAATAGATACTTAGGAACTCGGTTCATGGGATACTGCGACGTTTTCTATTGTTGATGACTGGATGGATTCATATACATTACACAACATGGGAGAGCTTGATGTAAGCAATTTAAGTGGTGAAAAAGTATTTCATTACCAAGTTAGAGTTAATGGATATAATTATTTTAGATTTCAAATTGATTATATTTAAAATTAATTTTCACTATACTTCTATTAAATTGTGTGTCATATTTGAACATTAAAACAAATTAAAAAATTCAAATTGATTATTTTATCCATTTATGATATAAAAAAATAAATAAACTCTAAAAGGAGCAAAAATGGAAGAAAAAATATCAAATATAATTGTTGTAAAAAGAGATGGAAAAAAGGTTAATTTTGATGGAACAAAAATAGCAATAGCAATAAAAAAAGGATTTGATAGCATTGAAGGAAAATATAACGAAGATGATGTAAACAAAGTTTATAATAAAGTTATTGACAAAATATTAAATTTTGGAAAAGAAAGAATTAAAATTGAAGATATACAAGACTTAATAGAACAAGAATTAAAAGAGTGTAAATATGAAGATGTATACAAATCTTTTGCAGAATATAGAGAAAAAAGAGCTCAATCAAGAGAAATTTTCTTTGAAGAAAAAAGAAAGCATAAATTTTTAAAAGCATTAGAAAAATTAGGATTAAACACAAAAGAAAATAGTGAATTAGTAGAAGAAGCCAAAAATGCTTTAAAAACAATGGAAGCATATGGTATGACAGTATCAGGTGAATTTACAACATCATATTTGATGAAAAAAAAGTTTTCAAATGAGCATGAAAATGGGGATATACATATAAATAATTTAGAATTTTATCCAACAGGAACGATAGAAAGCTCACAAATAAATTTAGAAAAATTGTTCAATGGAGGATTTTCAACAGAAAATAGTTCAATGAGGGAACCTCAAAATATATTGTCATATGCAATGTTGACAGTAATTATATTGTCGGAAAATCAAAAAGATCAAAGTGGAGAACAAGGAATACCATCGTTTGACTATTATATGGCACCAGGAGTTTTAAAAACATTTAAAAAAGAATTTAGACAAACAATCTATGACATATTAGAATATACGGATTATGATAAGTTTATTGCAATTAATGGAATAGAAAGAGAAATAGAAAAGTTAAATACAATAGATTTTAATATAGAAGAATTTTATAAATTTACTAGAGGTGCAGAAGAATTAAAAAGGATGTTTAGAATAGTTTATAATAAGGCACTTGAAAAAACTAATAAACTAACTTATCAAGCAATGGAAGCACTTGTTCATAATTTAAATAGTATATGTAGTTCAACTTTAACAACTATAAATTTAGGAACTGACACATCAGCAGAAGGAAGGATGGTTACAAAAAATTTCCTTTTAGCAATAGGAGAAGGTGTAGGAATAAATAAAGAAGCAGTATCTCCAGTTGTAGTATTTAAAGTAAAAAGTGGAATAAATTATGAAGAAGAAAGTAAAAATCATGATTTATTAGAAATAGCAATAAAATTAGCTGAACAAAATAAAAAAATAACATTTTCAAATTTAGATGCAGGATTTAATAGTGCATTTTATAAAGAAGGAGATTTTGATACAGAAGTAGCTTATTTACAAGATGGTTCAAGAGTAATTGATAATATTGTTGATGAAGATAAGCAAACAAGTGCTGGAAGAGGAACTCTATCATCTACAACAATTAATTTACCAAGAATAGCGCTAAAACATAGAGATAATATAGATGACTTCTTTGAAGAACTAGAAGATAAATTGGAATTAATAAAAGATCAATTATTAGAAAGATTAGAAATTCAAGGGAATAAAAAGGTTGCAAATTTTCCTTTCCTTATGACAGAAAATATGTGGATAGATTCTGAAAAGCTAAAGATAGATGATAAGGTAAGAAAAGTATTAAAACAAGGAAGTATGAAAATATCATTTATAGGATTAAATGAGTGCTTGATTGCATTAAATGGAAAAAATCATAAAGATAAGAAATCACAAGAACTTGGTATTAAAATAATATCAAAGATGAAGGAAAAAGTTGATGAATATGCAAAAAAATATAATTTAAATTTTATACTTGCAGGAGACTATAATGAGAAAACTGCAAAAGAATTTATAGAATTTGATAGAGTAATATTTGGAAAAGTAGAAGGAGTAACAGATAAAAAGATGTATTCTAAGTCATTTGAAGTATCAGATGAAACAGATGAAGAAAAGAAAATAAAAGTAGAAGCTCCTTATTATGAATACACAAATGGTGGGCATATTACAGAAATAATTAGTGATAATGTATTAGATTCAATAAAGAAAATGAAGAAAAATGAAATCGGATATTTAAAAATAAAGTATAATAAAGTATAATAAAGTTAAAAAAATAAAACTAAGATTTTAATGAAGTGAACCCCAAATAGTAGACTAATAATAAATCTTAGTTTTTTTATATTAAAGATTGATATCTATATCATTAAAAGAATCCTTTAAAGAAGAAAATTCTTTTGCTTCTAAAATTCTATTTATATTTTTTACAGAAACCCCAGATAAATAAGATAAACTTTCATAATTTTTAGGAATTTCACTATTTGCAAGACATTGCTTTAAAGAAGTTTTATCTATCTCATCTTTAGTTTTACAATTAGGACAAACTGAGTCATTAGAAGAAAAGAAACAACCACAACGTATACAAGTTTTAAAATTCATTAACTCCAATCCTCCATTTCATAATTCATTAATATATGTTTATCATAAATTATATAAAAAAGGAAGAAAAATGTAGAAAAATTAATATAAATGTAATATTTTTAGAAAAAATTATAAACTATAATTTTAATATGAATTTTCAAAAATTTATAAATATTAAAATTTATTAATGTAAAACCTTAATAAAAATTAATATATGAAAAATATAGCATAATGTAGGGATAAAAGCAAGAAAACAAAAATTAAAAAATTGTAATAATTTAATAAAAAATGAAAAGAATAAATCTTATAAAAGGCTTGAACTAAGCTAATTATAAGATTTTTTGCATTTTTATTAAGGTTTTACCTTAATAAAAATTACATAATATGAAATGGAGGACTGAACAAATGAAAGATGAGGAAATAAAAGAAAAAAACAAAATTAATTTACATTTACCAAATAAGAAAAAAGTGCAAAAATTAGAAGAAAAAGGAATAACATTAATAGCATTAGTAGTAACAATAATATTGTTGCTAATATTAGCAGGAGTAACAATATCACAAATAGCAGGAAGTAATGGATTATTTCAAAGAGCAAGACAAGCAGTGGAAAAGTATAAAAATGCAGCAGAAGAAGAACAAATCCAAATAGGTATGCTAGAACAATATGTAAGCGATTTTTCAGTAGTAGTAGGAGGTGAAGGAGAAGATAAGGCATCAGTAGAGATAAAAACATTTACAGTATCAGGAGATGCAAAAACTAAGCAAATAACAGTAAACTTAACAATAAAAGGTGAAGCAAGTAAAATACAATTAAGTATAGATAATGGAAAAACGTGGGTACCAAGTGAAGAAGAAAAATTAGAAGAAACAGAAGGAGAATATACATATACATTTGAAGGATTAGATTTAGGAAAGAGCTATTATGTAAGAGTAAAAGTATATGATGAGCAAGAAAAGTATGTAGAAGCAATAAGTGATATAGTAACACTAAGTAATTCTATAACGGCAGTAGAATCAGATGTATTAAGCCCAAAAACATATTTAGCAGAGGATGGTTCTGTAAAAACAGGAACAATGCCAGATATAGGAGTAATAAATGAAACATTAAGTGCAGGAGGAGAGAAAACAATACCAGCAGGTTATACAAGCGGAGGAAAAATAACAGTAAAAACATTAAGAGAACAAACACCAGGAGATGCAACAGCAGAGCAAATATTGAATACTAAAAAAGCATGGGTAAATGGAAATCAAGTAACAGGAAGCATGAAAAATAATAGTGGAAAAACAGTTACAGCAAGTTCAGTAACAACAAATGTAGATTATACTCAATTTACAATACCGGAAGCTGGATACTATGATACTAATAGCAAAATTGAAGGATTAAACAGTAATATATCGAAGTCAAATGGGATACCTTTCTTCATTAATCGTGCTCATCATACGCCAGATTGGTGTGCTGCAGGAATCGCATTATATGTAAATGGAAATAAATATTTAACTATAGATAATGTTTATGGAAAGACAAACACCACAGGTAGGACAGATATTGGTTTTTGGATTTTTGGAACTAATGATGAGTTTGGACCAGCTAGTGTAATTACAAAAATGACAAGCCTTGGGGGATATGATATAAATGGAACTTTTAACTATGGACAAAAAAGTTTTGAGATATCTGGATACAAATATGTTGTTCTATTTTCTTACTTTTTAAGTACAGGAGACGGTCAACAACAATGTATTGCTAAAAATATTTACGTCCACAATTAGTATGCAAATACAGATATTATTCTTCTAGTAATACAAAAATTTATTATTAATTAAAACATAATAAGACAGGATAAAAATATATTGAAACTTAAAACAAGATTATTTGAATATAATCTTGTTTTTTTCATAAAATTAGTTATATAATATAAAAGGATAATGAGGTTTTAAATAAAACATATTATAAAATATAACTCGTAAGCCAGTAAGGAGAGATTATGATATTAAAAAATATTTTGATGGGAATTCAAGGTTTAAAAGCCAAAGGAAATTTAGAACTAGATATAGGTAATATAACAAGTGATTCTAGACAAATAAAACAAGGAGATTTTTTCATAGCTATTAAAGGATTTGAAACAGATGGTCATGAATATGTTTCACAAGCTGTAAATGCGGGAGCTTCAGCAATTTTAGTAAATGAAGACATGGTAAAATCAGTTATAAAAGACATACCTGAAAATGTTACATTAATTGCAGCACCTGATTCAAGAGTTGCTATGTCAAAATGTGCTTGTAATTTTTATGACAATCCTTCAAGAAAGTTTACTTTAATTGGTGTAACAGGAACAAAAGGAAAAACAACAACAACTTTTATGATTAAAGAAATTCTTCAAAGACAAGGTATTAAAACTGGTTTAATAGGAACAATTGCAACTTATATAGGAGATAAAAAATTAGAAGATAGTGATAGAACAACACCAGATAGTATAAAATTACAAAGTTTATTTGCAAAAATGGTTGAAGAAAAATGTAGTGCAGTTGTAATGGAGGTTTCATCACAAAGCTTAAAATTACATAGAGTTGATGGTTGTGATTTTAATATAGGTGTATTTACTAATTTTTCAGAAGATCACATCAGCGAAAAAGAGCATCCTAATATGGAAGATTATTTTAATTCTAAGGCAATGTTATTTAAAATGTGTCCTTATGGATTTATTAACATAGATGATTTTAATTTGACTAAATTACCAAAAATGTCTCCAAATTGTGAGATTAAATCTTATGGAATTGATAATGAGTGCGATATGCTTGCAAAAGATATCACAATAACTAATTCTTATGTTGATTTTAGAGTAAAAGTTAATGGCAAAAATGAAAGAATAAAGACTTTTATACCAGGAAGATTCAGTGTTTACAACAGTTTAGCAGCTATATCAGTTGCTGAAAGATTAGGATGTGATACTGAAAATATTAAAACTGCGCTTGAAGAGGTTCGCGTTCCAGGTAGAAGTGAACTAGTAGACAACAAGCTTGATTTAACATTAATGATTGATTATGCTCACTCACCTGAAAGTTTACAAAGCATTTTACAAGCTGTTAAAGCTTATACAAGAGGAAAAGTTATTTCTGTATTTGGTTGTGGAGGAGACAGAGACCCAGGAAAAAGACCTATAATGGGTGAAATTTCTGGTAAAATAGCAAATTATACAATTATTACTTCTGATAATCCTCGTACTGAAGATCCAGAAAAAATAGTTAATCAAATAGAAGAAGGAATAAAAAAGACAAAAGGAAAATATGAATGTATAGTAGATAGAACAGAGGCCATAAAAAAAGCTATTGAAATGGCGCAAAAAAATGATATTGTAGTTTTAGCAGGTAAAGGACATGAAACATATCAAGAAATAAATCACGTAAAAAATCCTTATGATGAAAGAGTAATTATTAAAAATATAATTGAAGAAATTATTTCAGAAAGAAATAGTAAATAGTATGTCTATACAATTTAAGGGGGAAAACTAATGAGCTTTCAAATAAAGATATTACTGCTTTCTTTTACAGTGAGTGTAGTAATATCATTGATAGTAATGCCAGCATTAAGAAAATTAAAAGTTGGGCAATCAGAGAGAGAAGATGGACCAAAATCTCATTTAAATAAAAAAGGTACGACGACTATGGGAGGAATAATCTTAATACTTTCAACCTTACTTTTAAGTGCATTTTTGTATATAGATTATGCTGCACAAGAAATAGAAATAGCAACAAGATTACTTCCTATGATATTTGTAACAATAGGATTTGGTGTAATAGGATTTATAGATGATTTTAAAAAAGTAGTTCTGCACAATACTGATGGTATAAGTGCTAAAGCTAAAATGTTTGGATTATTGATAATTTCTTTGATATATGTAATTATGTTGGTTTTCATATTTAAAAATGGAACAGACATATATATACCATTTTTTAAAACATATATAACATTGCCAGTATGGCTATATATACCTTTTGCAATAATTGTAATTTTAGGAACTACAAATGCTGTAAATTTAACAGATGGAATTGATGGACTTTCAACAAGTGTAACAACAATTATATTAACTTGTTTAACAGTTATATCAATAATTTTTGGAGTAAAAGAAACAACAATATTTGGTTGCATTGTAATTGGTTCAGGATTAGGATTTTTATTATTTAACTTGCATCCAGCACATATTTTTATGGGAGATACAGGTTCACTTCTTTTAGGTGGAGCAATTGCAGGTATTTCTTTATATTTAAAAATGCCTTTACTTCTTTTAATTATAGCAATAGTTCCAATAATAGAAACTTTATCCGTAATTTTACAAGTTGTTTATTATAAAAAGACTAAAAAAAGGTTATTTAAAATGGCACCTATTCATCATCATTTTGAATTAAAAGGCTGGAAGGAAAATAAAATAGTGTCTACATTTAGCATTATAACATTAATAGCATCAATTATAGGAATATTAGCAATATAAAATGGTTTATAGGTAAAACCATAAAACCTAAATTTTATAAGGAGATGTGTTAGATTAAAAGCTAACATATGCAGAAAAATGCAAAAAGAAAGAAAGGGAAACTCTAGTAGTCGAAAAGAGATTAATAAAAGAAAAACTAAATCTTCATCTTCAAAAGTTTCCAAAAATGTAGGTCAATCTCATAATTATACAAATGTTGCTAAAATAGCTAACATGCAAGGCAGAAACAAAATGGATATGCCTCTTGTTATAGTTGTGTTAATACTTATTTCTTTAGGTATAGTAATGGTACTTTCTGCAAGTGCTCCTTCAGCTTTAGCAGACTTTGGAAATAGTTATCATTATGTAATAACACAAGGAATAGCAGCTATTTTAGGACTTATTGCAATGATGGTACTATCAAAAGTTGATTATAAAATATTTCAAAAATTCTATTGGTGGATATATGCTTTTTCAATATTAATAATATTTACGGTTTTGATACCAGGTGTAGGTATGGAGGTATCAGGAGCAAGAAGATGGATTAAATTAGGATTTCAAATCCAACCATCAGAGATAACAAAAATAGGTTTAATCATTTCACTTGCAGGATATTTTAGCGATAAGAAAAATAAATTAGATGGTTTTTGGAAAGGATGTTTTGTGCCACTAATTATGGCAGTAGTTCCAATATTTTTACTATATAAAATACAAAACCATTTAAGTGCTGGAATTATTATTGCAATGGTAACAGTAATAATGATAATCATTAGTGGCTGTGAACTAAAATATTTATTTAGTCTTGCTGGAGTAGGAATAGCAGGAATATTAGGAATTTTAATTTTATTCAAAGATAAGTTATCTTCTGGATTTAGGTCAGATAGAGTTATGGCTTGGCTAAATCCTTGGGAAGATACAAGTGGAACATCATATCAAACAGTTCAAGGCCTTTATGCAATTGGATCTGGTGGATTATTTGGAGTAGGACTTGGAGAGAGCAAGCAAAAATATTTATACATACCAGAAGCACACAATGATTTTATATTCGCAATACTTGCTGAAGAACTAGGATTTGTAGGTTGCTTATTAGTAATATGTTTATTTGCTATTTTAGTAGTAAGAGGAGTATTAATTGCAATAAGAGCAGAAGATACATTTGGTAGTATGATAGCTATTGGAATAACTGCATTAATTGCTGTTCAAGTAATTTTAAATATTGCCGTTGTAACAAATACTATACCAAATACAGGTATCTCACTTCCATTTTTAAGTTATGGTGGAAGTTCACTAATTATTTTATTATCAAGTATAGGAGTATTGCTTAATATTTCACGTTCTGCTAAGAAAATATAAAGGTTTATAGATTAACCTAAAAAATCTAAATATTAGATATAAGGAGATATGTTAATTTAAAATTAACATAAAATTAGAAGTTGAGAGTAATTATTGCAGCTGCTGGAACAGCTGGACACATTAATCCAGGAATAGCAATAGCAAATAAGATTAAAGAAGAAGAGCCAGATTCAAAAATTATTTTTATAGGAACTGGAAAAGGATTAGAAAAAGACTTAACATCAAGAGCAGGATATGAACTTAAAACAATAGATGCTTATGGCTTTAGTAAAAAAATAAGTATTGATAACTTGAAAAAGATGATAAAAACTTTAAAAGGTTTTAAACAAGCAAAAAAAATTATAAAAGAATTTAAACCTGACATTGTTATTGGTACAGGTGGATATATTTGTGGTGCAGTAATTTCATCTGCACATAGTTTGAAAATACCAACTATGCTTCACGAAAGCAATGCATATCCAGGTTTAGCAGTTAAAATGTTAGCAAAAAAAACAGATACAATATTACTAGGAATTGAAGATGCTAAAAATAATATAAAAAAAGCAAATAAAGTTGTATATACAGGAAATCCAACAAAAGTAAAGAAACTTAATTTAAGCAGTAGTGATATAAAAAGAATAAAAAATGAATTAAAGGTAGATGAAAAACTACCTCTAATATTAGTCTTTGGAGGTAGCCAAGGGGCTAAAGTAATAAATGATGCAGTAAAAGAAATTGTAAAAAAGAAATTAAATGCAAACTATCAAATAGTTTGGGCAGCTGGTAAAGAGCAATACGATTTAGTAAAACAAGACTTAGAAAAATCAGGGATAGACATTAATAATATAAAAAATGCAACTATTTTACCATATATATATAATATGGACGAAGTTATGAGCGTATCTGATTTAGTTGTAGCAAGAAGTGGAGCAATGACATTAACAGAGCTTGCTATAATTGGAAAACCAGCAATATTTATTCCATTGCCAAGTAGCTCTGCAAATAGACAAGAGGATAATGCAAGAGTATTTGAAAAAAATGGAGCTGCAAAAGTAATATTAAATAATGAGTTAAATGAAAATAACTTAAATAAAGAAATAAATAATATAATAAGTAATAAAGAAATTGTTAATAATATGGGGAAAGCTGCAAGTAAAATGGCAGTTTTTGATGCTGAAAATAGGATATATCAAGAAATTAAAAATCTACTCTAATTTTTTAATAGTTAAAAATATTATAATTCTCTGTGGCTTGTTGTCGCAACGCGCCACTGCCGAATTTACAATATTTTTAACTTAAAATGTTAGTTGTTAGCTCTTGAAAAATATCTTATAATAAGCTAGAATATGATAATAATTAGTTACAGAAAGGTAAATTATAAATGGCAAACAAATTAATTATAGTTGAATCACCAGCTAAAGCAAATACAATTAAAAAATTTCTAGGTAGTGATGTAAAAGTAGTTGCATCTATGGGACATATTAGAGATTTACCAAAATCTAA
>CANQCW010000015.1 GCA_947591055.1 uncultured Clostridia bacterium | reverse complement strand
TTGGTGCGGATGAAGGGACTTGAACCCCCACGTCGTTGACACTGGTTCCTAAGACCAGCGCGTCTGCCAATTCCGCCACATCCGCATAAATTTATTTGACAATATTTATAATACACTTTTTTTATATTTTTGTCAACATCTTTAATAATTTTTCATATAAATTTTATTATTATTTTATTTTGCTACAATATTTTAATCACTCTACGAAAAATTCATAGAGTGATATATTTATTTATTAATCAGGCTTTGCATTGTATACCATGCAAGTTCGGCACATTTTACTCTAGCTGGCATATTTGATATATTTTGTAATGCTCTTGCCTCTTCTAATCTTTCTAATTCTTCTTCTGATACTTCTTCTCTTTTTATCATTTTTAGAAATATTTCTATTAATTCTAATGCTTCTTGTTTTGTTTTTCCTTTTAACAAATCTATCATTATAGACGTAGATGCTTGAGATATTGCACATCCATGGCCTGTAAATGATAAATCTTCTATTACATCACCATCCATTTTTATTTCTAATGTTATATCATCACCACAGCTTGGATTATGGCCATGTTCTTTACTATCAGGATTTTCTAAGCTATGTTTATTATATGTTTCTATACTATGTTCCATAATTATATCTGTATATATTGATTCTAAATCGTCCATTTTATAACCCTTTCTTTATTTAATCCATTTAGCAAATATTTCTTTTGTTTTTAAAAGTGCTACTATTAATCTATCAACATCTTCTTTTGTATTATAAATATAAAAACTTGCTCTACATGTTGAATCTAATCCCATATATCTTAAAAGTGGTTGTGCACAATGATTTCCTGAACGTATACACACTCCTAAACTATCTAAAATACTTGATACATCATGTGGGTGAACACCATTTACATTAAATGATATTACTCCTGCATGTTTATTTAAGTCTTTTGGTCCATAAACACTTACAAAGTCTAATTCTGACAATTTTTCCATTGCATAAGATATAAGTTCTTTTTCAATTTTTTCTACATTTTCCATCCCTATGTTATTCAAATAATCTATTGCGCTTGATAGTCCAACTGCTCCTCCAACATTTTGCGTTCCCGCTTCAAACTTTGTTGGAACTGGTGCATAAGTTGCACTTTGTTCATAAACATATTCTATCATATCTCCACCATAAAGAAATGGTGGCATTTTTTCTAGTAATTCTTTTTTACCATAAAGTACACCTATTCCTAATGGTGATAACATTTTATGACCTGAAAATACAAGAAAGTCTGCATCTAAATCTTTTACATCTACTTTTATATGTGGTGCGCTTTGAGATGCATCTACTACTACTATTGCCCCTACACTATGTGCCTTTTTTGCTATTTCTTTTACTGGATTTATTGTTCCTAACACATTTGAAACATGAGTAATACCAACTATTTTTACTCCTGGAACTATTTTATTATTAATTTCCTCTAATGGTATTTCTCCATCTTGATTCAAATACATATACTCCAAGCTTGCTCCTGTTTTTTTCGATACATATTGCCAAGGAACTAAATTAGAGTGATGTTCCATTATTGATAATACGATTTTATCATTTTGTTTTAAATTATTTAGACCATAACTATATGCTATCAAATTTATACTTTCTGTTGCATTTCTTGTAAATACTATTTCCTCTGGAGAATTTGAATTTATAAAATCACATACTTTTTGTCTTGCTTCATCATAAACTTCTGTCGCTTTTATGCTTAATTTATAAGCTCCTCTATGAGGATTTGCATTTGCTGAGTCATAATAATTATCAACAGCTTCTATTACTTGTTTTGGTTTTTGAGTAGTAGCACCACTATCTAAATAAGCTATATTTTGATTATTTAAAATTGAAAAATCCTTTCTTATATCATAATTTGTCATTTTTATCTTTTATAATCAATCACATAAAAATTGATTAATTCCTTATATATATTTAGGTTTTTAAAGGCTACCCATAAACCTTTATATATTTCTATCTATACCTTCTAGTATTTTTCTTTGCAATGTTTCATCATCTATTTCATTTATTATTTTATTAAAATTTGCTTTTACAATTAACTTTTTAGCATTTTTCTTAGAAATTCCTTTAGCCATTAGATAAAATAGTTTTGATTCGTCTATTTTACCTGATGATACGCCATGCTCACCTTCTACATTTTCTTCTTTGCAAAGTAGCATTGGCAAAGACTTAGATTTTGCTGTATCAGATAATATCGTACAATTTTCATTTTCTATTCCTTTTGAATATTCACATCCATTTTTAAAATCGATTGTACCTTTGAAATTTTTATGAGATTTTCCGCTTATGGCTCCTTCTGTTTCAATATTACATTTTGCATTTTTGCCATAGACTTCTATATTATAGTTTATGTCTATTAAGTCGTCATTTGTTCCTAAATAAATTGTTTTTAAATTATTTTCAGAGAAATTTCCTTTTAAATTAGTATAATAATTAGAAATTTTGTTTCTTCCTCCAATGTCTACTATTATATAGTCAATCTTAGCATTATTTCCTACCATATTTTCTATTGCAAGCAAACTATCTGCTCTTTTATTTATCATATTTGCAACTATAATTTTAGCATTAGAATTCTCTTTTAATATTGTTTCTTGTTTTAGATAATGAATAGAGTCATCTTCCCCATTATATTTTAGTATAAACTCTGCTTTTGCTCCTTCTTCAAGCATTATTTTGATATTATCTACCAAATACATATTCTCATCATCAAAATCAAAGTTTATAATAACAGGCTCTTTTAAAACATTTCCTTTTGGAACATTTATTAATATTTCATAATTTTTTTCTAGCTCCATACCAATTTTAGAGTTTTGAATATTATTCGAATTTTGATTAATTATTTCTAGTTTGTCCATTTCAGATGTTATTATCATTATATTTTCAAATGGAGTTGCTTTTTTATCATCTATACTTACTAATATATCATTTATTCCAAAATTATTAGCCGTTCTAACTGGTGTGCTATTTAACAAATAATCCATCATAAATACCCTTTCTATCCTATACTTCCTTCTAGCTCTAAGTTAATTAAATTGTTCATTTCTACTGCATATTCAAGTGGAAGTGCTTTTGATATTGGATCTGCAAAGCCTCTTACAATCATTGCTTTTGCTTCTTCTTCTGATATTCCTCTTGACATTAAATAAAATATTGCCTTATCAGATATTTTTCCTATTTTTGCTTCATGTGAAAATGTTACATCTTCAGTTTCTATATTATTTACAGGAATTGTATCAGAACGAGAGATGCTATCTAACATAAGTGATTCACAAGAAACTGAAGATTTGGAACTTTTAGCTAATTTTCTTATATTTACATTACTTCTAAAAGTACAAATTCCACCATCTTTTGATATTGATTTAGAATTTACCACAGATGATGTGTTCTTAGCATTATGCACTATTTTAAGACCAGTATCTAAATTTTGTCCTTTTCCTGCAAATGAAATTCCTGTAAATTCACATTTTGCATTTTCTCCATTTAATATGCTCATTGGATATAGCATTGAGATTTTAGAACCAAAAGATCCTGTTACCCACTCTATTTTTCCATTTTTATCAACTATAACTTTTTTAGTATTCAAGTTCATCATATTTTTAGACCAGTTTTCTATTGTTGAATATCTTAAAAAACTTCCTTCTTTTACAAATAGCTCAACACAACCTGCATGTAAATTTATTTCATTGTATTTTGGTGCTGAACATCCTTCTATAAACTGCAAGCTTGAACCTTCATCTACTATAATTAAAGTATGTTCAAATTGACCTGCTCCTGGTGCATTTAATCTAAAATATGATTGAAGCGGAATTTCTACTTTTGTATTTTTAGGAACATATACAAAAGAGCCTCCTGACCATACTGCATAATGAAGTGCAATAAATTTATGGTCTGTTATTGGTACACACTTTGTAAAATATTCTTTTACTAAATCTGGATATTTTTTTACTGCTGTATCAAAATCTGTATAAATTACACCTTGCTTTACTAGCTCATCTTTAATGCTATGATATACAATTTCAGAATCATATTGTGCTCCAACTCCAGCTAAAGATTCCTTTTCCGCCTCTGGAATACCTAAACTATCAAATGTATTTTTTATGTCTTCTGGTACATCATCCCAAGATTTTTTCATATCACTTTTAGGTTTTACGTAAGTTGCAATTTTACTCATATCAAGCTCGCTTAAATCTGGGCCCCAAGTTGGCATATCTAATTTTTCATAAACTTCTAATGCTTTTAATCTTAATTCAAGCATCCAATCAGGTTCATCTTTTTGCTTTGATATTTCTCTAATTACATCTTCTGTCAAACCTATTGTCTTAAAGCTATATTCATCTTTATTTTTTATGTCATATATATTTCTATTAACTTCTTCTATTTTTGTTTTAGACATTTCAATTCCTTTCATGTATTGCTGTATTTTTATTTAAATTCTTCATATCCTTCTTTTTCAATCATACTAGCAATAGAGCCATCTCCAGTTTTTACAATCTTTCCGTCAATTAAAATGTGCACATAATCAACTTTTATTTCTTGAAGAATTTTTGTGCTATGTGTAATAATTAAAACAGCATTTTCATCATTTTTAAACATGCTAATTCCTTTAGATACAGTTCTTATTGCATCAACATCTAGTCCTGAATCTGTTTCATCTAAAATTGCTAGTTTTGGATTCAAAGTAAGCAGTTGTAATATTTCGTCTTTCTTTTTTTCTCCACCAGAAAATCCTACATTTAAATCTCTTTTACTATAAGATGTATCCATATCAAGCTTTTTCATATTTTCTTCTAAATCTTTTTTAAAAGTAAATATTTTTATTGGTTCACCAGTTACAGCTGTTTTTGCAGCTTTTAGAAAATTAATAACAGAAATTCCCGGAACTTCTTCAGGTGTTTGAAATGATAAAAAAATACCTCTTTTAGCAATTTCATCAGTCTTTAGACCTTTTATATTCTCTCCTTCAAAAGTAATATCTCCACTTGTTATTTTATATTGAGGATTATTGAAAATAATATTTGCAAGAGTAGATTTTCCTGCTCCATTAGGTCCCATTATTACATGAACTTCGCCTTTATTTATCTTTAAATTTAATCCTTTTAATATTTCTTTTTCTCCAGCATTTGCATATAAATCTTTAATATTTAATAATTCCATTTTATTTCCTTGAAAAAATATTTAGATTTTAGGAATAATCTATAAACCATTTTTAAAAAAGTTAGATTTGTCTAACATTAATATATTAACATTTTTTATACTATTTTGTCAATGTATTGCTAGAATTATTTATATATTTTAAATTATATTTAATTTGAAAAATTATTTGTGCTTTCTTTGACTTTTTATTTTATATATGTTAATATATAAAAGTAATTATTATTCATATGCCGATATGGCGGAACTGGTAGACGCACTAGACTCAAAATCTAGCGAGAAATCATGTGGGTTCGAGTCCCACTATCGGTACCAGTCTAAATGTTTTTATGGGATTTAGTGTTCTATAAAGACATTTTTCTTTATATAATGTTATAGCTTATTTGAATTTATTGAAAAAATAAATAATAAAAAAATTAGCATTTGACAAAATTAAATAATCTATGTATAATAAATATAGGAAATGACAATTCCACAAATGTGGTTTTGCCGAGAATATATGAAAACTCACATCTACTCGTCAAAGTACAGATGTGAGTCTTTTTTATTTATGTAGTTGCTTATCAACCCAGTTCTTATACAGAACTGTAGCCAAGGCAACGTTTAATGTTAAAGATATCATAAAAGATATTATAAAAAATAGTATTACTTTAACCATAAACATCACCACCTCTCTACGAAGATTCGTAAAAATTGGTGGCAAAACCACATCTGCTTATTATCATTTCCTATGTCAAATAGTATAGCATATATTTTACAATAAATCAATAAAAAACAAACAAATTTTTGTAAGCATTTATAAAGTTACTCCCGTATTACACATAGGGAGCGTGGCAACTGTCGCTTTGCATCGCCACGCTTTTATAATAATAAAATAAAGCTTTAATGAATTACTTTCATAAAATTATTTATAGTGTAGTTGATACATATAATAACTATAAATTGGTATGATGATGGTTGTTAATAATAATAGTATTTTAAAATAAATAATATTATTACTTAATCCAATTATAAATAGTAGTCCATAACCTATGATTCTTCCAATTTGCATTATCATATTTATAAATATCTGATTTTCAATATAATATTCGTCATTAATATTATTTTCTTTATTATTAAATCTTTCTATGTTGAAAAGTATTTCTAATATAACAATAAAACTATAACTAATTATATTGTAAATAATAACTTCCAATTTTCCTAATTTTATTACTAAACTTACAACACTAATCAAAGAAATTAAACTGCCACCAATTAATATGTCTTTTTGGAGTTTCTTGTTATTTATTTTCTTAAATATGAATAATGTTATCATTGAACATATAGCAAATATTGTATTAAAAAAACCTAATGTAAAATTTGTTTTATATGTCATAACAATTATTATAGTAACGAGTGTAGGAATTAGATTTAATAATATTCCATATAATATAGATGATTTATAAATAATTTTTAATCTATTGTTATTTTTAACATTTATATTTTTAAAAAATGTTATTAAATCAAACTTTTTATAATTTTGATTTTGTATTTTAATAAAAAATGATAGAATAAGTTGAGTACATGCAAGTAACATTATATAAATTGAAACCTTATAAAATGTTAATAATTCAATTGAAGTACCTAAAATTATAGGCATTAATATTTTGGTAAAACTACGTATTATGTTTTTATTTGTAGTATATTTCTTTCTATTACTGCCATTTGTTACTAGTCCAACAATATTGTCATATGCTCCCCAATAAACGGTTTCAGCAATTCCTAAAACAATAGCAATCGGAATTAAAAAATTTTGAATTTGCTCTCTTAAAAAAACTATTAATATTGTAAATATACATTTTATTAATATTCCAAGTCTATATATATTTGCAATATTGTATTTTTTTAGAAAGTATCCAATTATATACATACAAATACCAGTTATAGCATAATCAATAATGTAATAAATTGCAACTGAACCTATATTTTTATTGGTTATATTTAATAAATAAGCTACTAAAAAAGTACTTAAAAACAAATCGATTATTGAATTTATAATTTCACAAATCATCAATGATTTCGCTGAAGTATTTAATCTTTCATCTTCTCTTATAATTTTTCCTTTATTCACAATGTCTCCTTTTTTATTTAATTTAACAAGATTATACTACATTCGTCAAGAATCTACTATATTATATAAAAAATTAATTAAAAATATAAATTAATCTAATATACATATATTTTAGTAATAAACGTAATTATATATTCTACATACATTTACTAAGAATTCCTATAAGAACACTCCAACCAATAGCGATATCAATGTATTTGAACATTTTCCTGATGTCAGGAAGTTGTCAAATCGTGCTAATAATGCTGAAAAATGATTTTAAAACAATTAGAAAAAGAAAATAATAAAATTTAAAAAAGCGCTTATAAAGCGCTTTAATTTGCTTTTTTTCACTATTTATGCTATAATATAAATATTAACATCTAATAATCTCCTTATAGGAGTTCACATATAAAAACATATAAACAACAATAATTTAATTAAGGAGGAAACGAATATGAGTAATAGTTTAAAGGAGCGGATTTTATTTGAAATAGGCAATGCACTTTGTATCTTTTCAATAATGGGATTAGTATATTGTGTATTACTTCATCAGGATGACTGGTTTGCATTTTGTACCGTTTGGACAATTTGCTGGGTCATCGGAGACTTTAGTGGAAAAGCAGTTGGAAAGAAATTGCTTATTGAGGGTAAAAAATATTCTTTTCTACTGGATTTGGCAACTATTTTCATAACTTTGATGGCTACAATCATAATTTTGTTTTTTGTAAACATGCCCCTCATTGTAGTAGGGAAAACTCTTTTTTGGACTGTTTTACCGTTTGGCTCTGCTCTTCTGGTTAATCACTTAGTAGAGTCTATTGACTAAAACTCATAAAAGCACACATGAAATCATGTGTGCTTTTTCTTTTGCAATTGAAATTATTGTAAACTTGTGATAAAATATGTATATAGCTAAAATTTTTTAGTATTTTAAATGGAGGTATTTTAATTTTTTTGTTAAAAATAAGTTTTTAGAAAGGAGTTGCTCTATAATATGAAACTTAGTAGTGAAGAAGAACGGCTTGTTTTAGACAATCAGAATCTTGTTCATTTCGTATTAAAACGATTAAATGTAGTTTCAATATCTCAAGAATATAAGGACATGGTTTCTATAGGTACAATTGGACTAATAAAAGCTGCTATTACTTATGATCCATCTCAAAATGTAACCTTTTCCACATATGCTACACGGTGTATATCAAACGAAATTTTAATGTATTTTAGAAATAATAAAAAGCATAGAAATGATGTTTCAATATATACCACTATTGGATATGATGATAAAGATAAAGAACTTACTTTGTTAGATACATTTGTAGATCCAAAATCTAATTTTGAAGAAAAAATAATTCAAGACGAAGAATATATTAGAATAATTAAAATTATTTTAAATTGTCTACAAGGTCGGCAAAGAATAATACTTCTTTATCAAGTTGCAGGTTTTACTCAAATAGAAATTGCTAAAAAACTGAATATATCGAGATCATATGTTAGTACCATTGAAAACTCAGCAGTTAAAGAATTAAGAAGATTCTTAAGTCCACGATTACATTATAAGGAGGTATTTTCTATGGAAATAGTTGGAGATGAATACAAAATTACTTTTTCATCTAAAGATGTCCCTCAATTTAACAAAGTCTTTGCAAATGTTTTAGCAAATCTATCATCATATAAGGAATTACCCGACTTTAAAGTTGATAACAATCAAGAACAGGTTATAATTCATATTCCTGCATCTCCAGATTCATTTGTATTTATTGCTTTAATTATTCAAGAAATTGATAATTTCAGTATAACCTATGTATCTAATAAATCAAAAATACATGCAGATGAAGAAAAAAATATTACCTTTATGGGTAAAAAGTCAGATCAGCTAAAACAAATAAGCAATTTTATCAAAAGTAACAATTACTTTACCTTAGATGACTTAAAAACTCATTTTGCTGATTTTGATACTCAAGTTATTTACAATGCTTTATATAAAGCACAACAAAAAGGAATCATAAATATAATAGGCAAAGGTGAATATATTTTGAACAAAAAGAATTAAAATACCAAAAAGTGCACATGAAATTATGTGCACTTTTATTTTTTTCTACATTTTTTTACGTAATAATGCGCTTATTCTCTTGTTTTTACTCAATATTTATGATACAATATATACAGTTTTATTATTTATAAATTAATTTTTTATTATCTCCTTTTAGGAGTTCATATAGAAACAAATCACAACAACATATTTATGTTAAAGGAGGAATAATTATGACAATTAATGATATTCAACGGAAGGTGTCCAATGCTATAACATTAATAGTAACTACTCTTTATCTCTTATTTTCAATACTTTTTGGTATTTCATATGCTCCAACAGGAGATAAAGCTTATTTTTACTGGTTGGTTAATTGTTTTTTATTCACAATTTTAATCTACCTTATTTTAAAATTAAGCTATTCGACCAAAAGTGAAAATAACGATTATGAAATTGGCCTTGAATTATTTCAAAATCCATCTGCCAACGGATTACACCAAATATACAGTTTTTCAGCTACAAATTATGAGATTTATCTAGAAATGTTTCAGCAAATTGTAAAAAATGAAAAATTGCAATTCTATGCTAAGTTAGATGAAAATGGTAACACAATTGTAATTGCTAAAAATAAGTATAATGAAGATGTTTTAAGCGTTGACGTTGGAAAATGTTTTGAAACTTGTGAAAAAGATGATGATGAGTAATTCTATATTGTCATACTTAAAAAGAAGATATTCTAATTTTAGAATATCTTCTTTTTTATTTATTTTAAATATAAAATATCAATATCAACATCTCCATTTATTCCATCTATTTTGCCTGTATTACACATTTGCCATAAATAATATTTATTATCATAATCAGTTTGACTTGTATAATGTGCAAGCCATACATTTTCAAAATCATCTGCATACCATACTTTTTGTAGGTAATTTTTGCTACTGTATAAAGATGCTTTATATCCTTTTTTATTTAATGTAGATTCATAAGTTTTTGCTATTTTGTTAATATCATAAAAACTCATATTACAATTAACAAAACTTGACCAACTTTCCCAATCAAACGCAATAGGTAAATCTATGTCATAATTTTTTAAATTATCAGAAATAAAGTTAGCTTGTTCTTCCGCTTCTTTTATCGTTTTTGCATAAGAATAAAAATATATTCCAATATCTATGTCATTATTCTTAGCACCTTCAATATTTTTTACAAAATAAGGGTCTAGTGCATATTCTTTGTCAAAACCCTTTTGATAACCTAGCCTAATTATTGCAAAATCAGCCCCAGCACTTTTAACCTTTTTCCAATCAATATCTCCTTGCCACTGAGAAACATCAATTCCAATTTTAGTATTTTGATTTTTATATTTGCTTACCACATCTTCAAAAAGAATAGTATTTTTAGGCAAATTGCTACTTCCTACACCTGATGTTTTAGGTACAACATTAAGTACAAAATCCTTAGTTTCTTCATTTCCACTTTTATCTTTTATGCTATAAGTTAAATTATATTTTCCTACGCTATTTACATCATAATCACCAATTATTTTTCTCTCTGGTGTAGAATCTGCATTATCTCCACTAAAAATTAAATCCTTAATATCTTTGTCATATCCAACATTTACAGAAATGCTCCCTCCCATATAAATCATAGGCTTTGTTGTATCTACTACATTTATGTCAAAAGATTTGGTTTTCTTTTTATTTCTAATGCTTTTATAATTAAAATTTACTGTATTTTTACCAAGATTGCCAGTATCTATCAAGTTATCTTCTAAAAGCTCTCCTTTTAAATCATCTATAAAGTCAGATACTTTTACCTTTGAACCAAACTCAACTGTTAAATTATCCTTTAAAGTAAGAGCTACTGCATCTTCCTTTTTCTCATTTTCTTTATCTATAAATATAAAAACTCCAATAGCAATTGCAATTACTACTATTATTATACTTGCTATAATTATTATTTTTTTCTTCATTTTCTGCTTTCGTATCCCCTTTTTTACTTTTTATTATTGTGTTCATTTGTATAATATATTATTATAAATAATTAATAAAAATCAAGTTATTTTACTTAAAATACTGGATTTTTATTGAATTTTATGTTATAATATAAGTGTAGTGTTTTGAAAGGAATTTATATATTATGAATAGAAATGAAATAATTATAAATAATATAAAAACTTCTATGGAAATGGAAAATCAATTTTTAACAGATAAAGATGTTAACATGTTAAATGATTTTGCTAATAATAAAATTTCTATGGAAGATGCAATTTCTAACTTTAAATCTGATGCTATTTCTTCTTTTAAGAAATTAAGTTTCTAATATTTATTAAAAGGAGATTTTTTACTATGTACGAAGCTAGAGATTCTATATATTGCTATAAAAACACAAATATTTTAATTAATAAGCTTGATATAAAAGATCCAGTAATTCTATCTGAATATGAAAAACGAATCGTTTCTTTAAAATTATTTGCTCTTCATAAAAAAGGAATTACTGGAATTTTTGATTGTGCCCATTTTGTTGGCATACATCAATTTTTATTTGAGGATATTTATCCTTTTGCTGGTGAGTTTAGATGTGAAAATATTGCGAAAGACAATTTTAGATTTGCTGAGTTTGAATATATTGAATCTGAATTAATCAATTTACTTGATAATTTAAAAAAAGAGAATTACTTGGAAGGCTTAGATAAAGAAAACTTATCTAAAAGACTTGCTTTTTATTGGGCTGAATTAAATGTTCTTCACCCTTTTAGAGAAGGAAATGGAAGAACTACAAGAGAATTTTTAAGACAACTTGCCTTAAAAAATGGTTATATGCTTGACCTACAAAATGTTGATACTAAAACTCTTTTAAATGCAAGTATTAAGTCAGTTTATGATGAAAATGACCTTGCTTTACTTTTATTTAAAATTTTAGATAAATAATACTATACTTTTTTGTAGTAAATTATATAATCTGAGTCATCACAGTTCATTACTATTTCATATTGAGATTTTACATTTGCTTTTTCATCAAGAGTTAGGCCACTTTCTGAATCTATATTTGATTCTAAGTCGCTACCTAAACTTTTAATTATTTCATCAATTATACTATCTTCTTTATTATTTGAATCTTCTATCAATTTATATCCCTCTATTTCTTTAATTTTAACTTTTATTTTGTTTCCCTCAGTTATTGCTATTTTTTCTTCATAAATTACTTTATCTGTATCTATATCTACATATTTCAATCTAATAGTCTTTTGTTCATCTTCATTAATTTTATTATTAGTATTTTTATCTGCATTAGAAGTAGCTATATTCCCTATTTTATTATACATTAATGATATTGTGTCAATTTCACTATTCATTTTAATACTATCAATATTAGTTTCACAGGTATATCCTTTGATTTTAACTTTTTCAACATTTATTATTTTACCTTCATATCCCTCTATCTCTTTTGAATTTATTAATTCTTTTCCTGTTTGTTTATCAATGTATTTTATTGTTATAGTGATATTTTTAGCATATTTATATTTTACATTAACTTGCTCTTTTTTTAGTGTTCCTTCTAATTCTCCATAGGTTTCTACAAATGTATAACCTAGCAATTCTTTTTGAATATTACTTGCATTGTATATTTCATCTACAATTCCTGAAATATTTTCAGAAGATGCTATATTTTTATCTGTATTTATATCCACATATTCAATCTTAACTCCATTTGATGGTACTATTATGTTTTGCAGGTTATTATTTGTTTTTTCTTTTTTTATAACGTTTTCTTTGACTGCAGAAAATGCTGTTTTTTCTTCTTCGATTGTTGATATTTCTGTATTAGATTCTATGCATATAGCTATGATACTTATAATTATTATTGATATAGCGATAACTATTTTTATCTTTTGCTTTAAAAAATTCATCATAGGCACTTTTCTCCTTATCTTTTTTTCTTGATCAAGAATATAAAATTTGTTTTACCAAATTTTGTTATATTATAAATTGTCCTTATTTTTTTGTCAATATTTTTTTATAAATTAATTATAATCATATTTGACAATGTAAAGATTTACATATATAATGTGTAAAAAATTGAAAGGATAAATTAAAATGGAAAAAATATTAATATTTGGACACAAAAGTCCAGACACAGACTCAATTTGTTCAAGTATAGTAATGGAAAAAATAGCTAAACATTATGGTTTAGATGCCGAAGCGGTTAGATTAGGAAATATCAACAAAGAAACAGAATATGCTTTAAATTATGCAGACATACAACCTACTAGAGAAATATCAGATGTTTTAGAAGGTCAAAAAGTTATATTAGTTGATCATAACGAGAAAGATCAAAGTGTTGATGGAAGAGAAAAATCTGAAATAATTGGTGTTATAGATCACCACAGAATTTCATCATTTGAAACATCTACCCCACTATATTATATAAGCAAGCCTTATGGTTGTACATCTACTCTTCTTTATGAAATTATTAAAAAAGAAAATATAGAAATAGATAAACAAATGGCAATATTAATGTTAAGTGCCATTATTTCTGATACACTTTTATTAAAATCGCCAACATGTACTCAAAATGATATAGATGCTTATAATGAATTAGAAGCATTTTTAGGAATAGATGCAAGTCAATATGGATTAGAAATGCTTAAAGCTGGAACTGATTTAAGTATTTATTCAGCAGATGAAGTAATAAATCTTGATGCAAAAGAATTTGAAGCAAATAATAAAAAAATAGTAATTGCTCAAGTAAATACTGCTGATATAGAAGATGTATTCGTTAGAAAAGAAGAAATAGAATTTGCTATGGAAAAACAAATTGCTGATAAAAAGTTAGATTTATATGTATTTTTAATAACAGACATTATAAATACAAATTCTAAAGTAATAGCTTTAGGAGAGCAAAAAGAAATAATAGAAAAAGCTTTCAATGTTAAACTTGATGAAAATGATTCTGCTTTATTAGAAGGTGTAGTTTCTAGAAAAAAACAAGTTGCACCTCCAATATTAGAAATCTTATAATAGATATAAATAAATCTAATAGATGCTGATACTGTTATATAGTATTAGCATTTTCTATTTCGTATTAACTATTATAGAAAAAAATAAAACTGATACTGCCTAAGTTTTCACTTTTTCAGTATCAGTATATATCTTATAATTTAAGCTCTTGGATGTGCCTTTTTATATATATTTTTTATTTCTGGTTGTTCAAATTGTGCATATACTTGTGTTGATGATATATCAGAATGTCCTAACATTGCTTGTATTGATTTTAAATCTGCACCATTTTGAAGTAGATGTGTTGCAAATGAGTGTCTTAAAATGTGTGGTGTTATATCTTTATCAATATGAGCTTGTTCTTTATAATATTTAACTATTTTCCAAAATCCTTGTCTTGTTAATCTAGTACCATTAACATTAACAAATAATGCTTTAATACTGTCATTTTTTATAAGAATAGGTCTAGCTTCGTCAACATATTCTTTTAAAGCTTTTTCAGCAAGTGTTCCAAGTGGAATTGTTCTTGATTTTTTACCATTTGTACATACAACTGAATTTTCTTCAAAGTTAACATCTTCTAGGTCTAAATCTATAATTTCTGTAACTTTCATACCTGTAGCATAAGCAAATTCTAGCATAGCTTTATCTCTAGTACCTTTTAAGTCAATATCCTTAGGTTGATCTAATAAAAGTTCAACTTCCTCAGATGTAAGTACACTTGGTACTCTTTTTTCAATTTTTGGAGATTGCATACTAATTGTAGGGTCTATTTTTACTTTTTTAGTTCTTAATAAGAATTGGTAAAAAGATCTTATTGTTGCTAAACTTCTAGATGCAGTTGATGTCTTTTTTCCTTGTTTGCTTAAGTATGTTATATATGCTGATATATCTTCTTCTGTTGCTTTTAAATAATTTATTTCGTTTTGATCTATATATTTTTCAAATTGTAGAATATCCCTTCTATAAGATTGAAGAGTGTTGTCTGACAATTTTTTATCATTTTTTAAAAAATCTAAAAATAGTTTGATTTGCTTATCCATATTAATTCTACCCCTTTAAATTATAATAAACTTATTATGTTATATCAAAATATTTTTGAAAAGTAAATAGATTTTAAAAATATTTTGAAATAATTATCTTAAAAATTTTTAACAATTATTAAAAATAGATTACTTGATAAATATGTTTCTATTAATGCTGAAATAACTAATAAAGCTAGTGCAATAACAAGATTAATAATAAACCTTGTAACAGCATATTTTATATTATCTTTACTTCTATCTTTTATAATAGTTTTATACATTTTAATTCCACTTATTGATAGGAAAAATATAGTTGGTATTTCAATCATTTTACTTAAAAATAGTAAAGATAAACTATATGTAAGCCCTTTTGCAAATCCAAAAGTTGCGTTTAGTGCTGATATAGTATAGCCTATATTAAATCCCTTATATCCAACATTAAAGTACAAAGCTGGTATTCCTATTATTGAAACACTTAAGAAAGTCATCAAAATTAATAACTTTATATCTTTTGCAATAAGTCCAAAAAACATTTTTGTATAATTAATATTATTTTGTTCTTTAAGATTAGAGCTAAAATTTGTTAAATAGTTAGATATCTCTACTTTTTGAGCATTATCTGAATTATTTAAAACCATTGTTCCTATAAATAATCCAATTATAAAAATAAGTGCGAATATTATGTATTCTTTTATATTTTCCTTGATGTGTTTTTGTATAATTTTTCTCATGTATCTTTCCTCCTGATACATAATATCTATTCGTAAAACTAGGAAAATATAACATAATTTACTTTATTTAGTTTCTATTTTTCCATATACACCGCCTCCTCCAGCGTGTATATGCATATTTCCATTTCTTGCATTGTCAATTATGTCTGCTAATTTTAATCCAATAACAGATTCTAAGTCATCTTTTGTTACTTTATTTAATATAGTCATTTCTGTTCCAAATGCCTCTAGTAATTTGTCTATGGCTTTATTCCCTACCCCAGGCATAAATTGAAGTGGGATTTGATAATGATATTTTGGTCTAAATTTAGGACTTTTTGATTCTTGGTCTTTTATTACTTCAATTCTGTCATAAACACCCATAGTAATGTTAGTTCCACCACATTTGTCGCATTTTAAAGCTGGTGCTGGTGTTTCAATAGACTTTTCACAATCCTCACAAAAACTTCTGTTGTATTTTCCAAGTTTAGGATCTAATCCATAATTTTCTATTATTTTTCTTCCATCTTCCATTTTAATTGCTTTAAAAATCTCTTTAAAGCTTATATCTTCTACTAAAAGCTTATTATATTCCCTTGCAATTTTAGGAAGAGAGTGTGCATCTGAATTAGTTATAAAATTTTTGTTCTTTAATTCAGAAATCTCATCTGCAATGTATGTATCAGCACTTAAGCCTAGTTCTATTGCAAATATTTTATCGAACTTTTCTTTAAAAATTCTGTCTAACCTTTTTGTACAGTTTCCATAATAACTTTTAAATGGTGTAAAAGCATGTGCTGGAATTAATACTCCATTGTATCTTTCAACAATATCAATTAATTCATATCCAGAAACATCTGACCTTTGTGTACTTAAAGTTATATTTTTAATATGCTTAGACATTTCATTTGAAAAGCCCTTCATATCTTTTAAAGTTGGAAAATAACAACAATTATGAGCACTACCTGTTTTTCCATCTTCATTTTTTTCTGATGTCTCAACTTCACTACCTAGAATAATACAAACTTTGTCTTTGTATATTATTCCACCATCTTTAAGCTCGTAAGCATCACCATTTTTTAAGAAATTTTCAATGTCTTCAATTACATAAGGTGATGCACAATCTATTATTCCAACAACATCAATTCCCTTTCTCTCGTAGCACTCTTTAGCAATATTAGCAAAATTAAGAGACCTTGCTCCTGTTATTTTAACAGGTTTTCCATTTTCGCTTCGTCCAATATGTACATGTAAATCTGCAAATATTTCGTGCATTTTATTCTCCTTTCAATATTTTCGTTATGTTAATCTTTTTTAATTGAATATCATCAAGCAAAAATAGAGAAGCATTTTGGGTTATGCTTTCTCTATTTTTCTTTTGTTAAAATTTTTATACTATTATTTTTCAAAGAAATTTTGTTCTTCAACATTGCCCATAGATGGTCTTTGACCATGTATCATATCTTGTTTAACTTCTTGTGTAATCTCTGCTACTGAAAATGGCTTAGAATCTTGAACTTTATTTTCCTTTGCATCTCTTTCTTTTTCCTTTATACGTGAGTAAACATTTTTTACTCTACTAATACATCTAGGAATATCAGTTTCTTCTCCTACTTCTTTTACAGCATATGTTAAAACATTATAATCTGCCATTTGCTTTTCCTCCTAAATATTGATTTTACGCCTCAACTGTTTGCATATAATTTACGAATTTTATAAATGGTTTAAGTAATCTATTATTTTTATCTTTTAAATTTCTATGTTCTAATAAAACAAGTGCTTCATCAGGTTTAAATCCAATTCTTTCTGGTCTATCTAAAAGCATACCTCCAAATTGATCAGCAAGTTCCAAAATATCACTTTCTGGTGGTCTGTTTTCATTTACAGTATATCTATTTACACCCTCACAAATTCTGCAAAAATTACTGTCAAATCCTAATTTTTCTAAATAATCAGCACCTCTTTTTGCATAGCTTTTTATTTCATCCAAATTAGTTGAATTTTCAACTTTTTGACAATCACATAAAAGTCTTGCTGTTATAACTAAATTGTCATCAACTTCAAAATTAGGATAGTTTTCATGTAAATAATCCAAAAATAATTTTGTTACTAAAGTCTTAAAAATGACAGAATTATCATAAAATATTCCTGTTCTTTTTTTCAAGTAATACATTATTTCTAATTTTTTTCCCCAGTCTTTTTCACCTAAGATGTAATCTGCAAAGCTTTCTTCACCCATTAGATTGCCTCCTCAATAATTTAGTCTTATTATATGATACAAGTATGTTTCTTTCAATAACTATGCATAAAAATTAATCATATTGTAATATTATTGTAATATTACCAATATGATTAATTTTATACAAATATTTATAGCTCTAAGTCTCAATATTACTTAATTATAACTAATCCATTTGTATAGTCTAAATTAGCCATAGAATTATTTGAATATCCTAAAGTATAAATGTCAGTTGCAAATTTATCAATCTCTAGTAATCTCTTAAGTTTGACGTTCTTATTGTTATTTTCAAAATCTTTAACCGAAGTTATAACTTTTGCTTTATTGCTTATTTTAGATAATAATTTTTGTCCATTAGCATTAAATCCAAGTATTCTAATATATGGCTTAACACTTTTAGACATTTCCATGTCAGATTTTTTTATATTAAGTAAAGCGTAAAGTAAAATTCTTTGAATTCTGCTTTGTGTATATCTTTTTGATTTAATATAATCAATTAAGTCATATAAATTGTTTGTTTTTTCGCATGATTCTTTTATAAGATACTCTAATCCTTCTGATACATAAGGTAAATTAGATATATCCTTTGTACTCATATTTCTTAATTTGTACATGATTTCTTTAGAAAAATTGTAAATATTAATATTGCATTGTCCATTTTTGATATTATCAATTAATGTATTAAATGTGAAACTTGGTACTAATTTAGATATTTCCTTTATTTGCTTTTGTTCAATTAAATACCTGATTCCAGACGCACTAGCATATTCATCAACAATTTTTTTGCTATTATAAAATACCTTTTCTCTTTTAATACCAATAGGAATAATCTCACTTTTAAGCTTTTTTAAAGACTTTAAATATTCAATAGCGAGTATGTTATTTGAACCATTTAATGCACTTCTGTAAATATCATCATTTAAATATTTGCATATAGCATTTTCAACGCCTTTAGCATAAGTTATACCATTTTTTAATTCTGTTTTAAGTAAATTTTGATAATCTTTTGGCTCATCATATAAAACATTTGCAATATTGTTTAAAATAGATAATTCATCAGATTCCATGCCAAAAGATACATAGTCAATAAATCCTAACTCATCTAGAATTTCAATTGCACCATAAGCAAAATTTTCTGCACTAGAAATACTATAAATAGTTGGTAATTCAATAACTAAGTCGGCTCCATTATTTAAAGCAATTTTAGCTTTTTCCCATTTGTTTATAATCGAAGTATCTCCTCTTTGAGTAAAATTACCACTTATAATAGCAACAACAAAATCAGAATTTGATGTAGACTTTGCTTTTTCTATGTGATATAAATGACCATTGTGAAATGGATTATATTCAGCTACAATTCCTAAAACTTTAGACAATTTTATTTCTCCTTTACTTGAAAGCATTATTAATTATTGATATAATATCATAAATCTTAAACTTTTACAATATATGGAGGTAATAAATGGAAAAAATTACAATCTATACAGATGGTGCTTGCTCTGGTAACCCTGGAAACGGTGGATGGGCTGCTGTATTAATGTATAATAATCAAAAAAAAGAAATATCAGGTGGTGAAAAAGATACAACAAATAATATAATGGAAATTACAGCTGTAATAAAAGGCCTAGAAGCATTAAAATATCCCTGTGAAGTAGATTTATATAGTGATAGTGCTTATGTAGTCAATAGCTTTGCACAAGGCTGGATATATAACTGGATAAAAAATGACTGGAAAACTGCTGATAAAAAACCTGTTAAAAATAAAGAGCTTTGGGAAAAACTTTATAATTTAACTCAAATTCATAAAGTTAATTTTATTAAAGTTAAAGGTCATAGTGATAATGAATATAATAATAGATGTGATAAATTAGCAAGAGAGGCAATTAGTAAACTGTAAATTTTAAAGTTTACTAATGCCTCTTTGTTTTATTAATAACAATACTTTTCATTTGTCTAATCTCCTTTTTTCATATTATGTAATTTTTATTAAGGTTTTACATTAATAAATAAAATGTTGCTATACCACATAAATTATTTTATTATTTGGAAAATATTTTCCTAAATTTTCTCTAAAAAATTTCTCTCCTTCTTCTCTAATATCATTTTTATACCAATACTTTTCCTTTCCTCTACCTGTCATTAAATTTTTATCATATAAATTAATTGCATTTGGATATGCTTCTTCATTTATTTTTGTATGAACATAACTATATGTCATAAATATTACTTCAAAAAATAATTC
>CANQCW010000014.1 GCA_947591055.1 uncultured Clostridia bacterium | reverse complement strand
CCTTCAACTAAAACTGGCTCAAATGCTTGAATTCCAAGTCTATGAAGTGTTGGAGCACGGTTTAATAATACTGGATGATCTTTTATTACATCTTCTAGTACTTCCCAAACAGCTGGATCTAATCTTTCAACCATCCTTTTTGCATTTTTAATATTATGTGCTAAATTTCTTGAAACTAATTCCTTCATTACAAATGGTTTAAATAATTCAACTGCCATTTCTTTTGGAACACCACATTGATATATTTTAAGTTCTGGTCCAACAACTATAACTGAACGTCCTGAATAGTCAACACGTTTTCCAAGTAAGTTTTGACGGAATCTACCTTGTTTTCCTTTTAGCATATCTGATAATGATTTTAAAGGTCTTCCTCCAGCACCTGTTACTGGTCTTCCACGTCTTCCATTATCAATTAGGGCATCTACTGATTCTTGTAACATACGTTTTTCGTTTCTTACAATTATTTCTGGTGCTCCTAATTCTAATAATCTCTTTAATCTATTATTTCTATTTATTACTCTTCTATAAAGATCATTTAAATCTGATGTTGCAAATCTACCACCATCTAATTGAACCATAGGTCTTAAATCTGGTGGAATAACTGGTACAACGTTCATAATCATCCACTCTGGTTTATTTCCAGACATTTTAAATGCTTCTATTGTATCTAATCTCTTTATTATTTTAGCTTTCTTTTGTTCACTAGCTTTTTCTAATTCTTTAGTAAGCTTTTCAGATAGCTTTTCTACATCAATTTCTGAAAGTAGTTTTAATAAGGCTTCTGCACCCATTTCTGCTTTAAATGAGCCTACTCCATATTTTTCTTCAGCTTCACGATATTCTTTTTCATTTAAAATTTGACATTTTGCAAGTCCACTTGTTCCTTTATCTGTTACTATATATGATGCAAAATATACAACTTTTTCAACTGCTCTTGGAGAAATATCAAGCATTAAAGCAATTCTATTTGGTATTCCTTTGAAATACCATATATGAGCTACTGGTGCTGCTAATTCAATATGTCCCATCCTTTCACGTCTTACTTTTGATTTTGTAACTTCAACACCGCATCTATCGCAGACAACGCCTTTATATCTAATTCTTTTATATTTTCCACAATGGCATTCCCAATCTTTTATTGGTCCAAATATTCTCTCGCAAAATAGACCATCTTTTTCTGGTTTTAAAGTTCTATAATTTATTGTTTCAGGCTTTTTTACTTCACCTTTAGACCATTCTCTTATTCTTTCATCTGATGCTAAACCTATTTGAATTTTACTTAAAAATTCTAATTCGTCCACGTTTTTTAAGCCCCCTTAATATAATATTTTTTGCTCTATTATTATTAAAGCATTTTTCTCTGCTGAACAACCTACATTGCTATGCTTTAATAATAATATTGCTATTAAGTTAATTATTAATCTTCATCATCATAATCACCAAAAGAATCTGCTCCTGGGTCATAATCATCTATTAAGTCTTCTTCATTTGTGATTAAGTCATCATCTGCATCATCTGTTATGTCTTCAAATATTTCATCACTATCTTCATTTTCATCTTCTGTTCCATCAGTTTCAGTATATCCATCATTTAATTCGTTTTCGTCAATTATATTATTTTCTTGTGGTTTTGAGTCATTTATTGAATTGAAATCAACACCATCTTCAATATTTTCTTTAAGTTCAATTTCAGAATCAGTATCAGTAAATAATCTTATGTCTAATCCTAAAGATTGTAATTCTTTTACTAAAACTTTAAATCCTTCTGGAACTCCTGGTTTTGGTATGTTTTCTCCTTTTACTATTGCTTCATAAGTTTTAACACGTCCTACTATATCATCTGATTTTGTAGTAATCATTTCTTGAAGTGTATATGCAGCACCATAAGCCTCTAATGCCCAAACTTCCATTTCACCAAATCTTTGTCCACCAAATTGTGCTTTACCACCAAGAGGTTGTTGTGTAACTAAAGAGTATGGTCCAGTTGAACGAGCATGGATTTTATCATCAACTAAGTGGTGTAATTTAAGCATGTACATAACACCTACTGTAACTGGATGATCAAATGCATCTCCTGTTCTACCATCATAAATAGTAGTTTTTCCATCTTCTCTTAATCCTGCTTGTTTTAAAAGTTCTTGTATTTCATAGTCTTTAGCACCATCAAATACTGGTGTTTCAACTTTCCATCCTAAAGCTCTTGCTGCCATACCTAAATGAACTTCTAGAACTTGACCTAAGTTCATACGAGAAGGTACACCCATTGGGTTAAGTACAATGTCAACTGGAGTTCCGTCTGGTAAGAAAGGCATATCTTCTTCTGGAAGAATTCTTGATATAACACCTTTATTTCCATGACGTCCAGACATTTTATCACCAACTGATATCTTTCTCTTTGTTGCTATATAACATCTAATTACTTGATTTACACCAGGGCCTAATTCGTCTGAATTATCTCTAGTAAATACTTTTACATCAACAACTGTACCAGCTTCACCATGAGGTAATTTCAAAGATGTATCTCTTACTTCTCTAGATTTTTCACCAAATATGGCTCTTAATAATCTTTCTTCAGCAGTAAGTTCTGTTTCACCTTTAGGTGTAACTTTACCAACTAAAATATCTCCTGATCTAACTTCTGCACCTATTCTTATAATACCATCTTCGTCTAAATCTTTTAAAACATCTTCACCAACATTTGGTATATCACGAGTAATTTCTTCAGGACCTAGTTTTGTATCACGACACTCACAATCATATTCTTCAATATGGATTGATGTATAAACATCTTCTTTAACTAATCTTTCGCTTAGTAAAATAGCGTCCTCGAAGTTATAACCTTCCCAAGTTGAGAATGCTATAAGGGCATTTCTTCCAAGTGCCATTTCACCACCATCTGTTGCTGGTCCATCAGCTAAAGTATCTCCTGCTTTTATCTTTTCACCAACTGCAACAATTGGTCTTTGATTTATACATGTTCCGCCATTAGTTCTCTTAAATTTTAATAATCTATATTTTGTTACTTCGTTATTTTTATTTCTTACTGAAATTTCATCAGCTGAAACTTTTTCAACAATACCATCTTCTTTAGCAACTACAGTAATTCCTGAATCTTTAGCTGCTCTGTATTCCATACCAGTTCCAACAATTGGAGCTTCTGTTTTTAGAAGTGGTACAGCTTGTCTTTGCATGTTTGATCCCATAAGTGAACGCTTAACATCATCATGCTCTAGGAAAGGAATCATAGCTGCTGCAACAGAAACTAACTCTTTTGGTGAAACTTCTATGTAATCAACTTGATCTGCTGGAACTTCTTTAAATTCTGTTACTTGTCTAACTTTTATTTTTTTGTTAACAAATTTACCTTTTTCATCAATTGGTTCACTTGCTTGACCTATAGTATATCTATCTTCTTGATCTGCAGATAAATAATCTACTTGATCAGTAATCTTTCCAGTCTTCTTATCAACTTTTCTATATGGAGTTTCAATAAATCCATATTCATTAATTCTTGCAAAAGAACATAAAGCTGAAATTAAACCTATGTTAGGTCCTTCTGGAGATTCAACTGGGCATAGTCTTCCATAGTGAGTATAGTGAATATCTCTAACCTCAAATCCTGCTCTTTCTCTTGTAAGTCCACCAGGACCTAAAGCTGATATTCTTCTTTTATGTGTAAGTTCAGAAAGTGGGTTTGTTTGATCCATGAATTGAGATAATTGTGAACTTCCAAAGAATTCTCTAATTGCAGATGATATTGGTTTTGTATTAATAAGTGCTTGAGGTGTAATTGAGTCTAAATCTTGAATTGTCATCCTTTCTCTTACTACTCTTTCAAGTCTAGCTAAACCAATTCTAAATTGATTTTGTAATAATTCACCAACACATCTAATACGTCTATTTCCTAAGTGATCTATGTCATCTATTTTTCCTAATCCATGATATAGATTTAAAAGATAACTTATTGATCCAATAATATCTTCATTTGTAATATGTTTTGGAATAAGTTCATCTTTTCTATTTTTTAATTCTTCGTATAATTTATCTTTTGGTGTATTGTCTAAAATATTTTTTAAGGCTATATAATTAACAAGTTCTTTTATTTTTAAATCACTTATATCAATGTCAACAAAATTTTTAATATCAACTGTTCCGTTACCTATAACTGTGATTTTGCTTTCTCCACATTTTATATAAACACTGTTAATTCCAGCATTTTGAATTTGCCAAGCCATATCTTGTGAAATTTCTTCATCTTTTTCTACTAAAATCTCTCCTGTTTCAGGATTTGAAATTGTATCTGCTGCTATTTGGCCTGTAATTCTGTCTGCTAAGCATAATTTGTTATTAAATTTGTGTCTTCCAACTTTGGCTAAATCATATCTTTTTGGATCAAAGAATAATCTGTCAAATAAAGTTCTTGCAGCCTCTACTGTAGGAAGTTCACCAGGTCTTAATTTTTTATAAATTTCTACCAATGAATCGTTCATTGTTTTAATAGGATCTTTTTCAATTGTTGATTTAAGTAATGTTTCATCACCAAATAGGGCTAATATTTGGTCATCACTTTCTATTCCTATTGCTCTTAACAATGTTGTTATTGGTATTTTTCTTGTTCTATCAACTCTTACATAGAAAATATCGTTATTATCTGTTTCATATTCAAGCCATGCTCCACGAAGTGGCATAACAGTTGATGTAAATAATTTTTTACCTGTTTTTGTATCTAATGTTTCTGCATAATAGCAACTTGGAGAACGAACTAATTGGCTAACTACAACTCTTTCAGCACCATTAATAATAAATGTACCTGTTTCAGTCATTATTGGAAAATCTCCAAGATAAATCTCTTGCTCTTTGATTTCTCCTGATTCTTTGTTGAATAATCTAACTCTAACATGTAGCTTTGTTGAATATGTTGCATCTCTTTCTTTTGCATCTTCTTCTGTGTATTTTGTTTTTTCGTCCATTCTATAGTCTAAGAATTCAAGACTTAGATTTTGTGAGTAATCTTCAATTGGAGAAACTTCTTTTAAAACTTCTCCTAAACCTTCTTCAATAAACCAATTATAGGAATCTTTTTGAACTTTTATTAAGTTTGGCATCTCAATAAAATCACCTATTTTTGAAAAAGATTTACGTACTGTCTTGTTGTGTTTTACATCTTTTACCTTTACCAAAGTAATAACCTCCTTAATTCAATACTTTTAAGCAGATTTTCGGCGTATATTACTTTTATAAGAAGCCCTTCTTAACATATATTTTCTTTATAAAACCTTAATTACTGCTCTTTGATTAAGATTTTATAAAAAAATTATATATGTAATTCCTCTTCTTATAGAATTTACATAAATAAAATTAAAGGGCAAAAAAAGGTAAACCGATACAAGTATCGATTTTACCTTTTATTTTTATTTTAAATTATTTCACGATTACCGAATTTAACATCTATTAGCCCTCTAGATTTTTATTCGTACAAAATATACTTTATTAATTATACTAAAAAAAGTGAGGCTTGTCAACAGTTTTTAAGCTAAATTTTATTTACAATTATTCTAAATAGATATTTTTTATGTGATTTATATAGAATTTTTCTTTTTTATATATTTCTATTACATCAAATCTTATATTTCTCTTTTCTAATTTATTTATATAAATGTAGTATTTACTTGCATTTAATATATGTTTTTGTTTTCTTTTATCAACTGCATCTATTGGATATCCATAATTTATATTTCTTCTTGTTTTTACCTCAATAAAAACTATCTCATTTTTATCTTGCGCAATTATATCTATTTCGCCTTGTTTGCATTTAAAATTTCTTATTATTACCCTATATCCATTTTTTATTAAGTATTGTGTTCCTATTTCTTCTCCTGTTTTTCCTAATATTTGTTTTTCATACATCT
Organism: uncultured Clostridia bacterium; assembly: GCA_947591055.1. Lineage (GTDB taxonomy): Bacteria > Bacillota > Clostridia > TANB77 > CAG-508 > CAG-793. The sequence continues at coordinate 15,565 of CANQCW010000014.1, read as the reverse complement.
TATATATTTATCTCCTGGCAAGCTTTCTACAAATCCATCTACTTCTAGCATAAATAATATTTCGTTTACCTCACTTATTTTTTTATTTACTCTTTTTGCTATTTCATCTGCTGTTTGTGGTAAAGTACACAAATTTTCATATATTTCTTTAAATCTACCCTCTATTTGCGGTTTCTGTTCTTCTTCATTTCCTAATAAATCAAGTATATCTTGTGTTGACATTACAAGATTTGCTCCTTCTTGAATTAATCTATTTGTTCCATAACTATTTTTTTGATTTATATTTCCCGGTATACAAGCAACTTCCTTCTTTTGTTTTAATCCATATCTTGCTGTAATTGTACTACCGCTTCTATACTTTGCTTCTATTACTAAAATTAAATCTGCTAATCCACTTATTATTCTATTTCTTTTTGGAAATCTACTCATTTCAATTTCTTCGTTTGGCTCCCACTCACTTATAATTAATCCATTATTTTGAATTATTTTTTCTGCTAAAATTTTATTTTCTGATGGGTATATTTTATTTAAACCTGATGCTATAACTGCAATAGTTTTGCCTTCATTTTGCATAGAATTAATATGTGCAACCGCATCAATTCCAACTGCTAAACCGCTCACTATGCATATTCCTATTTCAGAAAGTTCTCTTGCAAACTTTTCTGCTTGATTTCTACCATATTCTGTGCAATCTCTTGAACCAACTATTGCTACTGTTTTTCTATTTAATAATTCTATATTTCCTTCTGTATAAAGTTTTTTGGGATAATCTTTTATTTTTAATAATTTTTCTGGATAGCTCTTATTTGTATTTGATAATATTTTTATTTTAATACTATATAATCCATTTTATTGATAATTGGATTATTTCTCCTTTCTTTAAAAATCTGTATATTTTTTATCTAAACTTCTATATTGTATTGCCTCTGCTATATGCTTTTTTTCAATATTCTTTTTTCCTTCTAAGTCAGCAATCGTTCTTGCTACTTTTAATATCTTATTATGTGCTCTAGCGCTTAATCCTAACTTTTGATATGCTATTTTCAATAATTCTTTACTTTCATTATCTATGTTGCAATATTTTTCACATTGACTAGAATTAAGCTCAGCATTTGAATAAATTTTTTCATTTTTGTATCTTTTGGTTTGAATTTTCCTTGCATTATCTACTCTTTCTTTGATTTTGCTGGATGTTTCAGGTATTTCTGAATCTAATTTGTCATAGCTTACTCTTTGAACTTCAATTTGCAAATCAATTCTATCTAAAAGTGGTCCGCTTAACTTGTTCATATATCTTTTGATTTCATTTTGAGTACAATTACATTTTTTATAGCTTGAACCATAATATCCACATGGGCATGGATTCATTGATGCAACTAATATAAAATTGCAAGGAAATTCTAATGTATGATTTACTCTGCTAATTGTTACTTTTTTATCCTCTAATGGTCCTCTTAAAATTTCCAGTTTATTTTTTTCAAATTCTGCAATTTCATCTAAAAACAAAACTCCATTATGTGCTAAACTTATTTCTCCCGGTTTTGGTATTTTTCCACCGCCTATTAAGGCTGATTTCGTTATTGTGTGATATGGACTTCTAAATGGTCTAGAAATTATAATATTTTCATCACTTTTTAAAGTTCCTGCAATACTATGAATTTTAGTTGCTTCTAGAGATTCTTCAAAACTTAAGTCTGGAAGTATTGTATTTAGCCTTTGTGCTAGCATTGTTTTTCCGTGCTCCTGGGCTTCCTATTAGCAAAATATTATGACCTCCTGCTGCTACAATTTCTAAAGCTCTTTTTACACTTTCTTGCCCTTTTACATCTGAAAAATCTATATTATATTTATTTTTCTTTTTATTTACTTCTTCCCAAGTAGACTTCATTTCTTGTAGATTTATTTTACCTTTTAAGTACTGTATTATTTCATTTAATGTATCTGCACCAAGTATTTTAATTCCATCAATAAGTTCTACTTCTTGTATATTTCCTTTTGGAATTATTATCTCTTTTACTCCTAATCTTTTGGCTTCAATACAAATTGGTAAAATTCCATTTATTTTATTTATTCTACCATCCAATGATAGCTCACCAATGAAGACTGTATTTTCTATTTTTTTACTAATTTTGATATTTTCCATGCTAAATAGAACTCCTAGTGCAATTGGTAAATCAAGATAAGAACCTTCTTTTCTTATATTTGCTGGTGCTAAGTTCACTAAAATTCTTTTACTAAAAATTCCATAACCAGAATTTTTTATTGCTGTTCTTACTCTTTCTTTTGATTCTTTAACACTGGTATCTGGAAGTCCTACTATTTCCCACTCAGGAAGACCACTTGAAACATCTACTTGCACGTTTATAATATATCCCTCTAAACCTTTAAGAGACATACTTTTTATTATTGAAAGCAATATTTTTTCTCCTTATTTAATTTTTTGGATTTATAATAAGATATAAATTTTTTGAATTAATTTTTTTGATTAAAAGCAATTATAATGTCATAATATGGAAAAGTCAAGTAAAATCGTACTACATTTTTCGACAAATTTTGCTACAATTTCACTTGACCTATTAATTTTTATTTTTACATTAATTAAATTTTATTTTTAAAAAATCAATTTTCTAATCTATTGTTGTACTTGTTCTTCCTGTTCCTAATACATCTTCTTGAAGTGATCTCCATGTATTGCAGCCAATTATTCCATCTACTGCTAATCCTTCTCTTTGTTGATATCTTCTTACTGCATTTTGAGTTTTTGCGCCAAAAATTCCATCTAATCCACCTGTTTCAAATCCTAAAGTATTTAAATCATCTTGTGCAATCATTACATAAGAGCCTCTTGAGCCATTACTTATTTGTGGATATCCTCCTGTGGAACATGCTGGATTTCCTCTTCTTTTATCAAAATGAACCCATGTTGGTGTAAGTGATTTTGGTTCTACATATGACCATACACCTGAATTTCTTGCACTATTATACAATTTATTTCTTTGAGCATCAGTAAGTGTTTGACCTACGTCAAACGCTAGACCTGCATAATGTTGTGAAAATGTCCCATGTCCACCTTCCCATGGCCTTTTAAATGCAAATCCTACTGGTATTGGTCCTCCGTAAATATATCTTTGACTATTCCACGCTATCATTGCTCTTTTTTCTGTCCAAAGCAAATTACTTTTACTTGATCCTCTAAATTCTCCTACTGTTAAGGTTCTATTTGTAACATAAGGCATTGCCTCTTTTTCTCCTCTATAATATGTTTCCATACGATTTGTATCATTATTATAAACTTTTATTTTTGCCATACCAAATCTTAATCCTTTCTTATTTCTCTTTATAAGTTACATACAGAAATGAAATATTATTCCTTCACTATATTTATAATTTATGCTGATTATTTTCATTTTGTTATTTATTTTTTGAATATTTTTCTCTTTTTAGAAAATAATAAATATATATTTTTTAGAAAGGACGAGAAATATGTCTAATTTAAGTCAGATTGAATTACAAAATTTAAGACATTTTATATTATCTTCTAGTATTGAAAATACCAAGTTAACTGCTTACAGCAATACATCAGTTGATCCTCAAGTGAAGCAACTTTTTACTAAGGTTTCTCAAGATAGTTTAAATACAAAGGAAACTTTAATGACTTTTCTTAACAATTAAATTATAAACATTAATCAATTTCATATTTTATAATTCAAATTAGAAAGGAATTAATTAAAAATGGATGAAAAAACAATGATAAACGATGTTTTAGAACAAACAAAGTCTAAGCTTACTTGTTATCAAAATGCTATATCTGAAACTGAAAATATAGAGCTTAGGCAAACTTTAAAGCAACTTCGTGATAATTTAGAAAGTTTTCAATATGAACTTTTTAAAGTGGCAAATTCAAAAGGATACTATAATCCTGCTGAACCTGCTTCTGAGAAAGAAATTCAAAAAGTAAGAAAAGAATTAGAAAATTTATAAATCTTTGATTTCGTATAAACATTTTATTGGGTTAAAAAAAGTAGTATAAATAATTAACTTTTATACTACTTTTTCATTTATTTACTCTTTTTTATCTGCAATTTCTTCGCTTTCAATTTTCAATGTATTTTCTTTGTCGTTAATTCTTACATTAATAAAATCTTCAATTACAAGTTTTATAAGAGTTATTATTGGTACTGATATGAACATACCAATTATACCAAAGTATGCTCCACCTACTGTAACTGCAAATATTACAAGTAAAGGGCTTATTTTTAATCTAGAACTTGTTATTTTTGGATTTATAATATTAGCATCTATTTGTTGTAAAATTATAACTACTATTGCCATTATTAATGCTTGTTTCCAACCTCCAGTCAAAAGAGTTATTATTACTGATATTGCAACTCCAACTATAGCTCCAAAGTAAGGAATAAGATTTGATATTCCTATAAATACACCTAATAGTATTGAATATTTTACTCCTATTATTGACATTGCAACACTAGTTACTATGGCAACAACAAGTGCATCTATTACTTGACTTGATATAAAGTAAACAAATATTTCATTTCCTGATGAAAAATATTTATCAAATTTTTTATATCCACTTTCTTTCATTATAGATTTAGCAAATTTTTTTATAAAATCAACTATAGATTCTCTTTGAGCTAATATATATATTGAACAGATTATTGCTATGAAAATATTTACTATTGATTTAACTGCTCCAAATGCTGAATCTATATATGTTTTAATTTTTTCAGGTGTAAACCATTGTTCAAAGTTAATTTCTTGAATATATTCAACTATTGGTTTTAAAATATTATTTTGAACCCAAGGTGCAATATCAAAGTTTATATCGTCTGTACTTATTGCATTATAATAAGTTTGAATATTACTTACCAAATCATTTATACTATCTACTATAATTGGTATAATAAATTTTATAATGATTGAAATAGCTGCAATTGCTAAAGCATATACAATTGTAATACTGATTCCTCTTGTGTGTTTCAACTTTGTCTTTTTCTTAAACAGGTTTTCAATCTTTTTTGATGGAAGATATAAAACGTAAGCTATTATTATTCCAATTACAAAAGGCATTAAAACATAAAATAAATTAGCTAGCCATTTACCTATTCCAGAAAAATTGTCTAGAAATTTATATATGACTATTAAAATAATACCAATAGAAACCCAGTATATCCACTTTTTCGTTCCCATTATTTTTTCTTTTTTCATAGATTTTCTCCTTTTATAATATTTTAAATTTTATTTTCATTAAAGCAATTTATACTTATTAAATATCTATCTCGAGTTCTACCGGACAATGATCACTGCCTAAAATATCTTGATGAATTTTTGCATCTATTATTTTATCTTTTATTCTATCAGATACTATAAAATAATCAATTCTCCAGCCTGCATTGTTTTTCCTTGCATTGAACATATATGACCACCATGTGTAGCAATCTGTTTTATCAGGATATTTGTATCTAAATGTATCAATGAAATTACTATCTAATAAAAGCGTCATTTTTTCTCTTTCTTCATCTGTAAAACCAGCATTATGATGATTGCTAGAAGGATTTTTTAAATCAATTTCTTTATGTGCAACATTAAAATCTCCGCAATATATGACTGGTTTTATTTTATCTAATTTTATTAGATAATCCCTAATTTCATCTTCCCATTTCATCCTATAATCTAATCTTTCCAACTCTCTTTTAGAATTTGGAGTATAGCAATTTACTAAATAAAAGTTGTCATATTCACAAGTTATTACTCTACCTTCATTGTCATCACCATAAGTAACTGAAATTGGTTTTATTTTTGAAAATACTGCTGTACCAGAGTATCCTTTCTTTTCAGCACTATTCCAATAGTTAAATTCTCTTAGTTTTTTCATGTTTTCATCTATTTGTTCTTCTTGCAGTTTTGTTTCTTGTATGCAGAATATGTCTGCATCTATATTTTCAAAAAAATCATAAAAACCTTTATTTGTAGCTGCTCTTATACCATTTACATTCCAAGAAATAAGTTTCATATTTTACCACCTTTAAAGTTAAAAAGCTGAATGCCCACTTTAGACACCCAGCTTTTGCATTTATTACATCACATTAAAATACCAGTTTCCACCTATATTAACACTTCCAGATGTTTTATAACCTCTAAATGATAAGTATTTGTGGTTTCTTTTTCCATTTAATGCATCTAAAACTGCTTGTTTAACATAACTTGCATAGTTTCCATTTAATCTTCTTTTCCAGTTAGAGTCTATAGAATAACAAAATTGTCCTTTTGCTTCATATTGTGAAAGTGGGTCTGATCCACGACTTTTCCATCTACTATTTTGTGTTCTATTACATGCTGTTGTTATAACTGCTAAAGCTCCATCATAGCTTGAGCTACATTCTTGAGCTGTTATTGCACAAAGTAAGTCTAAATCTGCTTCTGAATAAGTCCATCTTCCTTCTCCAACATAAACTGCACTACTTCTTGATGTAACTGTTACTGTTCTTACTTCTACTATTTTATTTACTGGCTCTTTTATTACTGTGCTTGAAACTTCTGTTCTTTCAATTTCTTCACCATTTTGATATTTTACTCTATAAACAACTTCTCTAATTCCATTTACACCAATTTGTGTAACTCTGTTTTGTACATCACTACTTCCGTTTGAAACATCTTTTGTAATAGTTTCAAAAGGTATAGTTTCTTGTACTGTTATTAATTTTTCAACTATTGATGTATAACTTTGTAAAATTTCTTCAGCTGAAAAATAGTTTTCTTTAGCAAGTTCTACTTGATTTGCACTCGTAATTGTAATTGTTTTATCATCAGATAACTCCTCATCAACTTTTGGAGTTACTCTCTCATCTTCTAATACAATAATGTGATTTTCAGTTAATATGTCTGATACTTTACTACTTGTAGTCATAACGTTCATTTCATAGCCACTTGAAAGTACTATTTTAACTGAAATTAATCTTTCGTTTGAAGCCATAACTCCAATCATACCCATTATTATAAAAAGTATTAATACAATTGCTAAGATTCTTTTTAATGGTAATAATGATTTTTCCGGCTTCATTTGATTACTTGTTCGTTTTCGCATAAAACCTCCTAACTTTAAGTAACACACTATTAATTATAACATTTTTAGTATTATATGTCAAATTTTCTATAATTTGTTATGTAAACTGTATGCAATATTTTTTCATTTTTTTGATTATTGACTTTATTAATTAGATTTATACATTACTTCCAGATTTAACATAAATTTATCTTGTCCAAATTTTTACAAAAATTTTTTTGCATTACTTAATTATATTCAGGATTTTTTATTTTATGTTTACATTTTACTTTTTCTCATAGCTTATGCATTTATATATTGAACCTCTTCCGTCTAAATTCCCACGCATCACGTATTATTAGATATTTATAATTTTCAACATTAAGTTCAATACTCTTATTATCTGTTACACCAGTTTCCCTATAAAGTTCAACCCAATTTGATCCCATTGCTAATTCATTGCCTTCGTTTGTCATTTCATTTGCACCATAAAACATGATATAACCATAACTTCCGGTTTTAGTTATTTCAAAAGTTACTTTTTTAAAATTACTAACATCAAACCATGTATGTCCTGCAGTATAAAGTCCAGATATAACAGTCTTTACCCACATTGGTCCTTCATTTAGATTTATTTCACTATTCGTAGCTTGAATTTTGCTACTTGTAGTATAATACCCATTTGCAGGTATAGTTAAAGTTGTTGTAGTTCCATTATTTGATACAGAACTTGCTTTTACTGTTTGTCCACTTTTATCTGGCATACTTCCTGTTAATTGTGTTCCTTTTACCCATGCTTTTTTATTATTTAATATTTGTGCTGCAGTTGCATCTCCTGGCGTTTGACTTGCTAAATCTTTTGCTGTTATTTTTCCTCCACTTGTGTAACCTGCGGGTATTATCTTTTCTTTTCCAGCATCTAATGTTTCAGTTATTCCTGCATTATTTGGCATTGTTCCTGTTTTTACTGAACCATCTTCTGCTAAATATGTCTTATCTTTTAATACATCTTTTTCTTCTGCTGTTATAGAATTGCTTAATGTTACTATATCACTTATTGCTTCTACATATTTTCCTTCTGTATCATATACTTTTACCCTTACATAATAACTCTTTCCTAAGTCTAAATTTTCAAATGTATATGTATATTCTGTTTCTTCCTCTGCTCCTTCTGTTTCTTCTAACTTTTCTTCTTCATTTGGTACCCACGTTTTTCCATTATCTATACTTAATTGTATTTTACTTGCTTCGCCTTCTACTGTTAATTTTACTGTTATTTGCTTATTTTTTGCATCTCCTGATACTGTAAATTCTTTTATATTTACTGATGCCTTATCTTCTCCTTCACCTCCTACTACTACTGAAAAATCGCTTTCATATTGTTCTAGCATGCCTATTTGGATTTGTTCTTCTTCTGCTGCATTTTTATACTTTTCTACGGCTTGTCTTGCTCTTCGGAACAGTCCATTACTTCCTGCTATTTGTGATATTGTTACCCCTGCTAATATCAATAACAATATTATTGTTACTACTAACGCTATTAATGTTATACCTTGCTCTTTTAAGTTTCTTTTCTTTTTATTTTTTCCTTGTATTTCCTTATCTTTCATTTGTTTTATTCCTCCGCTTCACATTATGTAATTTTTATTAAGGTAAAAACTTAATAAAAAAACAAAAAATCTTATAATTAGCTCGTACAAAGCTTTTTATAAGATTTTTACTTTTCATTTTTTATTAAATTGTTACAAACTTTTAATTTTTATTTTGTTGAATTTTTCCCTATATTATGCTATTTTTTTAATATATTAATTTTTATTAAGTTTTTACATTAATTAAATTTATTTTATTTCTCATATTTTATCTCTTTATAATAATTTTCCTTTTATAATATGTATTAATTTTTCAAACTCAATATCCTTTGAATAGAAATGTTCTATTAATTGCTTCCTTTACAATTTTAACACAAATTAATAAAATGTGTTAAAATTGTAAATATTTTTTTTAAATTTTCTAATTATAGTATTAAAAAATACTTTAAATTTATTCTATTAAGTAAAAAAGCAATAATTAAAAAATAATCTTTAGTTTTTCATATTTTTATCCATTACTTTATATACTTCTTATAGAGGTGTTATTCTTTGATTAAGATTATAAAAAAATATCATAAAACTTTTTTCTTTTCTATTTTTATAGCTTTGATTTTAACTATATTTTTAATAAATTATTCTTTTATAAGCATTGAAACTTCTTCATCTTTAGATACTCCATACATTTGGAGTGAATCTATTAGTGTCAAAAAAGATTTCATTAAATGGATAGATTTTAATGTAAGTGTTGAGGCTTTAAATGCAACATACAAGCTTGATATTGATTCTTATGAAAGTGATTTTCATTATAATTGGATAGAACTTTTATCTTTACTTGCATGCAAATATGGCAATAACTTCAATAAATTTAAACAAAAAGATTTAGATTCTTTTGCTAAGCAAATTAAACAATATGGTAGTGTTTCTGAAGTTGCAAAAGATATGAAATACTATAATTACTACTATGAGGCTTATTCTGCTATTCTTCGTGAATTTTTAGGTTTTCGTGATGACGAAACTTATGGTTTAAAAGCTTTTCTACCTATTGCTAAAAACTATTCTTTTTCTCACTACAAAGATTTTGGAACTTCTAGGTCTTATGGCTTTTCTAGAACTCATCTTGGTAATGATTTACTTGGAAGTATTGGTACTCCTATTATTGCTGTTGAGTCTGGAACAGTTTTTCACCTTGGTTGGAATCAATATGGTGGTTGGAGAATTGGAATTAGAAGTTTTGATGGTCAAAGATATTATTACTATGCACATTTAAGAAAGGACCATCCTTATGTACCGGATTTGAAAGAAGGTTCTATTGTAAATGCTGGAGATGTTATTGGTTATCTTGGTATGACTGGATATAGTATTAAAGAAAACGTAAACAACATAAATGTTCCTCATCTTCATTTTGGTATGCAAGTTATATTTGATGAATCTCAAGTAGACACTAGCAAAGAAATTTGGATTGATGTTTACAACATTGTTGAATTCTTAAAGAAAAATCGTTCTAGTGTTTATATGAGCAATAAAGAAACAAAAGATTATTCTAGAGTTGAGTTCTAAATAAAGCTAATACCTACTGAAGTTAAATATTAAGTTCGTATCAGCGTTTTATTTGGTTACAATACATAAGCCATATAAATTTTAAAACTTATATGGCTTTTCTTTATTTTATATTAAATATATTTTTTGCATTTTCATAAGTTGCCTTTGCAATTTCCTCAAGAGAAACCTTTCTAAACTCAGCTATTTTTTGTGCTGTATACTTTACATTTCTAGAATCATTTCTAGTTCCTCTTACTGGTTCTGGAGCTAGATATGGACTATCTGTTTCTATTAATAATCTATCTAGTGGCACTAAGTTTGCTATTTCTTCTGCATTTTTTGAATTCTTAAATGTGACTGGACCTGCTATTGATATATAGAATCCCATTTTTAATCCTTCTTTTATTAATTCTCTATTAAATGGACAACAGTGGAATATTCCTTTTTTATTTACTGGATTTTGTTTAAGAATTTCTATTGTATCTGATACTGCTTCTCTTGTATGTATTATTATTGGTAAATCATATTTATTTGCTATTTCTATTTGTTTTACAAATGCTTCTTTTTGCCAGTCTTTATTTGTTTCATAATGATAGTCTAATCCTATTTCTCCAACGGCAACTAGTTTTTTACTTGTTTCATTTTTTAATATTTCATCTATTTTTTCCACATCTTTTTCCCAATTTGTGCATAAATCATTTGGAGAAATTCCTACTGAAGAATATATATATTCATATTTTTTAGAAAGTTTTACTGCTTTTATACTGCCTTCTAAACTATAGCCACAGCTCAAAATCTTAGTAATCCCTGAGTTATATATTTCAGGGATTAGCTTTTCTCTATCAATATTAAATTTTTCATCATCTAAATGCGCATGTGAGTCAAAAAGTTCCATTTTTTCTCCTTATTCTTCTATAGTTACAACAGCATTTGCTATTGCATAGTCTTTTATATGTGATAAGCTAATATCAATGTCTTTTAATTTTATATCTATATCAATAAAGTTTATATATGGTCTTCCATTTTCATCATTTTGCACTTCTACATTTTTCCACGATATAGAATATTTATTATCTAATGAATTTGAAATTGCTTTGAATACCGCTTCTTTTGCTGCAAATCTAGCAGCATAATGTTCATATTTACTTAGATTTTTACTTTCACAGTATTCTATTTCTTTACATGTAAAAACAGTTTCTGCAAATTTTATATTACTTTGTATAGCATTTTTTATTCTTTCAACTTCTATAATATCTGTTCCTACTGTCACTTTCATTATAAAGATTCCTTTCGCTCTTACAAATTAAGCTAAATAATTTCCTAGATTAATTATTCCTATGATTACTAACACAACTAAAAGAATTATTATAAATCTTTTAGAAATTAGATTTTCATTTAATTTATTATTTTTATATAATAAATCAAATTGATTTTCTAATGAAATATAAAGTTTATCTAAATTGTATTTTTCTTTTAGCTTATTACAGAATTGGTCTTTGTCTGTTTCAGTTATATCATAAACTTCTTGAGTAAATTTTACAAAATCATTTCTTGTTTTATCAAATAAATAAGGTTCTTGTAAATCTCTACTTAATTTTTTCAAATAAATTAATTTATACAATTCTAATATATATGCATATTTATGTTCTTCTTTGTTATCTGGAAATTCATATACATCAGAAGATCTTAAATTAATCTCTTCCATTTCTTTTAAGCTTTCGTATTTTGTTAAAGATTTAAGTAATTTATCATCAGATAATATTGCAAAACATACTCCTGTGCTAAAACATATAACTAAATTATCTTCTTTTTCAAATACATTGCATGCATAGCTACTACATACGGCTGCTTTTAAGTCATTTTTCATTTTTTTATATTCATTTATTTCTTCCTTTTGATTCAAATCAAATGACCAAAATAGATATTTCTTTATATTTGGTAAGAAATAATCATATATTTCTTTGTCTTTCTTTTTATCAAATATTTTTAAATTAAACTTATCTTCTAGTAGTAATTCATAATATCCAGCCATCCTTTTTTCATCTATTAAATAAGGATAAATTTTCTTTTGTTCCATAATTTTTTCTCCTTTTTATTCTACTACATCTGTGTAGTAATTTGCATTTAAATCAGGTGCTAAATGCCATTTGTCTATAAAACTTATAACTGTGTTGTTATTAAATTCATATTCTGGCTCAATTACAACCTTTCCTGTTGTATCTATTGCTCCCCATTTTCCGTCCTTTTTAACTGCTGCATATCCATAATCATTTTGTTCTGTTGCATCATCATAAATATAATTAACTACTACTTCTCCTTTTGCATTTACAAAACCATATTTATCACCTTTTTTTGATAAGAATAGTGTATTTGCAGATAAAACATCTTTAATATCTTTTTCTTCTAACTTAAAATTATAATATTTATATTCTCCGTTTTGTCTTACTTTGATATATCCATGCTTTGTATTAATTTCTGATACAATTCCAGATGTTTTAACTTGGAACAATGTATCTAAAATATCTGTTTCACCATTTTCTTTTTCTGCTTCTATAAAACCTTCATTTATGTATGAAATGTAATCATATTTAAATTCTAATTTTTCCTCTTTTAAAGTATTGATAATTCCATATTTATTATCTTTTTTAGCTATGTAATTGCCGTCAAAAGCATATTTTAAATCATCATATTCTCTTGGAATTACCATATCACCTTCTGATGACATTACTCCATATTTGTTATTTTCTTTTATTATAAGGTTGCTATTATCAATACTTATAGCTTCTGTAAATGTATTTAAAAGTTTTGTTTTTCCATCAGCTGTAACTAATTTTATGTCTTCTCCCTCTTTTACAACATACATATCACTTCCGCATATATTCATAATTTGTGAATATTTACACTCTAATACTTCTTTTTTATTGTAATTAATTAATCCATATTTACCATCTTCACTTTTTACTATATATCCGTCTTCATATTTATTTGTTAATGGAAGAATTTCATCATATAGATTTTCAATAATAACACTTCCAGCATTGTCAACTAAACCTTTTTTTCCGTCCATTTCTGTTACAAAGCTTTTACTAACCTTTTGAAGTGGTACTATTGAATCATATTGTGGAGATATTAGCTCTTTTCCATTAAAATTAATTAATCCATATTTACCATCTTTTTCAACTTTTAGCACGTTTGTATCATAAAAAACTATTCCATTTTCATCAACATTTTGCATAACTTCTATCTGATCATAAGATGAATATAATTTTTCACCTTTTTCATTTATTGCAAAAGATGTGTAAGTTTCATTTTCTAAATCAACGTTTTCTTGGCATATAAATAAATCTTTTGTAGAGTCTGGAATAATAATCATATTGTCATATTTTGCATCTATTACTATTTCTCCTTTTGAATTAATTACTCCCCATTTATCATTTGTATATACTGCTATATATGAATTAGCAACATTTTTTCCTTTTGAAATATCTATCTTTGGAATTCTTAAAGCTAGTACAATTATCATAATCAATACAGCAAGTACAAATATTGTTGCCACTACTTTTTTCATATTAAGCTTTGGCTCTCCGTCATATCTTTTTCCTCTACTCATAACTATATTTTAGTATAAAAAATGATATACTATAATCTCCTTTCCATTAATTTAATATAAATTTTTAACAATTTATACTTATTAAAAGTCAATTATAATATATCAATTTTCTGCTCTTTTTTCAATAGAAATATAATTATTTTTTTATTTTATTTTTCTTCATCAATTTCTAATAATTTATATTACAATTTCTATAATTTTAACGAATAATCTCTACTTTTATCTTTGCATCTACCTACATCCATCTAATTATCATAATTTCACCGCAACATAATATAAAGTTCCACTTTTCCCACTAGTATTATATAACGTGAAACCGTCATCATCAATAGACCTAAAACCTATCCCAACTTCATTAGTTCCTCCCATTGTGCAATGCTTGTATGTTCCATTAGCAATCCCCACAAAATACTCCTTTGAAGAAAATCTTCTCGCAAAAACAATCGTCCCATCGAATACGTTTATTTGCCACATAACGCACCCAACAAAATCAGGTTTAAAATCCAGTTTAATTTTTTTATCTCCAGAAGAAAAATTAATGTCTCCTTTTGCAATTTCGCTCACACTGCTCACATTGCTACTTAATGTCTGAATTTTACTGTTAGTACTATAATATCCGGCTTCTGGAATAGTTAATTGTGTATAATCTTCACTAGTTGTTACTGTACTTGTTGTAACTGTTTGTCCACTTTTATTTGGCATACTTCCTGTTAATTGTGTTCCTTCTACCCATGCTTTCTTTCCATTTAATATATCTCCCTTTGTCGCATCTCCCGGTGTTTGCTCCTTTAATGTCTTTACTGTTATTGTTCCTCCGCTTGTATATCCTGCTGGTATTTCTTTTGTATCTCCTGCACCTAATTTTGCATCCATGCCATTATTATTTTTCATGGTTCCTGTTTTTAATGTTCCGTCTTCTGTTAGAAATGTTTTTGTTTCTAATACATCTGCTTCTGTTGCTGTCATTATATTATTTAATGTTATTACATCACTTGTTACTTCTGCATATTTTTCATTTTTATCATATGCTTTTACTCTTACATAATAGCCTTTTCCTAATGCTAAATCATTAAATGTATATGTGTATTCTGTTTCTCCTTCTTTTGCAGTTCCTTCTGTTTGTCTTTCTGTCCAGTTTTCATCACTATTTATCTTATATTCTACTCCTGTTGGCTCTCCTTGTACTGTTGCTTTTACTGTTATTGTTTTTTCTTTTGCATTTCCAGTCGCTTCTAACCCTTTTATGCTTACTTCTGCTTCACTTTCTCCTATCACTGAAAAATCACTTACATATTGTTCTAACATACCTATTTGGATTTGTTCTTCTTCTGCTGAATTTTTATACTTTTCTACTGCTTGTCTTGCTCTTTGGAACAATCCATTGCTTCCTGCTATTTGTGATATTGTTACTCCTGCCAATATCAATAATAATATTATTGTTACTACTAATGCTATTAATGTTATTCCTTTTTCTTTTCTATTATTATATTTCATTTGTTTATTCTTCCTTTCACATTATGTTATTTTTATTAAGGTAAAACCTTAATAAAAATTGATATATTAAAAAAATAGCATAATATAAGGAAAAAATCAATAAAATAAAAATTAAAAGTATATAACAATTTAATAAAAAATGAAAAGCAAAAATCTTATAAAAAGCTTGAATAAAGCCAATTATAAGATTTTTTGCATTTTTATTAAGGTTTTACATTAATAAAATTAATTAGTATTAGATAATTCAATAGTAGCATAAAAATCACCCGAAGG
>CANQCW010000013.1 GCA_947591055.1 uncultured Clostridia bacterium | reverse complement strand
TTTTTCCTTTTGTTCTCCTAAACTAAATCCTTCTCTTGCTTGATCTTCTGTGCTAACACGAATATAAATTCCTGCAATTTTCTTTTCTTTATCCATTTTACAAATACCTCCTTATTTACTAGTACAGAAAAATGCCAATCGTAAAGTCTAATTTAAAAATTTTTTCAAATTTTTTAGAAGATATTTGTTTTTTAAATTGACTATATAGAAATAATCATGTTCATTAAAGAATAGATATAGTTTATTATTTATAATTGCTCTATGTGGTTCTATATAGGCTAAATTAGTATGTTTAATTATTCTTAAAGCTCCATTAATTATTTTAGGATTAGTTTTACTAAAGGTACAAGCCCATCTAATTTTAGATAATAGTTCTTCACTTATTTTAATTTCATTTTTAATTATTGTAATCATCTTACACCATTCCTTCTTTTAAGATAAAAGGCACGAAAAAAAATCGACCTTTTACAGTCGATTTAATCATTTTCGCTTGGTGCGACGATTATATCTTTTGGTGGGCAGAGAAGGATTCGAACCTTCGTACTCAAATGAGAACAGATTTACAGTCTGCCGCCTTTAACCACTCGACCATCTGCCCATATAAAAGTAAAAATCTTGAACACTCATTTATTATACTATTTAAGATATTTATTGTCAAGATTTTTTTACTTTTTATTTTTTATTTTTCTCTATTAATTTTTTTATAAAAATTACAAATAGCATTATGGATTAATTGAATATGATGGAAGTTGAGTAGGTTCACTAACAAATCTATAATCTTCACTTAATTCATTTATACTATTTGAGTCATTGTTGTCTTTATTATAATAGTTTTCAATTTGTTTTTCTATTGCATTTGTTAAATCAACTGAATCTTTAAGTGGTAAACATTTTGTTATAATTTTTTTAGGAAAAACATTATAATCATTATAATCGCTGATATCTTCAATATTTAAATTATTTGAGCTAATTATTTTTGTATCTTCTAATATAAATTTATATATTTTTAAATCAGATTTATTGTATTCTATTGATTTATTTTCCATATCATATTTGTTTATTAATGCTAATACATAATACTCAACATTTTCTTTTTTAGTAATTAGAGATATTTCTTTTAAGGCAATAAAATTTTTCAAATTTCCATCTTTTGACTCATTTTTATCAATATAATCATATATAACATTAGTATCTACTGCAACTGTGGCAGTGCCATGTGATTTGCTCATTTGATTAAAAATAAAACAACATACAACTAATATAATTATAATTAAAATAGCTATTAATATTACTAAATTTCTTTTTTTCATTTTATCTTTAAATCTCCTTTTTTATTAATTATATTATAATAAATATTTAATTGCAATAATAATTATAAAGTAGAAATTCTATATTTTCTTAAAATCTGCTTAACTGCAAAAAACTGGCTTTAAAAAGCCAGTTCTTTGCATACTACTTGCACTTGCAATTTGGAAATAATTACTCACTCGGAAGTTGTTTCTTCCTCTACTTGTTTCATGCGATAACTCTTGTTATACTTGGTATCAGAAGCATAAATAATCTCATCATCAAAATCATTATCAACAATTTTGAAACCAAGAGGCGTATATTCATGTCGATATACTGGTATAAACTTCATTTTGCCATCGAGTAATAACATGAAAGTATTAATCTTTTCTTCCTCAGACATTTCTTTATTTAACGAATTGTAAAAGTCATTGACTACTCTAATTGAAAAACCTCTGCTACACAACTCATCCCATTTTGTGTTTACTCGATGTATCATCTTCCACAAATTTTCATAGTTTTTGAAGACCATACTTTCGCGCCAACTTTCATTTTGTCTTCGCGAGCTATAAATATTAGCATGGTTATTATATGCAATTCTATCAATGCACATAATCTTCTCAATTAGGTAACCTTTATGCTGAGATGTCAGATTGAGAGCTTCTTCAAGAAGTTCATTAAGTTCATAAAAAATCTTTTGAAATACTTGCACATCTTCATCGCTTATTTTTTCATAAGTACGTGTATTATCAGCTAGATTATGTGCGACCAGTGTAATATTTTGAACATGCACACATACAATATCGTCATCTTCCCAGTTAGCTTCAGCAGACATACACTTTTCAAGAAAAGCTTTAAGCATAGGCTTGATTTCTTCTGCATATGGCTCATTGTCCATAGCATATTTTATGTGTCCTGTCATCCGAGAAATAAAAAAATTATTGTTTTTTGATTTTTTTCCAAACATAGTAGTTCCTCCTTACCTTCATAAAACTGTTTACATATAATCGCATAAGCATAAGGAATAAACAATGCTTATTAGTTACAGTATAATATATTTTGCATAAAAAATCAATCTTCATATTAATTATAAATTAAAAAATCCCTTATCATACTATTTAAAGCATTTTAAGGGATAAATTTTTATGGTGCGCCTTCAAGGATTCGAACCTTGGACCCACCGGTTATGAGCCGGTTGCTCTGACCAACTGAGCTAAAGGCGCATATGTTTTGCACGTTTCCTATTGTATAATATTTTTTTACTTCTGTCAATATTATTTTTAGTAATTTCTAATATTTTTTACATTTAAACAATTATATAGATATGACTTTATAAAATTTTAAATCGTTGTCGAAATCCAAGATATTGATACTGTTAAGCTTTAGCTGTTACAGTATCAATATGCAGTAGCTTTTCGTATCAACGATTATATGGGTTACAATAAAATCATATCTATAATTTTGATTTTATTAAACAAATTTTATTTTATATCTGGATTTCCTTCTGGTAATCCTTCAGGTAATTGTAGAACTATTCTTATCTTCATTACATACTTAATTGCTCTAACAAATTTACTATTCTTAAATTTATTCCACAAGCTTGATTTTACTTCTTTTCTTGTTTCTGCATAATAATCTTCATAAGCTTGTGTTGAGTTTTGAGCTTTATTATCTGGAACATTTGTAACAACTGATGTTGTTTCTTGTGGTCTTACAACTTGTACCTTTTTAGTTGTTTCTTGAACATTTTGTTCTGCTGTAACAACTTTTTGTTCTTCAGCAACTGGTGTAGGTATAAGTTTAAGTGCATCTGCTATTTCTATTCCTATATAGCTTAATGCTTTTGATCTATCTTCTACTCTTTCCATATCTATTTCAATATGTAAATTTGTTTCTAAATTAGATATTCTTGATTCTATTAATTTTACTGCTTCTTTATATGCTTCTGAGTCATTTGTCTTTGATCTTCCTATTAGTCCTAATGAATCTATTATTTCTTGTGAATATTTTCCATTTAAGCTTGCTACGCTTTTCTTCCAATCTTCGCTTTGAGCTTTTACAATTTCTAATGTTTGTTTTAATACTGCTGCTACTTTTATATTATATTCTCTTTGTTTTATAAGAGTTTCTATTTGTTTTGTATTTTCTTCAAATTGGTTTGTTGCATATTCAACTAATCCATATGCTGCATCATAAACTTCTTTTGGAAAATTCTTTTTCTTTGGGTACTCTACTAAATAGGTTTTTATTGACTCTACTAAATCCTTGAAATATGAGTTATCATCTAATTCTATAATTTGCTTTTTACTATTTGGATTTATAAGTCTTTGAACCTTTTCTATGTTTGATAAAATTTTTTCTTCCGTGATTACCATTCTCACGTTTACTATCCCTCTTCTAGGCATTGTAAACTTTACCTCCTTTTGATTATGTTAAGTATGGTATTTAGCAATATAATAATGCTAAAATAATTTTAGTACAACCTAAACTTGATTGTCAAGTAAAATTCTTAAAAATTTTAATATTTTTATGTCCAAACTGTAACTTTCCGTAGGTTTATGCCGAATAGTGTTATTTATTGTCTTTTTGTAATTCTTTATATCTTTTGATTTTCATTGTAGAAGTTTTTTCAAATTCTCCTTCTTTTAGTTCCAAATATTTTATTGCTTTATAGCTTGTTAATTTTTTATTTACTTCTTTTATCTTTTCCCATATTATATCGTGTATTTCTTCTTCAGTCATATTTGGTTTTATTTTATCTAATTCTTCTATATTTGGTATTACTCTTGCTGTTATTATTAATTCTTTATCATTATTTTTCTTTTTTGAGTCAAATTCATCTGGAGATTTTCCATATACCATTACTTCTTTTATCTCTGGTATTTTTTCTAATAACATTTCTATTTCTTCTGGATATATATTTTTTCCGTTTTGTGTTACTATTACATTTTTACTTCTTCCTGTTACAAATATAAATCCATTTTCATCTACATATCCAATATCTCCTGATCTAAAGTATCCGTCTTCTGTCATTACTTCTTTAGTTGCTTCTTCATCTTCATAATATCCAAGCATTAATGTTGGTGATTTTATAAGTAGTTCTCCTTCTCCATTTTCATTTGGATTTTCAACTTTTACATCTGCTTGAACTATTGTTTTTCCTGCTGAACCTACCATTGGATTATATTCTGGTGTAACTGCTGATATAGGCGCTGTTTCTGTTAATCCATATCCTTGCAAAAATACTATTCCTATATCTTCAAGCCATTTTCCAACCTTTTTATCTATTGGTGCTGCTGCTGATACTATAATTCTCAAATTTCCACCCAAATTATCATGTATTTCTTTAAATACCTTTTTCTTAGCATCTATTCCTATACTTTTTAATCCATTTGTTACATATATCATTGAATTAACAAGTTTTTCTTTATGACTCTTTTTTATGCTTTCATTTATTTTTTTATAAATATTTTCAATAAGAAGTGGTACTGCTAGTATCGCTGTTGGTTTTACTTCTTGAAGATTTGGTACAATATATCTTAATCCTTCACATATTGCAACGCTACTTCCAACTGCCATTGGTAGTAAAAATCCTATTGTTGATTCATATGTATGATGCAATGGTAAAACTGAGAAGAACATATCACTTGGATACAATTTTACATAGGCATTAACAGCATTTATATTTTCTGCTAAATTCCTATTACATATCATAACTCCTTTGGCTGCTGATGTTGTTCCTGATGTAAATATAAGCACTTTAAATTCTTCTGGATCTATTTCTATTTCATCAAAGCTTTTATCTCCTGCTTCTACGATTTTTTTACCTTGTTCTATCAAATAATTTATTCCGACATCTTTTCCTTCTAATGGCTTGTCAGATTTCATTTCAATAAAATATTCAACTTCAGGAATATTAGCTCTAATTTTCTTTATATCATCTGCTTTATTTTTAGAATATATTATAGCGCTTGCTCTACTTCTTTTTACTAAATTTTCTATTTCATTTGTTGGTAATTCTTTATCAATTGGAACTGCTATTCCGACTCCACAAAGCATTGCCATATATGAAACATACCAATAATATTGTGTCTCTGAAATTATTATTATTCTTTTATCTTTTAAATTTAGTTGTTTTATTAAGGCTGTTCCTAAAGCTTCTACATCATTTTTAAACTCTGAATATGTAAATGTTCTATAAGGACTTTTATGGTCTGGCTTTTCTAGTATTGCGCTTTCATTTGGTAATTCTCTAACTGTTTTATAAAAAAATTCTTTTACTGTTTTATAATGTGTTGTTTCATAAGGCTCTGTTCTTTTCTTTTTTAAATTTTCCTTTTGCAATTTTTCATAATCAATTTTTTCTTTGTCTAGATTTTCTACTGTATCCATTTTGATTTTTCCAAATTTTATTTTAAATTTTGGTATTTTAAAACTTCTATTCATCTTATTTTTCTATGTATAAATTATACATATCTCCTTGTATAATATATTTAGGTTTTTTAATAAAGGATTTACCTATAAACCTATTGCCACTATAAGAATATTTTTATATAACTATCTCTTTTATTTTTTTAGAGCTTGAATAAAGTTTTTATCAATTTCTTTATAAAGCTTATCTATTGCTAAATCTTTAGTTTTTTTATAATAAAGATTAGAACACGCTATACCATATATCTCTGTTGCTAATATTTCTGCATCAAATTTTTTAATTTCTCCGTTTGTCCATCCCTTCTTGCAAAATTTCTTTTATTATATTTAAGTATTCATTAACATATTTTTGGCATGTTTGACTTCTTGTACTATTTCCCCAGCATTCACTAAATACTATTTCCATAAAATTTTCATATTTAGATATAATTTTTATTTGAATAAGAATAATTGCTCTTAATTTATCTATGTATTTTTCTTGTGCTTGCATCTTGATGTTTATACTATTTTTTAATAATTTCATCCCTTCTTCTACTAGAAAGTTAAAAATTTCTTCTTTACTTGAAAAGTGATAATAAAGTGTTCCTTTAGCAACTCCAACAGCTGATGTTATCTCCTCTATACTTGTTCCATCATATCCCTTTTCTGCAAATAATCTCATAGATGTTTCAAATATTTTTCTTTTTGTTCTATTCATGTTTTTCCTCTTTCATCTATTTATTTAATGATTTTGTATCTAGTGCATCTAAATTATCTAGAGCTTTACCTGTTCCTATTGCTACACATGAAATAGCATCTTGTGCTATCATTACATTTATTCCTGTACTTTCTTGTATTAATTTGTCAATTCCATAAAGCATACTTCCTCCACCTGTCATATATATTCCTTTGTCGCTAATATCTTCTACAAGTTCAGGTGGTGCTTTTTCTATTGTTGATTTTACTGCATCAACTATTTTTAATGCATCTGGTAATAAAATTTTAAGCATTTCTCCATCATTTAATTCAATTTCAGTAGGAAGTCCTGAGTCTAAATTTCTTCCTATTACTTTAATTGTTTTTGTTTCTTCTCGTGGGTATACACAACCAATAGTTGTTTTTATATCTTCTGCTGTTCTTTCTCCTATTAGAGTTTTATATTTCTTTTTTACATATTTTATTATTGCTTCATCAAATTTATTTCCTGCCACCTTTATTGAAGTACTTACAACAGAGCCTCCTATTGAAATTACTGCAATGTCTGTTGTTCCTCCTCCTATATCTATTACTAGATTTCCTGATGGTTTTGAGATATCTATTCCTGCACCAATAGCTGCTGCTACTGGTTCTTCTATTAAATAGACTTTTTTTGCACCTACAGAATTTGCTGCATCTAGCACTGCTCTTTTTTCAACTTCTGTTATTTGTGATGGAACACATATCATAAGTCTTGGTGGTATAAATTTTTTCCCTAATATCTTTTTGATAAAATATTTAAGCATTTTTGATGTAATAGTAAAATTAGAAATTACGCCATCTTTCAATGGTTTTATAACTTCTATATTGCTTGGATTTCTTCCAAGCATCTTATGAGCTTCTTTTCCATATGCAATTATATTATTAGTATCTTTCTCAATAGAAACAACTGTTGGTTCTCGTAATACTATTCCTTTACCCTTGTTGTATGCAATTATTGTTGTTGTTCCTAAGTCAATTCCTATATCTTCACTCATAAACTCTTTCCTTTCTTACTTTGCTCACAAGACATTTGCAGTATTATATAATATTTTTTTTAATTGTTCAATAACCATTTGAACGCTCAGACGGTTACCATTTCTATTGTTGCCTTAAAAAATGCTTTCTATTCTTTTCATTGCCTCAATTGTATTTTCATGAGTTCCAAAAGCTGTTAGTCTAAAATATCCTTCTCCACTTGGTCCAAATCCTGCTCCTGGTGTTCCTACTACATTTGCTTTTTCTAGCAATTCGTCAAAAAACTCCCAAGATGTCTTTCCTTCTGGTACTTTAAGCCAAATATATGGTGAGTTTACTCCTCCATAAGTTTTTATATTAATATTTTTTAATCCTTCTAAAATAATTTTTGCATTTTCTCTATAATAATTAATATTTTCTTCTATTTCTTTTTGTCCTTCAGGAGTATATACTGCTTCTGCTGCTCTTTGTACTACATAAGAAACTCCATTAAATTTAGTAGTTTGTCTTCTATTCCACAAACTATTTAACTTATAAGTATTTCCATCATTATCATAAGCTACTAATGATTTTGGAACTATTGTATATGCACATCTTATTCCTGTAAAACCAGCCTTTTTTGAAAAGCTTTTAAATTCTATTGCAACATCTTTAGCTCCTTCTATTTCATATATACTATGAGGAATATTTTCATCTACTATAAAACCTTCATAAGCAGAATCAAAAAGTATTATTGATTTATTTTCTCTAGCATAGTCAACCCACTTTTTTAGCTCTTCTTTTGATAATGTAGTTCCTGTTGGGTTATTTGGAAAACATAGATAAATCATATCAACTTTTTCTTTTGGTAATTCTGGTATGAAATTATTTTCTTCTGTTGTTGGCATATAAACAATTCCATCATATTTTCCATTATTAAATTTTCCACTTCTTCCTGAAAGTACATTTGTATCTAAATATACTGGATACACAGGATCTAATATTGCAACTTTGTTATCTTGAGAAAATAAATCGACAATATTTCCTGTATCACATTTTGCTCCATCTGATACAAATACTTCGTCTATATCTATTCCTAAATCTTTATATTCATTTTCTATAATTGCTTTTCTTAAAAAATCATAGCCTTGCTCTGGACCATACCCCTTAAATGTATTTGCATCTCCCATTTCATCACTTGCTTTTTTCATAGCCTCTATGCAAGGTGTTGGAAGTGGTCTTGTAACATCTCCTATTCCTAATTTTATTATTTTTTTGTCTGGATTATTTTTTTGATATTCTGCTACCTTTTTAGCAATTGTAGAAAATAAATAACTATCTTGTACTTTTCCAAAATTTTCATTAACTTTAATCATTTATTTATAAATCTCCTTAATACTATATATTTAGTTTTTTGTAAGTAAAAACTATAAATCTTTTTAATAATGCTAAAATAATAATTTAAATGCTTTTAATAATTTACATAATCTTTACATTTTATGTAAATTGTGTTATAATTATATTATAGCAACTTATTAATCGAAACTATCTTTAGTTTCTATGTTTTATCTACTCCTTGGAGGAAAAAATATGAATAGATATGTTTATCTTGTTTTCTATCAAACAACTGAAAATCCATTTGTTAATGAACCTATTGAATATAGTAGTAGTTGCAAAATCGAGCGCGAGTGTAATTATCATGAAATGAAAAATTGGATTGAGCGTCAGCTTAAAACACCTAACATCATCATTACAGGTTATTCACTTCTACGCTCTGAAAAATAGTAAACATACTTTTCAAACACAATTGAATATTGGCTAAAATCTCTCCTAATTGGAGAGATTTTTATTTATATTTTAGTTTCTATAATCTTTTGTACAAAATTTTCTAATATTCTCCTGTAAATACAGTTTTTGCAGGCCCTGTCATATATATATGATTATCTTGCTTGTTCCACTCAATATTTAAGTCTCCTCCAAGCAAATGTACTGTAACATTATTATCTGTCAAATCATTTAAATAGCATGCAACTACTGATGCACAGGCTCCTGTTCCACAAGCTAATGTTTCTCCAGCACCTCTTTCCCACACTCTCATTTTTATATTATTTCTATCTACTATTTCAATAAATTCTGCATTTACTTTTTTAGGAAAATGTTCATCTACTTCTGCTATTTTTCCATAAGTATCTAATTCAAAATCATCTGTTTTATCTATGAAAGATACTGCGTGTGGATTTCCCATTGAAACACAAGTAAATTCAAATTGCTTATCTTTTAATTTTAAATTAACCTTATTAAATTCTGTTCCATCATTTAACTTTACTATTTCTGATTTATCTACTGGAATATTTTTTGCCTCTAATATTGGCTCTCCCATATCTACTGTAACTGTGCTTACTTTATTATCTTTTACATTTAACTTAAGTTTTTTTATTCCTGCTAATGTTTCTATGGTAAGTTCTGTATTTTTGCTTAAATCATTATCATATATAAATTTTCCAACACATCTAATGCCATTTCCACACATTTCCGCTTCACTGCCATCACTATTAAACATTTTCATTTTAAAATCTGCTACATCACTATTACATATTAGTATTAGTCCATCAGAGCCTATACCAAAATGTCTATCGCTAACTTTTTTTGCAAGTTCTGATGGGTTCTCTAATTCATTTTTAGTGCAATCAACATAAACATAGTCATTTCCTATACCTTCCATTTTAGTAAACTTCATATTTTTCTCCAATCTATTAATTTAAAATATTTTATAAATTAAAATATTTGCACTCATATAAAGTATATTAAAATTCTATTTTTTTAGAAATATAATCTTCTAATTCATCTATACTTAAACGTATTTGCTCCATTGTGTCTCTATCTCTTATTGTTACTTGATTATCTTCTAATGTATCAAAGTCAACAGTAATACAATAAGGTGTTCCTATTTCATCTTCTCTTCTATATCTTTTTCCAATAGAACCAGCTTCATCATAATCACACATAAACTTTTTAGAAAGCATACTATATATTTCTTCAGCTTTTTCACTTAATTTTTTAGATAATGGAAGTATTGCTACTTTATAAGGAGCAAGTGCCGGATGTAAATGTAAAACTATTCTACTATCTCCTTCTCCTAAGTCTTCTTCATCATAACTATTGCATAAGAAAGCAAGAGTTACTCTATCTGCTCCTAGAGATGGTTCTATTACATAAGGAATATATCTTTCATTTGTTTCAGGATCTAAGTATGATAAATCTTCTTTAGAGTGTTCTGCGTGTTTGCTTAAATCATAATCAGTTCTATCAGCAATTCCCCAAAGTTCTCCCCAACCAAATGGAAATGCAAATTCTATATCTGTTGTTGCTTTACTATAAAATACTAGTTCTTCTTTTGAGTGGTCTCTTAGTCTTATATTTTCTTCCTTCATACCTAAGCCTAGAAGCCAGTTCTTGCAGAATTCCTTCCAGTATTTAAAATATTCTAAGTCTGTTCCTGGTTTGCAGAAAAACTCTAATTCCATTTGCTCAAATTCTCTTGTTCTAAATGTAAAGTTACCAGGTGTAATTTCATTTCTAAAAGCTTTACCTATTTGTCCAATTCCCATTGGCATTTTCTTCCTTGTAGTTCTTAAAACATTTTTAAAGTCAACAAAAATACCTTGTGCTGTTTCTGGTCTCAAATATACAGTTGATGTACTATCTTCTGTAACACCTTGAAATGTTTTAAACATTAAGTTAAACTTTCTTATCTGTGTAAAATTAACCTTTCCGCAGTTAGGACATTGTATTTTGTTTTCATTAATATAATTAACTAATTCTTCATCACTCCAACCATCTGCTACTAAGTCTTTATTATGTTCATGAGCCCACTCTTCTATTAATTTATCTGCTCTATGTCTAGTTTTGCACTCTTTACAATCAATAAGTGGATCTGAAAAACCTGATAAATGTCCTGATGCTACCCAAGTTTCTGGATTCATAAGTATTGCACTATCTAGCCCTACAATGTCTTTTTGTTCTTGAATAAATTTTTTTCTCCAAAGTGCCTTTACATTATTTTTTAATTCCACTCCAAGTGGTCCATAATCCCATGTATTTGCTAAACCTCCATATATTTCTGAACCTGGATAAATATATCCTCTACTTTTGCATAAGTTTACTATTGTGTCCATATCCTTTACCATAATTAATCTATTCCTCCTTATTTAATGATTCCTTTTGACATAATATATATAATTCCTATTATTTCTAATATTGTAATAATCGGAAATCCAAATTTAAAATACCATTTTTTTGTTTTGTGTCTAAATGTATACATCCCTGCTATTCCGCCAATTCCACCACCGCAAAAAAACAAGCATAAATAAGAAGCCTTCACTAACTCTCCACTGTCCTATTTTTGCTTCGTGCTTGTCATACCACATTATTAAAAAAGCAAATATATTTATAAATATTAAATATATAAAAATATTCTTTTTTGTTAAGATTTGAGATATTATTTGCTGTACCATTATTTTTACCTTTCAATAAAATTATATGCCCTATTATATCCCTTTTTATGGCATTTTGCAATAGAATAAAAAAATAAAAAATCCAATATTTATTGGATTTTTTATTTTTATGATACGCCTTAAAAAACAATCTTTTTAATCAAACTTGTAAATATTTACACATACAACTGATTTGTAACTGTAAGCTTCAATTTCAATTGGAAAATTGTAAATATTTCGAAATACAAAATCTTTACTGCCATAAGCAACTGCAGCATCATTTTCTGAATATGCTGAACCAATACTATGATGATGTATTTCACTTGGAGTAATTTTGGTATCAAGTAAAGCATTATATAATGCAGTACTTACCTGACAAACTCCTCCACCTAAACCATATGAAGTTTTTTTGTTGACAATAATTGGTGCTTTTAAGTAACCTTTTTTTAATGTTGTTTGACCTACAATATTGCTCCACTTAAATTCATCATTTGGCTTTAGAACAATGCCATTGATTGTTTTACATGCAATATTTATATTATTGTCCCGATTTTCACTAGAAGTATAATGTATAATAGAATTTCCAATCAAGCTAGAAGTTTTGCTTATGTTTTCTTCTACAAATGAAACATAATTCCAAAAAACATAGCCTGAAATATCTTCGTATGTAATGCTAAACCATTTTCCAACTTGGTCATGTACAGTAAATGTTTTACCATACGGAATATTTTCAATTATTTTTGAAGAATAATCTGGTTTCTTATACACCTTTAAATACTTGCAATCAATCATGGTTGCTTGCATATCTTCAAGTGAAGTAATGATTTCATCTTGTACAAGCTTTTTTGTACTTTCTTTTGCATAGACTTGCATTTGTGAAATCAAAGAAATCAAAAGTATTAAAACTAATAATTTCCGTTTGTTTAAAAATTTCATTTCAATTCCTCCTTTAACATCGGAGGATTACCCTCCGAGATTTATATATACTCCCATTGGGTACAAAAAGTAACTTCTATAATTATATCACAATATTATGTAAAATGCAATGTTATCTGCAAGTATAAATGATATATTAAAATTATCAAAAAAATAATTAAAAATTATTGAAAAAATTTTTTCTTTAGTATATATTGGAAATGTTTATAATACTTATGAAGGAGAAATTTTTTTCATGAAAAATAAAAATAATTCTATTCCTTTAAAACGATATACAATAAGAGTTTGGGTTGTTCCAATTTTTATTTTAAGCATTTTGCTTTCTATTTTTATTTATAACAAAACTAAAAAAATAATATATCAAAATATTTATAATAATATTTCAGAGCTTAGCGAGCAGTCCGTAGTTCAACTTAATCAGTCAATTAATAACCAAATTCAATTTGTTGAAACAATGGCTGATTCAATCAATAAAGGTTATTTTAAAACTACTGAATCAGTATTTCATAACTTTTCTGATAATTTAGGAGATTATAAGTTTTCAAGATTAGCTATCATTGATGAAAATGGAAATGGTATCACAAATGATGGTCATATTATAACTAATTATGAAAATGTAGAAGAATTTTTCGAACATGATGGAGTATATTTATCTGAAAATCGACCAAGTTTAATCTCAGATGAACAAGTAAATATTTACTCTCAAAAATGTTATATTGACAATCAAGAAAAAATATTATGTGCAATAATTGAAACTAATAATTATAAATCTATTTTGACAAGAAGATTATATAACGGAAAAGCTGGAACTTATTTGATTAATAATAATGGAACCGTTTTAATAGATTCATTTGGAGATATAACTCAAAATAATGTTAATTTATATGCTTATATAAGAAATTCATATAATTTAAATTTAAGCCAATTATCTAAAGTAAATAAAATGGCAATTGATGTAAAAAATAATCAAAATGGTGCTTTTTACATAACATCAAATAGACACACATATTTCTTTACTTATCAAAAAATAGGCATAAATAATTGGTATGCAATAACCCTTGCATCAGATGAAACTATTGCTAAAGAACTTATAGAATTTTTATTTGTATTTTTAACTTCTAGTATTATTTTAAATGCTATAATTATCGCTGCATGTATAAGTATTGATATATCTCATCAAAATAAGAATCGAAAATTATTTAGAACTGCATTTATTGATCCAGTTACTAATCTTGGTAACCTTCAATACTTTAGAGAAAATGGTAAGCTATACTTAGAAAATCAAAAAGGTACAAAATATGTTGTTTCAATAGATATAAATAAATTTAAAGCTCTAAACAACATATATGGATATGAATTTTGCAATAAACTTTTAAAATCACTTGGAAATATTATTGGTAATGTAATTGGTGAAAATTGTTTAGTATGTAGATTATATAGTGATGTTTTTGCAGTAATATTTAAGTATAATAAAGATATTGATTTATTGCTAAATAAAATAGCTGATGAAGCTTCAATCATAAATATAGATGATACGATTATAAAGCTTAACCTATCAATGGGTGTTTATAAAATACAAAAAAATGATACAAATATTGATAATATTTTAAGTAAAGTGTACATGTCAAGAAGTAAAATAAAAGGACAAGTTGAAAAATTATATTATATATATGATGAAACATTGGAAAATGAGCTATTAGAAGAACAAGAAATTGAATCAAATATGAAATCAGCTCTAGAAAATAATGAATTTAAAATATATTATCAGCCAAAATTCTATTCAGAAAATAAACAATTAGCTGGAGCTGAAGCTTTAGTAAGATGGTATAAAGATGATAATATGATTCCACCTAATAAATTTATACCACTATTTGAAAAAAATAAATTTATAATAAAATTAGATAAATACATTTTTGAACAAGTATGTAAAGACATGGCATCTTGGAAGGAAAAATATGGTTATGCGCCTAAAGTATCAATTAATGTTTCTAAAGAACATTTTGTAAATCCAAATTTTATTGATGAATATGTAAAAATAACTAAAAAATATAATATAGATACAAGTAATATAGATTTAGAAATTACTGAAAGTGCAACTGTTGATAAACAAATAAATATTTTGGAAATAATGAACAAAATAAAAGAATTAGGATTTACGATTTCAATTGATGATTTTGGAACTGGATATTCTTCTTTAAGTATGTTGCAAAGTATGCCAATAGATATAATAAAAATCGATAAAATTTTTGTTGATAAAATAGATTTTAATAGTGATAAAAATATAATTAATCATATAATGTTTATTAGCAAGCAATTAGAACTACAAACTATTGTTGAAGGTGTTGAAACAGAAGAACAATTTGAATATATCAAAAACATTGGAGGCAATATAATACAAGGTTATTACTTTTCAAAACCAATATCAAAAGATGATTTTGAAAATTATTTATAAAATATCACTAAAAAAGATGAAAGTTTACTTTTAACTTTCATCTTTATTTTTTATCTTTCTAGCTGATCATCTGAATCTCTAGATATTTCAGTAGGTTTATTTGCATGCTTTTCCATTTGATATTCTTGTTCACACATTAGATAAAAATCAGTATTAATATTATCATCAAAATGTACCTTATAAAAATCTTGTTCTCTATATAAGCAATCTGTATCAATAATAACTAAATCACCCTTTTTTAGCACATCTTCCTTCTTTATAGTTTCAGGAAAATATCCCATTGCTTCAGTTTTTTCATTAATTGGCTCATTAAAATGTGCAACATTATCTTTTTCTAATCTTGCTAAATTTTCTTTTTTTGCATCAAGCCAGATTATTCCATCTTCCCTTAATTCTTTATATACTAAATATGCGTCTTCATCAGTAATTGTATTATCATGTTTTAAGTATTCTGAAATTTCAATATATAAATCATTTTTTCCTTCCAATATTTTTCTTCTAATCAATGGTTGTAAAATTCTTTTGTGATAAGGAATTTTATCAGTTAATCTATTTTTTCCAAATTTAATAACTTTATTTCCTAATTTATAAACTTTAGAATAACTTCCATCTCCAATATATTCTAAATCAGAAATATCTACGTTTTCATTTTTGGCAACTTCATCAACAATCATAGTAAGTCCTAATAATGATTCATCATCTACATATTTAGCATTTTCACCTATCATTTTGCTAACTATAGCAGGATGCAATTTATTGAAACCTTCATTATCTATTTGTTTTATTTTTGCTAACGTTCCATTGCTAATTAATTCTTTAATATCAGCAGAATCTAATATTTGTTTTGGTTTATCAAATATTTTTCTTAATTTTAATAGTTTTCTTGGGTTATTTTCATATTTTGTTAAATAATACATTAAATCATCAAAATCTTTTATCCTCATATAATTATTTTCTCCTTAAAATAAATTTTATATCACATTTATAATTTTTTCAAATAAAATAGGACCTTCTCTTAAAATTTTAACTTTACTAGATGTGCAATCAACAATTGTACTTGCCACTGAATAAGAAACCTTTCCTTCCAACATCCCATCTAAAAGTGGACATGCTTTTTCAATTTCATCTAAACTTTTGCAAATTGCTTTTCCACTTTGATTTGCACTGGTCATAAATAAAGGACTACCCACCTTTATAATTAATTCTTTTATTAAATCAGAAGGAGCCATCCTTATAGCAACTGTTCCATTGCTATTTCCAACGTAATCTGGTAAATTATCATTTTTATTTAAAACAAGTGTTATTGGTCCTGGCATAAAAGATTTAATTAATTTTTCTGCTATTTCATCTACTATTGCTATTTTCTTTATTTGCTCTTCATTTGCACACATAATTGGAAAAGGTTTATTTTCAGCTCTATTCTTTGTATTAATTAATTTCTCATAAGCTATTTTGGAATTGATTTTGGCACATATACCAAAAACAGTATCTGTAGGAACACTTACAACTCCGTCATTTTTTAATATTTGAGCAAGTGCTTCTATTTCTTTTTCACTATATCTTCTAATCATTATATTCCCTTTCTAGAAAATAAATAGTCTAATAGTTGTCATTATTTTAGTATAAAAAAATAATTATTGCAACTATATTTTTAAATAATAAAAAATCCATGAACCATCATGTAGTTCACGGATTTTTTTGCTTGGAATTTTAAACAAAACTGTAGTCAGTACCATTATTAAATTTTTTATCAAATGTCCTGCCTTTCTTCTCAATTGGATATTTTTTAATTATTAAACTATATGGGCAAAGATAAACATACAAAGAAAAATTATTAATTTTTTCTGCTTCTTCTTTTGAAAGAAAACGTATGTCTTGAATTTTAGGTTCATCACAACCAAATTCCCATACATCTTTGAACTGAAAATTATTTTCGTGTTCCCAAAGATTAATAATTCCTACATACTGATTACCATCTACAACTGCAAACTGAATAGGATATTCTCCTTTTGAAAAAATATTCTTATCGTCTGTTGTACCAGTTGCAAGTAATTTAGCATCATGAAAACTGTACCTTCCTGAGAGTTTTAAATCCATTTCAAGAATTGTTTTGTCCATGCAATTTTGTTCCTCCTTACTTAATGAATTATCATTTATAAGTTACATATTTTTGCATAAAGCAAAATAATAAATTACGTAATTATATATCATAATAATTATTATAAATCAAGTTTTTTTAATTTTTTTATTTCTCTATATGCTTTCGTGCAAAATTAATAGCTATTGCAATTTTATGTAAAATATGATAATATAGAAAAGTAACTTTTTTAGAAACCAATAAGTCAAACAACTTGGAGGTTTCTGACCTCCAAAAAAATTTAAGGAGGTAATAAAATGTTTGATGTATCAATTCCTAAAACTTCTAATGAGGAACTTATGAGACGTTACCAACACATTAAGCCGGTCATTACAGTAGATGGTAAGCTACACCATTTCAGAGAATTTACATTTAAAGAAATCTTCGGTATTAATTATCTGTGGTATGATCATCAAAATGTAAGACAAGAAGTCAACGAAGGTGAACTTGAAGCTATGGAAGACAATGATTTCGTTTGTTTGCACAATTATGCATTTCCTGGAATTGTTAAGCCCAGCATTGCTGAAGTTCTTTCTCAGATTGATGTAACTTATTTGCCTTCAGTAAAAGCTTTTGAAATCACTAAACTTCTTGACTTTTGCGAAAATAGTTTCACATACATTTTGTTTCAAAATGGCTATTATACTTCAATTATAAAGTTATACAAATAAATAATGTGAAAAATTATTCAATTTTTAAGGAGACTACAAATTGTAGTCTCCTTATTTTTAACCATTAAAATAATAATGTGCAATCAATTTATTAAAGTAAATCATCTTTTGCTTTAAAAAAATAATTCAATTAATCAACTGTTAAAATCAGTACAGCATAAAATAAAAAACTGGCAACTAATTATTTCTAACTAGTTACCTTCCATAGCAATTAACTGGAACTTTCGTTCCTCCCACAGCAATCTTAATAGATTACTTTCTATAATACTATGATACTATATTTTACGCATTAAGTCAATGTTTTATTCAAAAAATTCCGTTCTTATTTTTTCATTTATTGTATTTAAGTATTTACCATCAACTTTACCTATAGTACCATCAAAATTTAGTCTTAATATACTTACTTTTTTCATTCTTGTTATATTTGCCCATCTAGTCATATTTTTAAATCTATATATATTATCTATCTGTATAACTTCAGTAATTTTACTTTTCTTTTCTTCACATTCTTCAAATGTTATTCTTCCATAATTATAATCTTGCTCTATTTTTATATATTCTTTAGGCTTCTTAGATGATATAGGCAAAACAAATAATTCACTATCAAAATTCTTTAATATAACTGCTGGATGCATACCTCCAAATTCATTTCCTATATTAAACCCAAAATCTATCCATACAACATTTCCTCTATTTAGTAATATTTTCTTTACTAATAACATTGTATCTTTTTTAGAAATAGCTATATTATTGAATACATAGTTATCATCTTTCAAAATATAATTATTATCAATTATGTTTTTTAACTGCCTAGTTAGTCTTTCATAATTATATTTATCAATTCTATAATTTGGTAATGTATATTTTACTGTATTCCTATAAATATAGTTTTCATCTTTCTCATTTATTATTTTTTCTGTTTTATCTTTAATCCAAGCAAAATATAATTTACCTCTTTTTAAATCATTTTCTGTATTCAAACATTTTCTAAATTCTCGTAACTTTTTCAAGCATTTGATATAATTTTGTTTCAATAATCTTCACTCCTTATAATTCTATATTGCATTTTTAATTTTTCGGTTTCCTCCTTTGTTAATTGAAAACAAAAAATTTTCTGGAAATCTTTCTTTGTTTCTACTTACAATTTCATTTATTCTTTTTGATTTGTATATATTATAAAACATTTGTTCGTAGGTGTCAATAGTTTTATATATATTTTTATTTTGAATAAAATACAATATAAAAGAAAAATTTTTTCTAATATATCCCAAATGTCTTTATTTTTAGCTAATTTTGTAGTATAATATTTATGGAGGATTTAATTATGAAGGTTATAGGCATTACAGGAAAATCAGGAAGTGGTAAAACAACATTTGCATCTCTTTTAGCAAAAGAATTAAAATGTAAACATATAGATATAGATAAGATAGGTCATGAAGCTATATTTAGACCAGAAATTTTAGACACTTTATGTGAAAAATTTGGAACAGAAATTCTAGATGAAAATGGCAAGTTAGATAGAAAAAAAATGGGAGATATTGTATTTACCCAGAGGCATAAAATGAAAGAATTATCTGACTTAACATGGGAGTTTATGCAACAACATAAAACACAAACTATGGAGAAAATGCTTCGGTAAAGTAAGTGAACAATATATAGGAGGAAATGAACGATGAAATTAAAAGTATTAGGAACACAATCACCTTATAATACACTAGGACATAATTGTCCAGGTTTTTTAATTACAGATAATGAAATAAAAATAATGCTAGATTGTGGTAGTGGCAGTCATAGTTTATTAAATTTTCCAAATGACTTAAATAATTTATCAATTATTCTAAGCCATTTACATAGAGACCACTATAATGATGTTTATAATATGCAATACTCATCATTTGTTTTTCATAATCAAAAAAGAATTGAAAGACCAATTGATATATATTTACCATCAAATCCCGTTAGTATTTATCAAGATATAGTTGGAGAAACAAACAGTTTTGCTAATTATTCAGCTATTTGCGAAAAAACAAACCTACAAATTGGAAATATTTCTATAAGTTTTTGTAAAACAGACCATCCCGTAGAAACTTATGCAGTAAAACTATCTAGTGATGATAGAACTATAGTATATACTTCAGATACATCTTTTTCTTGCAAAGATAAATTAGTAGAATTTTCAAAAAATGCTGATTTATTAATTTGTGAATCTAGCTTATTAACATCTTATGGATTTCCAGAAATTAATTCACATTTAACTGCTAGACAAGCAGGAATAATTGCAAAAGAAGCTAATGTTGGTGGATTAATGTTAACTCATTTTTGGCCAGAAGAATTACCAGAAAAATTTGCCGAAGAGGCAAAAAGTATATTTTCAAAAGTTATATCTGCCAATGAAGGACAGATTATAGATTTTCCAAAAATAAAAGAAAAAGAAGAAGGCTTGAGATAATCTCAATGCCTTCTTTAAAGTTAATAAAAAACTTACGAACTACATATAAGTTCGTAAGCTGTTTTTAATTGGAGCAGGTAACGGGAATCGAACCCGTATAGCCAGCTTGGAAGGCTGGAATTCTACCATTGAACTACACCTGCATTATTAATGACATTATTTATTTTACACTATGAATTAATATTTGTCAATAATTTTTATTGAATTTTTTTTCAATAAATTATATAATTTTTATAATTAATATTCATCAAAGGAGTTTTATGAAGAAATTAGTTATAGATTACAATAATGATGGAAAAAAAGTTAGTACCTTTCTTACACATATTTTTCCTAATTTAAATGTTAACAATGTTTACAAAGCTTTAAGAAAAAAAGACATTAAGTTAAATGGTAAAAGAATAAATACTAATATCGTTTTACATTATAATGATATTCTTGAAGTTTTTATTGCTGATGATGTTTTAAATGGAACAAATAAAAAATTAGATATTCCTATTATTTATGAAGATGATAATATAGTTGTTTTTAACAAACCTGATAATCTAGAAGTTGTCGGTGATAATTCTTTAACTTCTATTATGAAAGATAAATATACCTTCTTAGAGCCTTGTCACAGAATTGATAGAAATACTTTAGGTTTAGTTTTATTTGCTAAAAATGAAAATAGCTTAAGCATACTTTTAGATAAATTTAAAAATTCAGAAATTGAAAAACATTACATTGCTTGTTGTTATGGTATGGGAAAAAAGGAGTGTTTCCTTACTTCTTATCTTTTTAAAGATAGCAAAAAGTCTATTGTCTACATTTCTGATGAGCCTAAAAAGTTTTATACAAAAATTGAAACTTCTTATAAGTTAATTGATTATAACAAACAAGAGAATTTATCACTTTTAGATGTTACTTTACATACTGGAAAGACTCATCAAATTAGAGCCCATCTTGCCCACTCTTCTCTTCCAATCTTAGGAGATGGCAAATATGGTTCTTATGAAATTAATAAAAAATACAAATGCAATCACCAACTTTTATGCAGTTATAGTTTAAAATTTAATTTTAAAACTGATGCTGGTATTTTAAACTATTTAAATGATTTTCAAATATCTTTAAGAAAGATTCCATTTTCTGAATATTTTAAATAAATGAAAGGATTTTTACTATGTCTAGTTTTGTATTGAAAATAATTGCTATAATATGTATGTTTTGCGACCACTTTAGTGATGCTATTATTGGTCACTTATCTATATTAAATATTATTGGTAGAATTGCTTTTCCTATCTTTGCTTTTCAATTAGTTATAGGTTTTATTAATACTAGAGATTTTAAAAAGTATGCTTCTCGACTTTTTATATTTTCTTTAATTTCGCAAATACCTTTTATGTTGCTAATGTATGTAATGAATTATGATGGTAATTTTAATTTTTTAATTTCAAA
>CANQCW010000012.1 GCA_947591055.1 uncultured Clostridia bacterium | reverse complement strand
GCAAATGCATATACAACAAATGACCATACAGCATATCTTTTTGGATGTACAGATAATTTTTATGAAGGTTTAGATGAGCTTATGGACTTTGTCCAACATCCATATTTTACAGATGAAAATGTAGAAAAGGAAAGAGGAATCATAGGGCAAGAAATAGGAAGATATGATGATGAGCCAAGTTGGAAATTATATGTTAATGCAATGGATTGCTTATATAAAAATAATCCAATAAAGCTAGATATAGCAGGAACTGTAGAATCAATAGCTAAAATTACAAAGGAGACATTATATTCTTGCTATAATACCTTCTACCACCCATCAAATATGGTAATGTGCTTAAGTGGTGATTTTGAGCCGGAAAAAATTATTGAAGAAGTAAAGAAAAGATTAATTCCAAGAGAAAAAATGGCAGAAATTAAAAGAATATATCCAGAAGAACCAAAAGGAATAAATAAAAAAGAAAAAGAAGCAAATATGGGAATAAATATGCCATTATTTATGATAGGATATAAAGATGAACTTCAAGAAGATAAAGTAAAAGAGGACCTAGCAGTACAAATTATATTTAATAGTTTACTTGGAAAATCTTCTAAAGTTTATCAAGAACTTTATAATGAAGGATTATTACAAACTTCATTAGATTCAAGTTATGAATATTCAAAAACCTATGCACACGCATTAATTGGAGGAGAGTCATCTAATCCAAAGAAGGTTTATGAAAAAATAAAAGAAACAATTAAAAATGAAGAAATATCAAAAGAAGATTTTGAAAGAAGCAAAAAGAAAATATATGGAGATTTAGTATCAGAATATAATGATGTTGAAAATATAGGTAGGATGTATTTATCAGATGCAATAAAAGATGTAAATAGTATGGAATATATTGATAAAATAGATGATATAAGCTTAGAATATGTAAATGAAATTTTAAGAAAATTGTTTAAAGAAAATGAATCAATTATTTCGATAGTAAAGTAAATAAAAATTAATGAAAAAATAAAATTATTAATAATAAAATAGTATAAAAATAAAATAATACAAAAAATGCTCGAAAACTTTTACAAAAAGTAGAAAAATGTCGATGAAAACTATGCAAAATGCGACAAAAAATGTTGACTGACTTGTAATATTATGGTATTTTATAGATAAGAAAACCATAATATAGGAGAATATTTATGTCGAATAAGGATAAAATAAATGAATTAAGAGCAAAACTTAACAAAAGTATAGAAAATAACGAAGATTATAGCAAAATATACGATTTGAGCGTTCAATTAGACAAACTAATTGAAGAATATTATGAAAAAAATGTTATTTTTAATCAAAATATTTGACAATTTAAATAATATATTTTATAATTAAAATTAAGAAATAACCAAAGGAGGATAACTATGTCTATAAAGAGAATGTCAAAAATAGTTGTTGCATTAATTTTAATTGCTACAATAATCTCAGCTGCATCAATGGTATTTGCTGTAACAGTACCTGAAGGAACAAATCCAACAAATAATGGATTAACAACTACAGTAGGTAATATAATGGGTATAATTGAATTTATCTGTTATGCTGCTGCTGTTATCCTAATTGTTTTATTAGGTATTAAGTTTATGACAGCTGCACCAGATGCAAAAGCAGAAATTAAAAAGAGTGCAGTTATATATGTTGTAGGTGCTATATTAGTATTTGCAGCAGGTATAATAATTAGATTAATTCAAAATGTTTCAAAAGATACTATAAAAGATTCATAATTAAAAAAATACAAATTAAATTGAAATTAAATTATGAGATAAACCCAAAATGTTGTAAAAACATGGAGGGTTTTTATTATTTTATTTAATTAAAGTGTTCATTTTTCGTATAAAAATAAATAAAAATGTATTGCAAGATTTTTATATAAAAGGTATAATAAAATTAATTAAAATTTTTTATACTAAAAATGGAGGATTTTATAATGAAAATCAAACATATAATGAAAATAGCAATATTGATATTCTTTTTTATATTATTGACAAACACAGTCTCTAAAGCAGAGCAAATAAGCTATAATCAAGGAGAGCTAAGCTTGAAAGTCGCTGATATAGAGATAAGCAAAGAAGATTTATCAGAAATATATAATGGAGATAAAGGCAATACTTATAATAGTGTTGGTGGAAAGATTATAGGAATAGTTCAATATATATGTTATGGGGCAGCAGTAATAATACTAGTTTATAAAGGAGTTCAATTTATGATAAAAGCTCCAGAGGCAAAGGCAGAGCTTAAAAAAGAATTAACGAGTTATGTAGTAGGAGCAGTAATATTATTTGCAATAGGTACATTTATTAAATTAATAGGAAATATTGCTTTAAATGAATTATTTTAATGTAGAAAGAGATTTAGAAAACGCAATTCTAAATCTTTTTTTGATTTTTATTTAAGCTAAAAAAATAAACACAAGTAATTGAAAAAATATACTATTACAATTATATTAAATTTTAGTAAAACTATTGAAAATTTAAGCTTTTCAATATATAATATTTTATGAGTGAAAATGGGTTATTATATCCATATATCAGGAGGAAATAATGAAATTTACAAAAGTAAGAAAAATAACAAAAATATCGATTGTACTTATACTAATTTTTACATTATTAGGAGCTTATTCTAATGCATTTGGCTTCAGTTTAGATGATATATTTAGCGCTGGAAAAGGATTTATTGATAAAGGAAGTTCAGATGCAAAAATAACAACAGATGATGCGATAAATGCTTTTGTACCAGTAGGTATAACATTAGTAGGAATTGCAACAATAGTTTTAATTGTTGTAGGACTAATTATGGGTGTTAAATATATGATGTCAGGAGCAAATGAAAAGGCTCAACTAAAGCAAAAGCTAATTTACTTTATTATTTCAGTAGTTTTAGTATATGGTGCAACAGGAATATTTGCACTAGTTATACAAATATTTAATGATATACTTGATTAAAAAACTAAGGAGGATTTATAATGGGAAGTTACTATATTCCAAGTAATAAGTTAAAAGGGGAAGGTAGAATATTATATATATTTACAACGAAGTCATTAATATATACAGCATCAGGAGCCCTTATTGGTTTAATATTTTATGCGATACTTAATGCATTGGGAGTTGGCACAGTTGGAATTATTATGATGGTAATATTAGCTTTACTAGGATATGGAATAGGCACGATAAAATTTCCATCAGCTGGAAATAATAAGATAGCTAAAAATGTTGGGGGAGACTCAATAGATGAAGTAATTGTAAATTATATAAAATTTAAGAAAAATAAAAAAATTTATACTTATTCTATTCCAAGGGAAGAGCCGGATTACAATGCTGTAAGTTCTACACTAAATGCATTTAAAGGTAATAAAGAAAACGAAAATAACACAAAGGAGGAAATATAATATGCCAACAACAATAAAAACCTTAGATTTAATGTTAGTAGTAATACTTGTTTTAATAGTATTACTAGGAATTGTAGCAGTTTTGCTTATATTTAAAATGAGAAGTAAGGATTCATCAAATAATGATAATCAAAACAATCAAAAACCTAAAGAAAATGTTAATTTAATTACTAGAACAGGAAAAAGCATTAATTCAATATATAAATTTATGGAATTTGATGAAATTACTGATAACATGATTGCAAGAAAAAATAGAAAACAATATGTTATGGTAATACAATGCAAAGGTATAAATTATGATTTATTATCAGAAGATGAAAAAAATGCTGTTGAAGCTGGATTTATAGAATTTTTAAATGCATTAAACTTCCCAGTTCAATTATATGTTCAAACTAGAACATTAAACTTAAATAATTTATTAAATGAATATGAGAAAAGAATAGATAGTATAAGTGATCAAATTATTAGAATTAATTCTCAAATTGAAATGGCAAAAGCAAGACAAAATGAAGATGCAGTTAAAAGACTTACATTTGATAAACAAAGAAAAGAAAATATACTTGAATATGGTGAATCAATAGAGGAGTACACAAGAAGAATAAGCAGTAGTAAAAACATATTACAACAAAAAACATTTATTGTTTTATCATATTACACAGCAGAATATGGAGATATAAAGAATTATTCAAAAGAAGAAATTTCTGATATAGCATTTACAGAATTATATACTAGAGCACAAACATTAATAAGAGCATTATCATCAGCAGAAGTAACTGGAAAAGTATTAAATTCTGAAGAATTGGCAGAGTTATTATATGTTGCATATAATAGAGATTCATCAGAAAAATATTCTTTAAGAGATGCATTAAATTCAGAGTATGACAGATTATATTCTACTGCTAGAGATGTATTTGAAGAAAAGAAGAGAAGAATAGAAGAACAAGTTGAGGAAAATGCTTCTAAACTTGCAGCAAGAAGTATTATAAAAGCAGATCAAAAGCAAAGAGAAGAAATTAAAAAGAGAACTAAAGAAAGAGCTATGGAAATGGTAGAAGAATATAAAAATGAACTTAGTCCACAATTATATAATGAAACAAAAAAACAAGTTGAAGAAGCTGATTTAGACGAAGAATCTGATCAAGCAACTAAAACTAGAAGAGTAATTAGAAAAAATATATAACGAGTGGGAGGAATTTATTATATGAAAAATAAAACAAATGAAGCGATTGATTTTAGAGAAAATACAAAAAATGAAGATGATTCATTATTAAGTAAAAATAGAAAAGACATAAAGGATTTAATTGCACCATCAGGAATTGATGCAACTAGTACAAATCATTTAGAAATAGTTTCTTATAATACTAAATATGCAAGAACATTAACTGTATCAACACTTCCAAGGATGTGTACTTTCCCTGAACTTTTAAGAGGTATGTATTCTTTTGGAGATATAAATGTATCAGTTTTCATTACTCCAGTAAGTGAAGCAAAATCACAAAATGAATTAAATAGAACAATTAATGAACTTGAATCAGAAAGAATCGTTGCAGCTGATAGAGGAAACATAAACCGTGAAAGTGCATTAGCACAAAAAAGAGCAGAAGCTGAGGAATTAAGAGATGCAATTGCAAGTGGATTAGATAAACTTTATGAATCTTCAATTATATGTACATTATTTTCTTATAGCTTAGAAGAATTAGATAGACAAACGGAATTATTAACTTCAGAAATGGCTAAAACTCTAACAGGAGTTAAAACTGCTTGGGCAATGCAAGAAGATGCTTTTAAGTCAAATTTACCATTGGCAGAAGATAAATTATTAAAGAAACATACATTTGACCGTAAATCTATGGGAACAGTATTTCCATTTATCAATTCAGATGTTGGACATGAAAATGGAATTCCAATAGGATTTAACAGACAAACAGGTCTTCCAATATTATATGATAATTTTAGTTCTACTTTAAGTAATTACAATATGGTTGTATTTGGTAAGTCTGGAGCTGGTAAAGGTGTAACAATAAAAACATTAATAGCAAGATCAGCAGTCCTAATGGGAATTGAAACATTAGCACTTGATGCTGAAGGTGAATATGGAGTTGTTGCAGATGCATTAGGTGGATTAAATGTTGTAATTTCTCCTAATTCAAATACAATAATAAATCCATTTGATATAGAACCAGAAATAACTAGAGATGAAATAACAGGAAGAGAAAGAGCAACTTTAAATGTTGAAAATAAAGTTGAGGACGTAACACAAATATTACTAACAATGGCAAGAGGAAGTACAAGAACAGAAGATGATGTAAATGAAGTTACAAAACAAATTATTGCTGAATCTGTATCAGAAGAATATGCAGGACTAGGAATTACTAATGATGTAAATAGTTTATATGCTATGGATCAAAGAGGAGTAGTTCAAAACGAATATTTAGGAAAAAAGAAAAAACAAATGCCTACAATAGGATCTTGGTATCGTAGATTAATAAACAATGCAAATCAAAATCAAAATCCTGATTATAGAACATATTACAGTTATTTAGTAAAAGTAATGAGACAATATGTTAGAGAATTAAATGGTCAACTTTCATACTTTGATGGACAATCAACTTTTGATTTATTAGAAGGTACATCATTTATAAATCTTGATATATCTGGACTAGAGGAAAGATTTGCAAGACCTTTGGCTCAACAAATATTACTAACATGGATATGGGAAAAATATGTTAAGAAAAATAGTGAAGACAAAGCAAAAGCAGGAAAAAAGAGAGTGTTAGTTGACGAAGCTTGGATGTTATTACCATTTCCAGAAGCGGTAGACTTCTTAAATAAAATGGCAAGACGTGCTAGAAAAAGAAATGTATCTCTAGCAGTTGTATCACAAAGATTCCAAGATTTTTATGAAAAGTCAGAAGTACAAGCAGTTTTAACATCTTCAGATACAAAATTATTCTTAGCTCAAGATAAATCAGAAATTCAATATATAAAAGAAGTATTTAAACTAAGTGAAGGAGAGGCAGCATTTTTAACAACATGTAGTAGAGGACAAGGACTATTTAAGGTAGGAGAACAAACTGCAATAATAGAAATAAGGCCAACTAAAAAGGAATTTGAATTCATTGAAACAAATATAAATAAACTTATGGAAAATTCAGCAAGTAAATAATAATAGATAGGGAGTATTTTAATGAAGAAAACAATAGCAATATTACTCAGTGTACTGGTCATATTAAATTTATACAATCCTGTATCTAATGCTATATCACTATTTTTTAGCGATTCAGAATCTATGCAAGAAATAATGAACGGACAGACTCCTGATAACCTGAATAGCGTTATGGAAAATGGAACAGTAACAAATAACGGAGAAGGTGGACCTGATTCAGAAGAGGTTAACAATTCAACTTCTTGGTTAAATGGAGCTACAAATC
Source organism: uncultured Clostridia bacterium (assembly GCA_947591055.1). Lineage (GTDB taxonomy): Bacteria > Bacillota > Clostridia > TANB77 > CAG-508 > CAG-793. Next base: position 16,286 of record CANQCW010000012.1, on the reverse strand, counting down.
TTCTTAAAAGTGTAGCAGTTATTTTACCAGCACTTGCAAACAATATAATGTCTTTAATTGTATATGGAAATACTCAAGAAGTTTATACAATACAAAAATTATTATCAAATGAATATGCAATATTTGATATAAACTTTTTCAGCTCAGAGAGTTCTGGTAGTCAAGGTTCAGATACATTAAGCCAAATCAAACAATCTGTTGCAACATGGTATGTATCAGTCAGAAATGTTTCTGCAGTAGGTATAGCTATTGTTTTAGTTTACATAGCAATTAGGATGGCAATTTCAACAGTTTCAGATCAAAGAGCAAAATATAAAAAAATGTTAGTATTCTGGATTGAAGCAGTAGCATTATTATTCTTATTACACTTTTTTGTATTATTTGCAATAAACCTTTCAGAAACTATAAATGAATTAATGATATCAACAATGCAAAGTATGGATGGACCAGGAGATATTGGAATTGAAGAACAATTAATAGATAATGTAACAGAAAATTTTGAATCTGTAGAAGGAGCTGCTAATACTCTTATATATATAATTATATATTTTATGTTAGTTTATTATGAGATGAAATTCTTTATAATGTATCTATATAGGGTATTTAGGGTAGGCTTTTATATAGTTATTGCACCTTTGGTATGCTTAACATATCCAATTGATAGATTAGGTGATGGAAGAGCACAGGCATTTAAAAATTGGCTTACAGAAATTACAATAGAAATATTTTTACAATCAATACACTTAGGATTATATATAGTATTTATATTCTCTGCAGGAGAAATAATAAGACAATCACCTTTCTTGGGAATAATATTCTTAGCAGCATTGGGTAATGGTGAAAAAATAGTTAGAAACTTATTCAAGATAAAACCTAAATTTGCAAAAGGAATTTCAGAAACAAAATTACCTAAACTAGGGTAAATATGAAGGAAATCTAATATGAAGAAAAAAAAGAAATTAATAATAATTATTATATGTATTGTTATAATTGTATTCTTAGTACTAGGAAATTTATTTTCATATTTAAAAAATAAGAACAAAACATATAATTCAATTAATGATTTTGACTCAATAAAAGAATTAGTAGAATATTATGGATGTGATTATAAGACTACTAAAAATTCAAGTGAAGACGGATTTTCAAAAGATATATATTTATCATTTATGACAAATCCAATTGATGAAGATGGAAATACAAATAAAGATTCATATGAAAATATTATAAAACTAGTAGGAATAAAAATGCTAGATAATTTTAAAATAATTGATGAAGATAGAAACATAACAGTAAAAGTATATGTAAATGAAGATAAAACCATAAATTATATAATAAATGATATGAATAATTATTTTGAAAATTTAAAATCTTTACATACTTTAAATAACAATAATGAAGAAAAAACTAGCAACATAAATATAGTATCAAAAGAATTAAAATCAATTATAGATAAAGACTGGATTAGAAAAAATATAAATCTTGGAGAAAAGACATCAAGTTATGAAAATTACGATTTATATTGGGATGAAGGATATAAAATAAGAACAATTAATAATAAAATTTATAATATTATTTTTATAAAAAATTATCAAGGGGAAGTATTTCAAGGAATTACAGTTGGTATGGAAAATGACAAAATAAAACAAATACTTGGAACACCTACATATGAAGATTATTCTGAAATAGAAATTATAGGATATAAATTAGAAAATATATATGCATTTTTCTCAGATGGAGAGATTTCAATATATAGATTAGATGAATTTAATGAAGAAGAAAATAAAAAATTTGCAAGTCTATTTACAAAATTACTTGAAGATAAAGACTATAATACATTTTTAACAAATTTGACAGAACTTTATCCAGATTATTCTTCATATACACAAGAAACAGACTATGCAAATATAAAATATCCATTAAGAGGATTTGAAATATCATTTGGAAATAACATAAAAAATGGAATAACATTGTATAACAACTTTAAAGGAAATATTACTGAAGACATATCAATTGATAATATAAAAAAGGACAAGGTATTACCATCAAATACATATTTAAATTTAGAAAGAAATTTAGTATTTGATGATGAACTAAGTAGAGCAAATGAAGAAATAATAACAAGAGATCCATACGATATAGAAGAAATGGACAAAGGAAAATTTGCACAAAGTGAAGAATATTCAGTTTACTTTAATGAAGTATATAATGTATATACATTTTACTCAATTAATAAAAGCAATCCTGATTTTGAAATTAGAGTTCAAAATGTTACAGGCATATATAAATTAACAAATAATTTATTTGTATATGGAGTAGCAAATGATGGAATCTATATAGTAGATGCTTATAGGATGCAAAAATCAAAACTTAAAGATGATGATGGACAATGTATTATAGATAAAGTAGAAGATAATATCATATACTACGATGATAAAATGGTACAAATTAACTTATAATTAATAAAATTAAAAAAGGATTAAAAGATGAAAAAACTAAGAACTGCAATAAGTAAAATATTTGTAATAATTACTATTAGTTTAGTAGTTTTTTCAACGATTTCTGCAAATAGCAATGTTTATGGTGAATCAGCAACTCAATTACAAAGGGACATAGTTGATTATGCAAAACAATGGGTTGGTGTAACTCCATATGTATGGGGTGGAGCAAGCTTAACAGAAGGAGCAGATTGTTCTGGATTTGTTATGTGCATATATAAAAAATTTGGTATCAACTTGCCTCATGGAACAGGATCTTTATTAAATGTTGGAAAAGGTGTTTCATGGGAAGATATTCAGCTAGGAGATATAATAGTTACAAAATCATCTGGAAGTTCAACGGGAAGACATACTGGAATTTATGCTGGTGGTGGTAAATGGGTAAATGCTCAATCATCAAAAACAGGAACAGTAATAAACAGTGTAAACCAAAGTAAGATTATAGCTATTAGAAGAGTAGTTGATGGTGCTGATGGCAATAATACTACACAAGAACCAGAAAAAGAAGAAGGAGGATGGACCATAGAAGGTTTTAAGCCACAAGGAGTAGTAGATGATAGAGAAGTAAATTTAGATGAACTCGAATTTGACTTTGCAGGACATCCAGCAAAAATGGAATACAATGGTACAACTTCACTTTCTCCATGGCTTTTCTCAAAATTTTCTCAATTTGCTGATTATATTGTAAGTATGATGGTAAGAGGAGTTACTGGAGCTGTAGTAGGTTGGACAGCCATAGTTGAAGGACTTGTAAGTGATGTAATAGATATGGCAAATTAATTTAAAAATTATGATACAAAATAAAGAAAGGAGAAATAACTATGAAGCATACATTGAAAAAAATTATATACATGTTACTGGCTGTATTTTTCATAGTTGTTTCTCTACAAAACCCCGCTGTTGCAGTAGAACCAAATGAAGAAGATGAAAAGAAAGTATATACAATAGAAGATATTGTTTACAATAGAATTCCTATATTTGATATAAATGTTTTTTCTGATACAGCAGGTGGAAAAGATATAAGAGAAGATTCAGCAGTAGGAGTAATAAGAACAGTTGTTGCAACTTGGTATGTTTCTATAAGAAATGCTGTGGCTGTGTTTTTAGGAGTTTTATTAGTCTATACAGGAATAAAAATGGCAATAGCAACAGTAGCATCTGATAAAGCAAGATATAAAGACTTTTTAATGGGTTGGCTAAAAAGTATTATAATATTGTTTACAATAAATTATATAATGGTAATTGTTTTAAAATTTAATGATGTACTTATAAGTATGTTTAGTCAAGGAAGTTCATCAGAAAATTTAATGTATGAAACAATTAGAACAAGAGCATACGATAATAGATTTTCAATTATGATATCAGGTATGTTTATGTATATTGTAATGGTAATTATATTTATAAAATTTGCTTGGGTATATACAAAACGTACATTTACAGTATTAATATTAATTATATTAGCACCAATTGTATCAGCAAAATATGCTTTTGATAGTGCAGGTGGAAAAAGAAGTAGAGTATTTTCTGAGTGGCTATATCAATTTTCAGCAAATGTATTAATACAAGCTGTGCATGCTTTATTGTACACAAGTTTAGTAAGTATACAATTAGGTTTAGCAGTAGAAAATATTACAGGATTTATAATTGCATTAATGTTCTTAAGCTTTATGATAAGTGCAGATAAGATAGTATTAAGAATATTTAAGTTTGATGGACATGTACAAGAAATAGAAAAACCATTTAAAAAAGAAGAAAGTCTTGCAGGTGTATATTATTCATATGGTGCAGTGAAATTAGCACAAAAGGGAGCAAAATATGTTGGACATAAAGCAAAAGTTGCATCTTATTCACCAACATTAAGAAAGGTAAAAAATGCTACAGGAAATGTAACTGGTAAAGTTGCTAATTCTGTGGAAGGTTCTATTTTGGCACTAAATGAAAAATTAACAGATAAGATAAATGAAAGATCAGTAACTCCGGGAAAAAGTTATGGAAGTATAGAGAAAAAGGCAATTGATAAATTAAATTCTGCAAATAAAATTTTAACTTTAAAGAAAGCATCAAGAAGAAAAGGATCAGCTGGAAAAGTGGCAAAACAAACTTTAGCATTACGAAAAGAACAGAAAAATGCAGTATTTAAGAGTAATTATAAATTTATAAAAAATGATGTAAAAGGAGTAGGAAGTATTATACTTGCAGTACCAGTAATGGTAGTGAACCCAGCAGTTGGAATAGGACTAGCTTTCTCAGGAAAGAAGGCCCTTACTGAAAATGGAAAATCACATAAAACAAGAAAATATAGTACACTTGAAAAAGCTGCAAATGTTGCAACTCTTGGACAATATATTAATAGAACAGAAGAAAAAATTTCAAATGAAAAGAAAAATAAAAAGATTGATGATACAATGAACACAATGCTTAAAGTAAATGATATAATGGACAAGATAGAAAAGCAAATGAGCCAATATGATGATATGACAAAAGCAGAAGCAAAAAATGTATTAAAGGCAACTTATATGTCAGATGTTAAAAGAGTTAACAAGTATATGACAAACTACATGACAGATGTAGGCAATATCAATATGGATGTAGCTAATATTGATGAAGATACTCAAGATGAAATGATAAATTATGTAATAGGAGTAATTGGAAGAGGAAGTAAATTTGGAGTAACACAAAGAGATGAAATAATAAAACAAACTAAAAACAATTTACGAAATGTGAAATATGGTGAAGACAGAAATAATAATATGAAACTATTTGCAGCTACTATACAAAATACAGTAAGGTATAATGTTAATGGAAATAGATTCTCAAGCGAGATAAAATTAGTAAATGAACTAGAAGAAACAAATAATAAATTATATAAATCAATTTACAATGTTACAGAAGACGAATCATCAAAGGTAATAGATATAGAAAATTATATTGATAACTTATAAAAATGGTGAAGGAGTATTATAGAGATATTATCTAAATAGGAGAGAAAGTAAATGAAAAATAATAAGAAGAAGAAAATACTAATTTCAATTTTAATTATGTTCCTACTGTTATTTTGTCTAGGTACGAATTGTTTTGCTGATGAAAATTCAAATGCAATAGAATCAGCCATAGACGGGGTTGTTGGAGTATTACTTTCGCCAGCTAAATTTATTGTACTTATAATTGGAGCAATAATAGGACTTTTATTAGGTTTCTTTGCTCAATCTAGTGGAGCAGGATTAACTATAGAAAAAATTTTATTTAATATAAATCATGAAGTACCATTGGTTGAGATTAACTTTTTCGATTTTAATACAAGTAATGAAATAGCAAGCGCAATAAGGACCAATGTAGCTATTTGGTACACATCAATAAGAAATATTGCTGCAATTGCACTTGCAATAATTGCTGTATATGTAGGTATTAGGATGGCAATATCAACAATAGCAGAAGATAAAGCAAAATATAAAACAATGCTTTACGATTGGCTTACAAGTTTAGCACTATTATTTATATTACACTACATAATGATTTTTACAATAAATATTAATACAGCATTTATAAATGTTTTATCATCTGGTTTAAGTAATGAATCATTTGGAAGTATAACAGATACATTTTTACATGAAGCATTAACAAATTATTCATTTACAACAGGTATGGGATGTGCCTTGGTGTATATGATATTACAAGCTGTTACATTTGTATTTTTAATAACATATATAAAGCGTATGATTACTTTAGCATTTTTAATAGTAATTTCTCCTTTGGTAACTATTACATATTCAATAGATAAAATGGGAGATGGCAAATCACAAGCATTAAATGTATGGTTTAAAGAATATGTATACAATATATTAATACAACCATTTCACTGTATATCATATAGAGTATTAGCTGAATCAGCAATTCAACTGATGGTAAGAGATGGTTGGGCAAATGGCGCAGGACTTGCAAATGCAGTTATTGCTATAATATTAATAATATTCATATATACATCTGAAGAAATTGTTAAACATATATTCCACTTTGAAAGTCAAAGTATGGGTAAGACAATTGCAAATGCAGCTATTGCTGGAGTTGTGCTAAATAAAGTAATGTCTGGAGGCAAAAAAGTTTCAGGAGCAGCTAAAGGATTTGCTTCAGGAAAATCTTCAGGAGGCGGTAAAAGTAATCCAAATAAAAATGCAAAAGATGGTGAAAATAAAGGTCTAGGACAAGGAACAAAATCAAATACAAACCTACCAGCTTCACGTAAAAATGGAAGTACTACTTCATCAGCATCACAAGGTTTAAAAGGAAAAGGTGTAGGTGTAGGAGCAAAAACAGGCAGTACAGGAGCAAAAGCAGGCGGTGCAGGAAAAGCTGTTGGACGGTGTTGCTGGAGCATTAGTTAGAACATGGATGAGAGGAAATGCAAAAGTTGCTGGAGCTATGGTAATGGGAGGCTTAGGCTTAGGATTAGGAGATGCTAAAACAGGTCTAGCTGGTTCGATGGCTGGATATGGTATGGGAACTAGCGCTGCTTCTGCAAATGACTCAAGAATAATGAAACATGAATTAGCAAGAGCAATTAATAAATACAAACAAGAAAATCCTGGTATAACTAATGATGAAGTAATAAATAATGCATTACATTTTGCAGATGGAAGTTTAACAGCTCAAACTGATTATGAAAAAGAGCTAGCAGATGTAATGCAAAGGATGGAACAAAAATTTGTTGATAGTGGTATGGATGATAAGAAAATTCCAAAGCAATTTAAGAGATTAATATCGGATGTCAACAATGGAAATATAAGTGAATATAGTACATTTCAAAGATTTACTGGTAATGTAAAAAATAAATTTACATCAAAAGTAAACAATGGAAATAAAAGTAATGTAAAATATAAGAATCAGAATAATTGAAATAATATAAATAGAAATAGATAAAACATTTATGTAGGAGGTGATTACAATAGATAATAATGACGATGAAAAAGTACAAATAGAATTAGAAGTTGAAGAAAATGATTATAAATCAAACAATATTAATACTACATCTGATAAAATCAATACTGAACAAGCAAAAGAAAAAGTAAATCAAGGAAAAGAAAAAGTAGGTAAAGCATTAAAAAATAAAAAAGTCATAATATTTATTGCATCACACATAGTACCAATATTAATTATTTTAGCAATCATCATTTTTATAATTATACTTATAGGACAATATTCCTTCTTAACTACAATGCCTGGTTTGGTTTTGGAAAATATTAAAAATTTTGGATATAATGTATGGACTCGATTTATGTCAGATTTAAATGGATTTTTCACAGGTGATAGCATTACAACAACTATTACTGAAGAAGATGTATTAAACTTGGCACAATATCTGCAAAATATGGGTTATGATATAGAAGGCTGTGGATTTGGAAAAGAAGAATATGAAACTAAAGGAGGAGCAGATAAATATAAAACTAAACAATTAACAAAGGTTACAGGACTTCCAAATGAAAATGGTGGAGATGAAAAAGAATACTTAAAAGCATATATTGCATCTAATGAGGCTACATATGTTTTATCAAATTATAGCTTAAATGGATTTTTAAAACAGATAGGATCAGAAGTTGTAGCTTTTGTAAAACTAGATCCTAGTCAAATAACAACTAATCAAGAATTTTCAACAGGTATGATAAATATATTAGATACATCTCCTGTTGCTCCATCTGAGAGATTTATAAGAATAGATAGAGAACATGAAAAAATGACTGTATATACAAATGCAGTATATTTGCCAATAATTGGAGTATTTACAGATTGGTTAGGATTAACTGAAAATGGTTCTATCCAATGGGGAAGTACTTTTAGTTATGATATGTCAACTTGGACTGCAAAATATGGTAAACCAGTAGAATTATTCTTAAGTGTACATTTATCAACAATGATGCCAGATTTAGCATATAGAATTGCTAAAGATCAAGATTTAAATACTAAGGTAAATATAGTTTTACAAGACATTACTGTTAAATATGATACTAGTGTAAAAAGTATAGGTGGTAATGAATCACATATAACAGGAGAAGATGTAGTAAATAATTTCTTAGAATATTGCTTGACAGGTGATAAAGTTAAATACACAGAAGAAGATGAAGAAGACAACGAAGAAAATAGCGAAGATGAAGAAGACAGCGAAAACGATGAAGACGAAGAAGAGGAAGAAGACGAAACAGAAAGCGAACCAGAAGAAAAAGAAATAGATTTCTATAGAGAAATTTTAAATTCATTAGGAAATGATCAAGAAGAAAAAAATAAATTCTTTAGAAATATAATTAAGCAAATTAAAGATAATTGGCAACCTGATGTTTTTGGAATAAATATAGCAAATGCACTTATAAATGAGGATGAAGGATTTGGACTAGGAAGATTTTTAAGAAGATTAGGTAATCACTTCTTCTCATTAGCAGAAAGATTATTTACAGGAGATTCAAAATATATAGTATATGTAAAAAGAGGAAGCGAACAAGTTCCAGGACTAGATGGATTAACTTATGATGATTTAGTTGAATTATCTGATATAGTTGCCCAAGGTCTAGAAGACGGTGTAAGTGGAGTAAAATGGCCATATATTCAAAGTGTTACAAACCATTGGTATTATGATGATATTGATTTTTCAGTTGGAGTATATAGAAAAGCTGCATCTGCTAAAAAGAAGATACAATATAGACCTGCAGATGAGGAAAATAGTTTTTTAAATAAACATGACATAGAAGTAGAATTAGATGCTACTTTAACTGCAGATGAAGGAATAGTATATCAGGTATGTGAACCAGAAGCAACAGGACCAAATCAACATATAATAGATATATTTAGCGATAAATATTATAAATATGATGGAACAATACAAACTGCTAAAAAGATAGAAAATGCAAAGCTATACGATGGAAATGGTGGAGCAACAGGCTCAATAGAAGATAACACAGCAGTAAAACAGGAAGTATCTTTTGAAGACAATAAAACAAATGCACTAGCAGCATTTTCAATATTAGAAAATATGCACTCTGAAGAAGCAGAATTTGCATATAGAAATTTAAAAGATTTAGTTGTAACATTGAAATATTTTAAAAAGTCAGAATTAACAGAAGATTTGCAAAATGCAATGTTGTGGTTAATTAGTACAGATGATAAAGAAGAAGAATTTAATGTTACAAAAGATGAAAATGAATATGGAATAGTAATAAAAGATGTTGAAAATAGAACAATAATAGCACCTGAAAATTGCGAAATATCAACAGAAGGTGGAGTTGCTACTTTAAAATTCACTAAAATGAGTGCTTCAACAATAGAATTATTAAAATATATTTATGAAAAAGATTATAAAAATATCAACCCAGATATACTTGTGGGTCTTACAATGAAAATAAAAGGAATAAATAATTTAACAACAGGAAGTGTACAAAGAGGGGCAACAATAGGACAAGCATCTGATGAACTAGAAATAGTAATGTTTGATATTGATAAATCTATTGTTGACAATATTGAAGAATATATGATTCCAGAACATAACAATGCATACGAAGGCATGATGAGAGACAAAATGAACAAAGTTTATGAAGAGGGAATAGACATTGGAAGAGTATATGGAGATGGATTCTTCAGAGCAAGTAAAAAAGATGAAGACAATGGAAGTAGTGGAAATAAAGAAAATAGTGGAAGCAGTGATAATAGTGAAAGCAATGAAAATGATAATAAAGGTACAAGTAGTGGAAGTAGTGCAGTAACAACAGGACATGGAAAATGGAGATATTCAGATTCAGACTTAGATTTGTTATGTGCAATTACAGCAGCAGAAGATCAAGGAAGTTATGAAGGAGCTTTAGCTGTTATATCAACTGCATGCAATAGAACAGAAAGTTCAAAATGGAGTAAGAGAGGATCAGATCCATTAAGTCAATATATGTCTAAAGGCCAATTCGCTGGATATTACAATGGAAATTATAAAAAATGGTTAAATGGAAAATATCCTTCTTATGTAAGACAAGCCGTAATGGATGCATTAGATGGCAAGAGAAATCATAATTATGGTTCATTTAGAGCAAATTATAATGATGGAAGAGAACAAATAGGAGACGGTGGAAACTGGTACTTTGATGTTGTAGTTTAATAGGAGGTATATTAATGAGAAAAGCATTGATAATAATTATAATATTATTAATTGTATTAATATTTGGACAAATAATTTATTATAATTTCAATAAAACAGAGAATATATCTTCTTTAAACGAATTTAGAGAAGAAGAAATAAGTGATGAAGATAACAGATTATATGTAAAAGGGATGTCTGTTTTGTATGAAGACTATAATCCAAAAATAAGTTTTGAAGATTTAGAAAATAAATTTTATATATTTATAAATGAAACAGTTCCAAATATATATGATGAAGTAAAAAAGAAAAGTATAGAAGAAATCGAAAAATATTATGAGCAAAATAAAGAACAATTAAAAGAAATGTATATATATAGCAAAGAAGATTTTGTTATGATAGCTCATCAAATCAACTCTGCTGCTGAAGAAAATAACATTATAGGTTTATATAATTATAGCGTTGATACAGAGTCGATTTCAAAATTAGAAAATGGATTAATATCTTTTAAAGTAAATTTTGAATATGACAATGAAAGACAAATACAGATTTCTTATAAAATATCAGAGGAAAATGATAGCATAAAAATAGAAAGTGCAACAGGACTAGACGAAATGCTTAAAAGATATACTGGAAAAGTATCAAAGCTAGATGTATTAAAGAAAATAGATTCGTTTATTTCTAGTATTAAAGAATATAGAATAAACTCAACATTAAAGACAGAAAATGAAAGAAGACAATATTTTGACTTAAATAAAGAAAACCTAGAAAAAATAGGTATAACATCTCAAGACGACTATGTAAATGTAGCAATTCAAGTAAATAGAATGAGATGGAGAGAATCAGATTTGCAATTTGAAAAATATGAAATACTTTCAGATAAAATAGTAAATGAAGGAGATTATCTAAGTTCAGAATTAATAATATATTATAATTATGATAGTAGTTTAGATTTAAAAATTAGTATAAGTAATGTTGAAAATGCAATAAAAATATCTAGTTATATAACTGACTTTAATTAATCTTAGAGAGGAAAGAAAGATGGATAAAAAAGTTATAAATATATTATTAGTAATTGTAGTTCTTATTTTACTAGCTATAAATATAAAAATATTTATAAATAATCATGAAGAAAAAGCAGATGAAGATCAAAATGGCGGTATAGAAAATATTATGGTGCAAAAAGATGAGCAAGAAGATACTCAAAATGTTATTACAGATAAAGTTGCAGATATGACAGAAAGAAGTAGGATGCAAACATACTTTGGAACATTTATTTCATATATAGAAGAAAAAGATTATGAAAGTGCTTATGAATTATTAAATGAAAATTTTAAAAATAATTATTTTAAAACATTAGAACAATTTGAAACATATATGCAAAGATATCCAAAGGATATAGCTGTAGAGTATAAATCAATAGAAAGACAAGGAGAATTATTTGTTTTAACAGTTGAAATAAAAGATGTATTTAATAGCGATACACAAGTAATAAATCAAAGAGTAGTTATAAGAGAATTAGGAGTAAACCAATTTACAATATCTTTTCAAGTAGAAGAATAAGAAAGGAATTGATTTAAAAATGAACATAAACAGTAGAATAACAATGGCTATAAGAAATTTCTTCAAAAAATATGGTAGAATAATTATTGTAGTAGCAATTATTTGGTTAATTATATTTATTATAAATCAATATTTAAAAAGAATTCCAAAAGAAATTTCAATGATAAATACATATGCACCAGATACTGCAATAATAGATGATGGAGGAAATGTTCCAAAAAAATATGTAGATACAATAAATCAAACAGTAGAAAAATATTTTAATTACTGCAATAACAAAAATTATGAACAAGCGTATAATATGTTAACAAGCCAGTGTAAAGAATATTTATATGGAAATGATTTATCAATATTTAAAGAATATGTAGATAGTATATTTACACAAACAAAAATATATAATTTGCAAAACTATTCAAATGTAGATAATGTATATGTTTACGACTTAATCATATTAGACGATATAGAAGCAACTGGAACTACAGAAGGATATGAGCCATATAAAGAAAAAATTACTTTAAGAAAAGAAAATAATGAATTTAAAATATCAAATCAAGGATATATAGAAAGCAAAACATATAATAAATATGCAGAAGATGAAAATCTAAAAGTTACAGTAAAATCAAAAGATGTAAGTTATACACGTGAAGGATATAATGTAACTTTAACAAATAAAACTGATAAGTATATAGTAATAGTAGATAATACATTAAGTAAAGAAATAACATTAAACTTAGGAGATCAAAAAAGAGGAGCAGTAAACTTTTCAAATGCATCTTTGGTATTAAGACCAGGAGAAACAAGAAAAGAAGTATTTATATTTGATAAATTCTATGATGACCAAAAAGATCCAACAACAATTTGCTTAGAAGATGTTAGAATATTAGACGAATATAAAGAAACAAATTTAGACACAGCAGGAACAGCAAATAGGATGTATAGCTATGATATATCATTAACGCAAAAATAAAAATCATAAAAACTACCTAACAACATATAATTTGTTAGGTAGTTTTTTGATGTAAAAAAGACTATAGATACAACATTAAGGAAAATTATGCCAAGTCTAAATTTTCAAAACTGAAAGGAATTTATTTAAATGAAAGACATTAAAAAATTATATAAAATAAAATTAATATTTATAATTTTGTTAATAACCATATTAATAAATCATACAACAATTAGTATTGCAAACACAGAAGAAAATGAAGATGATGAAAAAATATTATATGAAAATATTATTCAAGAATTAGAAAAAGAAAATAATAGTATAGAAACAAGTGCATCAAATCAAAAACCTATAATAAATTCAAGAAGATATGTGATATATGATAGAAACTCAAAAAGAGCAATTTATGGAAAAGATGAAAATAAGCAAATGGCAATGGCATCAACAACAAAAATAATGACAGCAACTGTAGTATTAGAAAAATGTAATAACTTAAATGAAATGGTAACAATAAGTGCAAAAGCTGCTAGAACAGGAGGCTCAACATTAGGAATAAATACAGGAGATAAAATTACAGTTAATGATTTACTATATGGTCTATTATTAAGATCTGGAAATGACACTGCAGTTGCACTTGCAGAATATATAGGAGGTAGTGTCGAGCAATTTGCAGAATTAATGAATAATAAAGCAAAAGAAATGGGATTAGAAAATACACACTTTGTAACACCACATGGACTAGATGATCCAAATCATTATACAACAGCATATGAATTGGCATGCTTAACAGACTATGCATTAAAAAATGAAAAATTTGCAAATATAGTAAAAACAAAATATGCAACAATATCAATCAATGGAATAACTAGAGAAATAAAAAATACTAATGAATTGCTATTGTCAGATGTAGAAGGAATATATGGAGTAAAAACAGGATTTACTAATAATGCAGGAAGATGTTTGGTAACAGCAGTAAAAAGAAATAATATGGATTTGATAGTTGTAGTATTAGGAGCTGATACAAGAAAAGATAGAGCAAAAGATAGTTTAAAATTAATAAACTATGCATTTAAAGAATATAAATTAGTAAATGTAGAAGAATTTGCAAATAAAGAATTTGAAAACTGGAAAGAAATAAATAAAAATAGAATATATATAAATAAAGGAAGAAAAAATATAGAACTTGAAATAGGAGAAATAGGAGTAAAAAATATTGTTACAAATAAAAATATAAGTGTAGAAATAAACTCAATAAACTATTTGGAAGCACCAGTAGAAAAAGGAACAAAAATAGGAACAATGATAGTAAAAAATGGAGAAGAAATAATAGAAGAAGTAGATATATTAACAAGTAAAAAAATAGAAAGAAAAAATATAATAGACTACTTCTATATATTTGCAAAAATATTAAAGTAAAAAAATAAAATATTACATTAATCTTGACAATATGGTAAAATAATGCTATCATTATAATTGCTTTTGTTAATTATATTTTGAAAAAGCTAAATCATAAGCACGTCAATAATAATTATGACGATTCAATCTATAAAAATTTAATAATGCAGGTATAGTTTAGTGGTAAAACATAACCTTGCCAAGGTTAAGTTACGGGTCCGATTCCCGTTACCTGCTCCATAAAATCAATATTAATTCTAATATTTTATACCTTAATCAAAGTTATAAGTTATAAAAAATATAATAGTTCAAACTATTGTATGAAAAAATGATGGTAAATGGCGCCTTAGCCAAGCGGTAAGGCACGAGTCTGCAAAACTCTGATGATCGGTCCGACTCCGATAGGCGCCTCCAAAAAATTAAAAAATATTAAAATCTAGCATATTTCAAGCAATTTTGAATATGCTAGATTTTAATTTATCACTAATTTATTCTTATAAATATATTGACATTTACAAACATCTGTTTTATAATAAATAAAGTTTACACAAGGAAGGAGTTGGGTTATATATGAATAATAACACCGATATCGTACCAGTAAATAAAAATTTAAATGTAGTAAAATATGAAACGATAGATATTAAAAATTTAATTTATTGCATAAGAGGAAAACAAGTTATGCTAGATAGTGATGTAGCAATGTTATATCATTATGAAACTAAGAAAATAAATCAAGCAGTAAAAAGAAATATTGATAGGTTTCCAGAAAAATTTTGTTTTCAGTTAACAGAAGAAGAATTTTTAAATTTAAGGTCACAATTTGTGACTTTAAACGAAATTAATATAAATGCAGAGCAAGAAAATAACTGGTCACAATTTGTGACCAGTTCAAAAAGTGATAATAGCAAGCATAGAGGAAAAAAATATTTGCCATATGTCTTTACAGAACAAGGTATAGCAATGTTATCTGGTTTGCTAAAAAATGATATAGCTGTTCAAGTAAGCATACATATTATGGATGCATTTGTTGAAATGAGAAAATTTATTTCCATAAATGGACAAGTTTTTGAAAGATTAACAAATGTTGAATATAAATTGTTAGAACATGATAATAAATTCAATCAAGTATTTAATGAATTACAAAAGAATAAGGAACAAGAATTTAAACAAAAAATATTTTTCAAAGGACAAATATATGATGCCTATGAACTAATAATTGATATTGTAAAAACAGCACAAAATAAAATAGTAATAATAGACAATTATATAGACGATACTATTCTTAAAATGTTACAAAAGAAAAATAAAAGTGTCCAAGTAATTATTTTAACTTCACAAAATTGTAATCTAACAAACTTAGATATTAAGAAATTTAATGAGCAATATGGGGTACTAAAAATAGCACGAACGGATAAATTTCATGATAGATTTATTATTATAGATAACAAAGAACTTTATCATTGTGGAGCTTCACTCAAAGATTTGGGTAAAAAATGTTTTGGAATTAATAAGATAGAGGGAATAGACTTTATAGAAAATATAAATAAAACAATTAATTTTTAGTACCTTTATATTTAAGTATTTTAATCTTTTCTGTGTTGTAGTATAATAATTTTGTCAATAGTAATTTATTAATACGATTAAATTGTCGATTATAAGAAAAATCTATTATTTATAATAATTGAGGTGCGCTATGTATAATAAAGAAGAAATACTACAAAAAGTTGAAATTTTATATAATTTATGGAAAAATGGTAAGCTTGGTGGCGAAGTTATGCCTGAAGAT
>CANQCW010000011.1 GCA_947591055.1 uncultured Clostridia bacterium | reverse complement strand
TTAGATAATAATTTACTTACACAACAAATTGATTTTTTCGCAGCAATGAGACATTCATATCACGAAACCAATATGGTTGGAGAAGCTATTTATTCAACAGCACAAGATATAGAACATGTTGAAATTTCAAGACAAGCTGAAAAAATTTATGAAATACTTAACTCACAAGACCCAGAAACAGAACTTGAAAAATATTATGATGTAGCACCTAATAATTACATAAAAGAATTTGCAGGTATATCATATCTTACACAAGAATTTGGTGATAGAAAAGTAGATGGAACATCTCTTTATCTTAAAAACCTAGAAAATATTACTCAAGAAATGCAAATAGAAATATTAAAAAGAGATAAATTAAATTATACATTTCAAAGTTTATCAGTTATCTCTATATTGCCAATGTTAATGTTAGAACCACTTAAAAATTGGGCAATATCAAATTTCTCATTTACAAAAGACTTTTATTTAGGAAAACAAGGATTAATTGTACAAGTATTAATAATGCTTGCAACATTTGTATGCTATATCTTAATTAGAAAATTAAAAGATAATGGAGCAGTAAAGAAAGTACAAGATGAACAAAACCCTTGGCAAGCTAAGGTATACGCAAATCCATTTGCTAAAAAAATAGTAGATGCATTTATACCTAAGAAAAACACTAAAGAACATAGAAAGTTAAAAAATCTTTTAAAAGATGCAGCATCAAAACAAAAAACAGAGTGGTTATATGTTAATAGACTATGTATAACAGCAATTACGTTTGTTGTGTCAATTATATTTTTTGTTGCACTGCATAATATACAAATAAATTATATATATACTCAGCCTACATCAGACTATAACCTGATAGGAACTATGACAGAAAATCAAGAAAATAAGGCTATGCAAACTACTTTGAAACATAATGCAATATTGGACAAGATGAAAGGTAACAGATCAGCAACTCTTGCAGATGTTGAAAAAGTAATGAGAAATTCAAAAGAATATAAAGATGCAACAGATGATGAAATTGCATCAAATGCTGAAAAAATATTAGATAAATTAAAAGTAGTAAATTCAGAATATTTAAAATGGTTTGAAGTCTTAATGGCAATGATGTTTTCTTTAATTGGATATGCATCACCAATATTACTATTAAAATTCCAAGTAAGGATGAGACAGATGGAAATGGAAGACGAAGTAATGCAGTATCAGACAATCATTATGATGCTAATGAGATTAGAGAGAGTTGACTGTGAGATGATACTAGAGTGGCTTGGAAGATATTCAGACATATTTAGAGATCCAATAAATAAATGTTTAAATAACTACGAAGCTGGTGCATGGGAATCATTAGAAGAAATGAAGGAAGAAATTTCATATCAACCATTTATTAGAATTATAGAAAGTTTGCAAACTGCTGTTGAAAAAGTTCCAATTAGAGAAGCATTTGATGAATTAGATGCAGATAGGGAATATTATAGAGATAAGAGAAAAGAATCAAATGAAAGATTAATAAAGAGAAAAGGCATGATAGGAAAAGCCATAGGTTTTGCACCGATGATTATAGTTTTCGTTGGATATTTAATTGTTCCATTAGTATTAATTGGAATGACAAGTATGATGTCGTCATTTGATGCAATGTCTCAAATGGCATAATATGAAAGGATAAAATAAATGGAAAATGCATCAAAAGCACTAATAATTGCAAGTGGTATTCTGATTGCTATCCTAATTATATCTTTATTAGTAACAGGTTGGAATAAAATTACAGATTATAGTAGAGTGCATGAAGAGATAGAAACAGAAGAACAAATAACAAATTTTAATAAAGAATTTGAATCTTACAATAAACGTGTTGTAAGAGGATATGAATTAATATCATTAGAAAATTTAGTGTATGACACTAATACAAGATATACTAGCTCTAATGGATTTAAAAAATTAGAGCTATATATAAAATTTTTAAAAGGGACAACTCTAGTAGAAACTTTAACATTTGACACAGAAAAAAATAAGACAGATGATAAAATGAAAAAACAAATTACAGAATCTTACATTGATATACAAACTTATAGATCATATTATGATGATGCATTAGGAAAAAATCAAGACTTATCAAAAATTTATAAAGAATCATATTTCCAATGTGATAAGATGGTATATGATGGTGAAAATGAAGAAGATGAAGGAAAAGGTTCTGCTAGAATTCAAAAAATGTATTTTACACAAATTGAAAAGAAAAATAATATCTAACGTATTTTGGGGGAAAATAAATGGAAAATACATCAAATGCATTAATTATTGCTGGAGAAATATTAATTGCAGTTTTAATACTTTCATTATTTGCACTAGTCGTAGTGCAATTTGGAAGCTTTTCGTCTCAAATGCATGAAGATATGGTAGACTCTCAATTAGCAAATTTTAATAATAACTTTACAATTTATTCATATAGAACAAATATAACAGCTCAAGAAGTAGCTACAGCAATAAATTTTGCAAAACAAGCTAATGATAATAAAGAATTAGTGTGGAACGATTCTTCAATATATTTTATTTCAGTATATGTTGATAATGAAAATATATTTAACAGTAGTAAATACATCAATAGTAAAGAAGAATATGCAAGTAAAGATAATATGGATAATGTAATTAGAAAGTTTATAAAAGACAATAATACAAAATATTTTTGCTGTAATGCGACTATTGAGAAAAAAGGTAATGAATTAACTCAAAAGAAAAATGAAAAGGATATTTACTATAGCAATGAAACAGGACAAATAAATAGAATAGATTTTCATACAATAGATACAAGTATAATTAATATACCAGATAGCTTTTAAGGAAAATATTATAGATAGAATATTGCATAAATAATAAATTAATGATATAATTTAAGGGTAAAATATGAAAAAAATAGCAATTTTTATAGTTTCAGTTATTATTATAATAGCAGTTTTTACTAATATATATTATAATTATAAAGCCAAAAAAAGTGATATTGATTCAAATAATATGATATATAAATCAGCTTACGAAAAAGAAATAAGCGGTAATGACTTAGCAACGATAATTAATAAAGCATTAGATACTAATGAAAAAAACTACATTGAAAAAGATGATGAAGGTTTATACATTGAAAATAAAGAAAATTCAATTAAAATAGAATTAAAATTTAAACAAAGTGATTATGTTTTTCCTATGGAAAAAATATATTCAAATAGAGTATCAGAATTTATCAGACTTTATGGACAAGCAAAATTTAAATGCACAAAAATAGAATATCACAATAAAACAAAACTTGTAAAATATTTATATTTTCAAGAAATTTAATATTGTTTTTAAGTTTTGTCTTTACAAAAGACTAAAATTTTAAATAAATTTAATAATCTAAGGAGGAAATTAATTATGGAAAATGCATCAAAAGCTTTAATTATAGCAGGAGCAATTTTAATATCAATCTTATTAATAGGATTAGGAGTTTATGTTTATACTATAGCAGCAGGAACAACACAAAATGTTGACTTATCAAGTCAAGCTGCTCAAGCACAAAATAACCAATTTTCAGCATATTTTGGAAATAAAGTTTCTGCATCACAAGTTAAAAACTTAATGAACGCAATTAGATCAAACAATATTACAGGACAAACAGCAGATGAAGAAAAAACAATTACTGTATTTTATAATGGTGTAAAATCAACAACTTCAGCAATATCACAAGCTGTTAAACCAGGAAAAACATACTGGGTAAATGCAGAAAATGACACAGCTTTAGGAACAAAAGAAGAAAATGAAGACTCTATGACAGTTAACTCACCTGCATATTACAATACAGGATATTTAAGAATCATAAGTGTTTGGGAAGGTAGCCATGGATCATCAACATCTTCTTCAACAAGTGATGATGATTAATATATAAATAAAATTAAAAGTTGTTAAACAAAAGGCTTTATTTAGAAGGAGCAAATAGATAATGGATAATGCTACTGATGCACTAAAGATGGCAGCAGCAATACTAATTTTTGTTGGAGCAATATCACTTGCTATATTTGGATTCACAAGAGCACAGCAAGCTGCTACATCTATTTTAAAAAAATCAGATAATCTAGATTACTATAATACCGAAAATATTAGAGTATCAAAAAATAGATTAGTAGGTATAGAAACAGTTATACCAACTTTATATTCGTATTTTAAAGAGGGCTATACAGTTCTATTCTATACAGGAGAGGCTGATGAAAATCACGAATTAATAAGTGATATAAAGCCACTTACATTGTACTATTCAGAAAGCCTACCTTCGAGACTAGCATTATCAACAATTAGAAATGAAGATGATCGTTCATTTCAAGCAACATATAATGGAAAAAATTATTCTAGAGCAATTTATGGAGTTGATGCAAACGATGAAGATACAAGGCAAGAGCCTTGGCTACATGATGAACTTCATGCTAAAATGTTTATGCAAAGTTTAATAAATAATACTCCTGAAACATCAACTTATGATATGTCAAGAAGTGTTTCAGTAAATTTCAATAAATTGCAAAATAACAAATTAATCTTAAATTTTGATAATTTTGATGGACTTACAAGAACATTAGGAACTGGTAGTTTATCAAGAGCTACAGATGCTTTATTTATAGAAAGAGTAGGAATTTATAATTTTACCACAAATGAAGGAAATACAACAGAAGATAGTTCAGTTATAGAATTCACAAATAATGAAATTATACAAAATGAAGAAGGAACGCAAAAGAGGGTTATTCAATATATTTACATAGGTAAAAGATAGTGGATAATCTAAAAATATTATTTAAATGAAAAAATAATAGGAGGTTTTTATGAGTGATTCAGTAATGACAGTTATAGCAATATTTTTAGCAGCAATATTAATGTTTATATTTCCTTTAATGTCAACTGCAGACAGAGGAGATGATATATCAGAGCAAGTAGTTCAAACTGCAACAACAGAGTTTGTTGATAATATTAGATCTACTGGAAAAATAACAATAGATAAATATGATTCTTTTTATCAAACAATAGCATCAACAGGAAATTCATTTGATGTTGAAATGCAAGTTGAAGTATTAGATGAAAATTCAAATAAGAAAACAACACAAGCATCTGCATCAAAAGTAGGTGAAAACTATTCATACACAGATTATACAACACAAATAATGGACAAAATTGAAGGTGATGGTTTATATAAACTTAAAGAAGGAGATATTATTTCTGTAACAGTAAAAAATACAAACCAAACAATTTCACAAATACTTAAAAACTTTATGTATAGAGTAACAGGAAATGGAAACTATGTTATAGCTGCTCAACACTCAGGAATTGTAAATGTTAGTGCTAACTAAATAGTTTAAAAGTTAATAAAAAATAAAAAAATGGTTATCATATAGATAACTATTTTTTTTATTAAATTGAAAGAAGGAATCATTAAATGAAAAATATAAAATTAAGTAAAAGATTTCTAATAATATTAACAATTATATTATTTTTTAACTATACATGGGTTTTAAGCATAAACAGTAATGAATATGCAAAATATGTAAATAGTACTGCTCAAAGAAATGTAAATCCAATTGGAAGAACAATTGGACTTAAGTTATATACAGATGGAGTCTTGGTAGTTGGGATGTCAGAAATTGATGGCTCAGATGGAAAAAAATATAAACCATATGAAAATTCAGGAATCAAAGAAGGAGATATGATAAAGACTATAAATGGAAAAACAATATCAAATACAGAAGAATTGGTAAATACAATAAATGAAAGTGAAGGAAATACAATTTCTATCAGATATCAAAGAGAATCAGAAGAAATATATACAACTATAAATCCACAAAAAGCAATTGATGGTAATTACATGATAGGCTTGTGGGTTAGAGATGCAGCAGCAGGAATAGGAACATTAACATATTATGAAAAAGCTACTGGGAGTTTTGCAGCATTAGGGCATGGTATAAGTGATGTAGATACAAATAAGCTTTTAAATATATCAAATGGCGAATTAGTTACAAGTCAGATAATATCAATAGTAAAAGGCGAAAAAGGAAAAACAGGAGAAATAAGAGGAATAATTGAAGGAGGCAAAACAATAGGAAATATAGAAGTAAACGGTCCTATTGGAATTTATGGAAAAGTAACAAATTTAGAATATATAAATAATGTAAAAAAAGAAGAAGTTCCAGTTGCAAATAGAAATCAAATAAAAGAAGGAAAAGCAAAAATAATTTGTCAATTAACAAATGAAGATAAAACTGAAGAATACGAAATAGAAATAAAAAGGATATATAGGACAAATTATACAGACAATAAAAGTATGTTAATAAAAATAACAGATGAAAAATTAATAGAAAAAACAGGAGGAATAATACCAGGGATGAGTGGGACACCAATAATTCAAGATGGAAAGTTTATTGGGGCAATTACAAATGTTTTGCTAAACGCTCCAACACAAGGATATGCAATCTTTGCAGACATGATGATGCAATAAAATATCTATAAGGAAAAAATAAATATAAATTTATAAAATTAATTAAAACCTTAAATAATTGTTGCTAAAAAATTTTGTTTTGTGTATAATATTTTTAATTATTATATGCTGGAGGAAAAATGAAAAAAAATAACAAAGGAATTTCCTTAATAAATTTAATTTTATTAGCATCAATAATTATATGTGCAGCAATTATTTTTATAATGTCAAAAAGTTATATAAATGATGCAAATGATATTTATACTGGTGATTTGCCAACTAGAAATGTAATACAAAAAACTGAATCTAAAAATAGTTCATCAACAGAAAATGTAGCATTATCAAATGGTATCTCAAATGGCACTACAAGCAATAATTATACTAGTAGTAACGCAGGTAAAAAATATTTTTATAGACAATTAAATGATGTTGGAAAATCAATATATGACACATTAGTAAATAATAAACAATCATTGAAAACTGGAACACAAAAAATAGATTTTGAAACTAAAACAGCAAATGCAGGAGAAAGCGTTCAAGCAGCATTAGATGCTTTATTTTTAGATAATCCAGATATATTTTGGATAGATATATTAAAAATTTCATTTGCAACTAGAACTACAACTTTTTTAACAAATATAAATTATAGCTATTATTTAGAACCTAAAGAAGGTGAAAAAAATTATTTAATAGACTCTTTTAACTCAGCATATGAAGTTCAAGATGCAATAAATAAAATAGAAAATAGAATAAATAATATTGCAAGTAGAGCATATGGAACAACATATGATAAAGTAAAATTAGCTCATGATGAATTAATAAATACGATAACATATGATGAAAATTTGGGAATAAATAGTTCAAATATATATGGTGCATTAGTTGAAAATAGGTGTGTATGTGAAGGGTATGCAGAAGCATTTAAAGTTATATTAGATAAATTAGATATACCATGTATAATTGTATATGGAGATGGAATTGACTCAAATGGAAACACAGAGGCTCACGCATGGAACTATGTTAAAATGGACAACGGAAAATGGTATGCGGTGGATACAACATGGGACGATCCAATTATATTAGGAGGAAATTCTTCTGGAGTAGATAGAAATAAATATTTCTTAAAAGGAAGTAGAAGTTTTTTAGAAACACATATACCAGATGGAGATGTTTCAGGACAAGGACAGGTTTTTAAATATCCTGAGTTGTCAGAAACTGATTACTAATATAAATGTGATAAAAAGTATTATATAAATTAAAATAAAGAATCCACAAAAAGTTAAAAAATTGTGGATTCTTTTAGTCTTATTTTACTAATTCATGACCAAGTTTTGTAATAGTTCCAGCACCTTGTGTTATTACTATGTCATCAGGCTTAACATTTCTTTTTAAAAATTCAATAATATCATCAAAATTTTCTATGTAATAAGCTTTTCTGCCCATTGCATCAATTCTATCTACAATATCTTTTGAACTAACTTCAAAAGTATTTATTTCTCTGGCTGCATAAATATCAGTTAAAATAATATTATCAAAATTTAGTAAGCATTTAGCAAAATCATCTAAATGAGCTTTAGTCCTACTATAAGTATGAGGTTGGAAAACAACCCAAGAGTGATTATATTCTTTTTGTTTCATTGCATCAGCTACTGCTTGAATCTCAGTAGGGTGATGACCATAATCATCATAAACTCTAGCACCATTAATTTTACCAAGATATTGAAATCTTCTTTCTGCACCAAAATATTTAGATAAAGCATTTTTTATATCATTTTTATCCAAACCAAATTCATCACATAGAGCAATACAAGCAAGTGCATCATAAACATTGTGTTTTCCAGGAACAGACAATTTAATTGTTTTGTAAAATACATTGTTATGATAAACATCAAATGAAGGAAATCCATTTTTATCAAAAACAATGTTTTTGGCTATAAAATTTGCATTAGAATTTTTTAAGCCAAAAGTAATGCTTTTAGCCTTTGTATATTGAGAAAGATGCATGCAATTAATATCATCACTGTTGTAAACTAAAATACCATCATCAGGAAGAAGTTTAACATATTTGATAAAAGCTTCTTTGATGTTTTCAATATTTTTATAGTAATCTAAATGATCATTATCAATATTTAAGATGATTTCTGCTTTTGGAGAAAACTTCAAAAAGCTTTCTGAATACTCACAAGCTTCCAAAATAAAGTACTCACTATTACCAACTCTATAATTTCCACCTATAGGATCTAAAATAGCTCCAATTTGAATTGAAGGATCAAGCTTAGCTTCTAAAAAGCATAATGATACCATAGAAGTGGTAGTAGATTTTCCATGAGTTCCAGATACGCAAATAGTATTTCTAAAAGCTCTAGTAATTGCACCTAAAAAATCTTTTCTCTCAACAGTTGGAATTCCTAATTCATTTGCTCTTACAAGCTCTGGATCATTACTAGGTATAGCAGCAGAATAAACAACTAAATCAAAACCCTCGACATTATCAGGGTTATGACCTACTGTAACAGGAATACCATTTTCAATTAATTTATCTATAATATCAGAATTAGAAGCATCAGAACCAGCAACATTAAAGCCCCAATTTTTTAAAATTTCGGAGATGCCACTCATACTTGTACCACCAATTCCAATCATATATATATTCTTATACTGTCTAATTTCATGTATATTTGCCAAATATATTCAACTCCTTTTTTATATTCTATGCCTATCTATTATAATACAGTACAACAAAAAAAACAAGATTAAAAAAATTATAAAAAAATTTTTAGTCAAAATGCTATTTTTTTGTAAAAATAAGAAGGAAAAAATAAAAATATAGCGAATAAAATAGTAGTACATAAAAAATATGTATTATAACAAAACTTTGGAAGGAGAACATAAAAATGGAAATCACAGATGTAAGATTAAGAAAGGTAAGCACAGAAAACAGATTAAAAGCTGTTGCTTCTGTAACATTCGATAATGAATTCGTAGTACATGAAATCAAAGTTATCGAAAATCCTGAAGGAGTATTATTTATTGCTATGCCTAGCAAGAAAATCAAAAGTACAGGAGAACATAAGGATATAGCTCATCCAATAAACCCTGCTACTAGAGAAAAAATTCAAAAGGCTATATTAGAAGTATACAATAATACACCTGAACCTGAAGCTAAAGAAAGTGCTCCAGTTTCTGAGGAATAATAGTAATTAAATCGTTATCCAAAACGTATGTAATATAAACTTTAAAAGTTTCATAATCATATTTGGTATGAATGATTGTAATTGTAGTAAAAAGTGGTGCTTTATGAAAGCATCACTTTTTTTAGTGGTATAAAATTTTTTATTAGAAGATGTTGTCAATAAATTAGATTAATGCTAAAATCAAATAAAAAGTAAAGAAGGAGAAATGAAATTTAGTATGAAAAAGTATATTAAAATTTTTTTGTTGATAGTAATTTTAATGATAATTATATTTATAATGAATGTTATTGTAAAAATAATAAATAATAATTTACAATCTAATCAAGAAGTTGATTTATTTTATGGTTATACAACATTTGATGAATATTTAGGAGAAAATAAGAGAGCAGTAGAAGTAAAATCGTTAATATCAATGGTAAGAACTTCAAATATAGCATATTATAACTCTCTTTATCAAACAGAAGAAATAAAATGTTATTTTAATGGAGAATTATTAGATGAAGTATCTATTGAAAATAAAATAAGTAATAAATATACTTATAAAGTAGAAGCAGAATATAATGAAAATGGAAAAATAATAAAAATAATGATTAATGAAGAAAGATTGTAAATAAACATTATTAATGCTAAAATAAATTCTATAAAAATAATAAATGGAATAAATATTAAATGTAAATTTATTTTAAAAGGAGTAACAGACATGTTGAATATTCTAAAATCAATGATATTTGGAATAATAGAGGGTATTACAGAGTGGTTACCAATAAGCAGTACAGGTCATTTAATACTTGCAGAAACCTTTATAAAATTTCAAGGTCTTTCAGAAGGCTTTTGGGATATGTTTGAAGTTGTTATACAATTAGGAGCAATTTTAGCAGTAGTAATTTTATATTTTAAAAATATATGGCCTATTAAGAAAAAAAATTCTAAGCATGGTGATAAAGGACTAAAACTTGACAAAAATATTCTTAAACTATGGGGAAAAATAATAGTAGGTTGTATTCCAGCTGTAATAATTGTCTTATTAGGTATTGATGAATATGCAGAAGAACATTTTTACAATCCTGTTTGTATATCTATAATGCTTATTTTAGTAGGAATTGCATTTATAGTAATTGAGTCACTAAAAAAGAAAGATTCAAGGGTAAATGATATAAGCGAATTAACATATAAAGATGCAATTATTATTGGAATGTTCCAATTGATTGCAGCGATTTTCCCAGGAACATCTCGCTCTGGAGCAACAATAATAGGAGCACTTTTAATAGGAATTTCAAGAACAGTTTCAGCGGAATATACCTTTTACTTAGCAATCCCAGCTATGGCTGGAGCAAGTCTACTTAAATTGTTAAAGTTTGGATTTGCATTTACAGGAGAGGAACTTGCTGTTTTAATAGTTGGAACAATAGTTTCATTAGTTGTTTCAATATTAATTATTCAATTTTTAATGAATTATATTAAAAAACATGATTTTAAAGTATTTGGATATTATAGAATAGCCCTTGGAATAGTTGTTTTAGCACTATTATTTGCAGGTGTGATATAAATCATTGCCAAAAATTTGCTTACAGTAGAATTAAAATCTTCTAGTAATAAAAAATAAACTTAGGAATACATTTAAAATATGAATTTTCTAGAGATTATTTTAATTAGTGTTAGCCTTGCAATGGATGCTTTTGCAGTAGCAATTTGCAAAGGGATGGCAATACACAATGGAAATGCAAAAAAAGGAATAATTATAGCTTTATATTTTGGTATATTTCAAGCTTTAATGCCTTTTATAGGATATATTTTAGGTTTAAGATTTGCTAAGATAATAAATGCAATTGACCACTGGTTAGCCTTTGTACTACTTGCTATAATTGGAATAAATATGATAAAAGAATCTTTTAGCAAAAAAGATGAAAATGTAAATGATGATGTGAGTTTCAAAACAATGTTTATTTTAGCATTAGCGACAAGCATAGATGCTTTAGCAGTTGGAATTACATTTGCTTTTCTAGAAGTTATTATTTATACTCCAATTATTTGTATAGGAATAATAACATTTGCATTGTCCTTTATTGGAGTAAAAATTGGCACTAAATTTGGAGACAAATTTAACAATAAAGCAGAAACGGCAGGAGGAATAATACTTATTTTAATGGGACTTAAAATATTATTAGACCATTTAGAAGTATTTTAACAAAATAAATCAAAGAATCATAAGAATATTAATGTAATTTTACAAATTACTTGATATTCTTTTTTATTTGTTATAAGATATAGTTGATGATACCTATTATAAACAAGAAAGGATTGGATTTTAAAATGGATAAGAAAAAAGAAGAAAACATTAAGCCAGAAAATACTAAAAAGGAAGAAAAAATTGACACAAAAGCTTTTAACAAAGTAGATAGTAAAACAAAAAAAGAAGATGTATTTTCTAGTATTGACGAAAAAAATAAAGAAGCAAAAGGTAAAGAAGTAAAAAAGGACAATAAAGGAAAAAATACATCAAAAGAAGAAGTTAAAGGAACAGTTACTGTAAACAAAAAAGTAGAAGAAAAACCAAAAGAAAAAGTAAAATCATCAGGTAAAAAAGGAAAATGGATTACATTAGTTATTGCATTAATTTGTATAGTAGCAATTATAGTAGGAATTATATTCTTTATGAATACACCTTATTATGCAGTATCTAAAGCTTTTAAAGCAATTAAAGGCGGAAATATAAATGCAATTAATAAATATGTTTCATATGATTCATTAATGGATTCAGTAACAGGTAGCTTAGATGTTGGAGAAGAAATGAGCGAATTTGAAAAAAATTGTTTCAGCGAATTTACATTTAAGATTAATACTGTTAAAGTTGAAGGAGAAAATGCTACTGTAAATGTTGATACAACAAATAAAAACTTTAGAAACGCTGTTACAAAATGGACTCAAAGTATTTATCAAAAATTTATAAA
Organism: uncultured Clostridia bacterium; assembly: GCA_947591055.1. Taxonomy (GTDB): domain Bacteria; phylum Bacillota; class Clostridia; order TANB77; family CAG-508; genus CAG-793. The sequence goes on along the minus strand of CANQCW010000011.1, from coordinate 10,774 downwards.
CGGTGAAGATATTTCAAATGATCAAGGTATAACATTATTAAATGATTGTTTAAGTGATTCTTCAATTGGTACAATAACAACTAATAAAGATATAACATTAACAAAAGTTGAAGGAAAATGGAAAATAAATGTAACTGATGAATTAATTGATGCAATCTTCCCTGGTATGAGTGAAGTTGTAAATTCAATAGAAGCTTTAACAGAGTAATGTGAAATATAAAAAACGTATGTTAAGTTTGATTAACATACGTTTTTTATTGTAACTAATATAATTTCTGGCATGAAATAGGAATTTTAGCAACAATTTAATTGTCAAAAAACAAGAAAAATGTCGAAACTGTTGGTACACAACATGCAAAAGTCATAAAACTTGATATTTTACATAAAATATGTTATAATATATGTAATGTAACTATTAAAAAGTATTTTTTAATTAAAAAAACGATTGGAGGCAAGGAAAAATATGTGCAAGATGAAGAATTATCCAAATTTGTATTTGAAAGCAGAAGGTATTTTACGGGAAGAAGGTATAAATCCTTCTATACCAGGGTATGAAATGCTAAAGAGAGCACTTGTAATTTACAAGATTGAAGGACCTGTAAATAACTTTTTCGAACAAGTAAAAACAGGAATTGTAATTCCTTCAAACGAAGTGAAGAAAAAGGTTCGCAGTCCGGAAGAACAATGGATGGTAGAAGCATTAAAATCTCGAAACATCAATGTACCACTTATGGATTACATCGAATCTTTAGCAGAAAAACTGTAACATATTTTCTAAGGGCTAGTTGAGAAACATTTCTCATAGCCCTTTCTCTTTTGTTAATATAATTTTATATCTATTGCCAAAAGTGATAAAAAGGTATAAAATATTGGTATATTTTATATAAAAAAATAGTTTGAAATATACATTTTCCGATAAAATAAAAAAGAAAGGATTTTCTAATGAATAAGAGTTGGAGGATAAAAGAGCAAAATATAGATAGAGCAGAAGAAATTGCAAAGAAATTTAACTTAAGCGATTTAGTTTCTAAAATTTTATCTAATAAAAATTTAAATAATCAAGAAATAGAAAAGTTTTTAAATCCTACCAGAAGAGATTTTTATGACCCTTTCTTAATGCCAGATATGGAAAAAGCAATTGATAGAATTGAAAAAGGAATTAAAAATAAAGAAAAAATAATAGTATATGGAGACTATGATGCAGATGGTATTACTAGTACAGTAATATTAAAAAGATTTTTTAAAGATAGAAAAATTGATTTAGATACTTATATTCCTAACAGATTAAATGAAGGATATGGATTAAATAAAAATGCAGTAGAAAAAATCGCAAAAGATGGTTATACTTTAATGATTACAGTTGATTGTGGAATAACATCAATAGAAGAAGTAGAATTCGCCAAAACTTTAGGCCTTGATATTATAATTACAGACCATCATGAGACACTTGATACATTGCCAGATGGAATAGCAGTTGTAGATTGCAAAAGAAAAGATAGTAAATATCCATTTGAGGCATTAGCAGGATGTGGAGTTGCTTTTAAACTAATACAGGCATATTGCAAAAAATTTGATATTAATGAAAATGAGTGCTTAAAATATTTAGACATAGCTTGTGTTGGAACAATTTCAGATATTGTGCCATTAGTTGATGAAAATAGAGTAATTGCTAAGCTAGGTCTTATGCTAATTAAGCAAACTAAGAATTTAGGAATTAGAGAGATTTTAAATTTATCAGGTTACAAAGATATAAACTCAACAACAATATCTTTTGGAGTATCTCCTAGAATCAATGCTTGTGGAAGGATGGGCCATCAAGAAATAGCACTAAAATTGTTACTTACTGATGATCCATTTGAAGCTAGAAAATATGCAAAACAACTAGAAGAATATAATAAACAAAGACAAGAAATTGAAAAGAAAATATATGAAGAAGCACAAGTGCAAGCAGAAGAAAATTTAGACAAGCCTTGCTTAATAATTGGAAAAGAAGGCTGGCATCATGGAGTAATAGGAATAGTTTCTTCAAAAATTACAGATAAATACTATAAACCAAGCATACTTTTATGTTTTGAAGGAGAAGAAGCAAAAGGGTCTGGAAGAAGTATAAATGGTTTTGACCTTCATAAAGCAATAGTTGATTGCAGTAAGTATTTAAAACATTTTGGTGGTCATAGTATGGCAATAGGATTAAGCTTAGACTATAAAGACTTCGATAATTTTAAAAAACAATTTGAAGAATATGCTGAGGAAAATTTAAAAGATATTCCTGTACAAGAATTAGAAATAGATGAAGAAATTTCTTCAAAAGATATAAATTTAGATTCTGTAAAGGATTTAAAATTGTTAGAGCCATTTGGAGAATCTAATTCAGTGCCACAAGTATTATACAAAAACATAAAAATTGTATCTATTAGAACATTATCAGAAGGCAAACATTTAAAGCTAACATTACAAGATGAAAATACTATTTTAGATGCGATTGGGTTTAACTTAGGCGATTTAGCAGATAAATATCAAATCGGCGACAAAATAGATGTTGTAGGAAATTTAGAGTTAAATAATTTTAATAACATAGAAAGCATACAAATAAATCTAAAAGATTTAAGAAAATCAATCGTTAAATAAATTATAAAAAAGAGGAAAAATTATGGCAGAAGTAGTTGAAAGAAATATTAAAGATGTAATTAATGAAGCAAAATCTCATAATAAAAGATTAGATTCAAAGCTAATTACTAAAGCTTATGATTATGCTAAATTGCATCATGGAGACCAAAAAAGGCTATCAGGTGAAGATTATATAATTCACCCTATTCAAGTAGCTTATATTTTAGCAACTTTAGGATTAGATGATGCTACTATTTGTGCTGCCTTAATGCATGATTTACTAGAAGATACTGATGTTACATTAGATGATTTAAAACAAGAATTTAGTGAAGAAATTGCAGAAATGGTAAATGGTGTAACTAAACTTGGAAAAATCAACTATGTAAGCGCAGAAGAAGAACAAGTTGAAAACTATAGAAAAATGTTTTTAGCAATGGGTAAAGATATAAGGGTTATCCTAATTAAGCTAGCAGATAGACTTCATAATATGAGAACATTAAAATATTTAAAAAGAGATAGACAGATAGCAAATGCTAAAGAAACAATAGAGTTATATGCACCTCTTGCAAATAGACTTCGGAGTATACTCTTTAAAATGGGAGCTAGAAGATTTAGCTTTCAAGTATTTGTATCCAGAAGAATTTAGAGAACTAGCAGAAGGAATAGATAAAAAGAGAGAAGAAAGATTAAAATTTATTGATGCTATAACAGATGAAATAAAAACAAATTTAAAAAAGGAACATATAGTTGCAGAAATAACAGGTAGAGCAAAGCATTTTTACTCAATTTATAGAAAAATGCAAAGGGATAATAAAACTTTAGACCAAATATATGATTTATTTGCTTTAAGAATTTTAGTAAACTCTGTAAAAGATTGCTATGCAGCACTTGGAGTGGTACACGAGCTATATACACCAATGCCGGGAAGATTTAAAGATTATATATCAGTACCAAAGCCTAATATGTATCAATCACTTCATACTACTTTAATTGGACCAAACGGAACACCATTTGAAGTTCAAATAAGGACTTATAATATGCATAGAATAGCTGAGTTTGGTATAGCAGCGCATTGGGCATACAAAGAGCAAAGCTTTTTAAAAGGGAAAAAAGCGAATGTTGTTGTATCAGAGGACAAACTTTCTTGGTTAAGGGAAAGCTTAGAGTGGCAAAAAGATATGCAAGACCCTCAAGAATTTTTAAATACTTTGAAAACAGAATTATTTGAAGATGAGGTATATGTATTTACTCCAAAAGGAGAAATAAAAACTCTTCCAAAAGGAAGTACACCAATTGATTTTGCTTATAATATTCACGCAGAAATTGGAAACAAAATGACAGGATGCAAAATAAATAGCAAAATGATGCCAATAATTACTAAACTTAATAATGGTGATATAGTTGAAATAATAACAAGTGAAAATAGCAAAGGCCCAAGTAGAGATTGGCTTAAATTTGTACAAAGTTCATCTGCAAAAAATAAAATAATGCAGTGGTTTAAAAAGAACGAAAGACAGGAAAATATTGAAAAAGGGAAAGTGCTTGTTGAAAAAGAAATAAAAAGAATTGGTATGACACATGATGAATTATTTAATACAAAATATTATAATCCAATGCTTGAAAGATATAATTTTAGAAACTTAGATGAAATGTATGCAGCAGTTGGATTTGGCTCAATTGGAGTAAGTAAGATAATAACAAGAACTTTAGAAGAATATAAAAAATATAATAAAGAATCTGATGAAAACGTAGAAGAAAAAATTGAAGAATTAAAAAATGAAACAAGACCAAAATCATCTAAAACAGGAATAATTGTAAAAGGAATTGAAAACTGCTTAGTAAAACTTTCTAAATGTTGTAGCCCAGTTCCAGGAGATGAAATAGTTGGATATATAACAAGAGGAAGAGGTGTTACAATTCATAGAAAAGATTGTAAAAATCTTAAAGACTTACTTCAAGAAGAAGGAAGAATAATAGATGTATATTGGGATGAAGAAAAGCAAAGCTCATATAAAGTTGAAATAAATATATATGCAAACGATAGACAAGGACTTTTGTCAGATGTAATTAATTTAATATCTACTTTAGATGTAAATTTAAATGAAATAAAAGCAAAATCAAATAAGGAAAAAATTGCAATAATTGAAATGACAATAGAAGTAAAAAATCTAGAAGATTTAAATACAGCCATAAGAAAATTCGGAAAAGTAGATAGCGTTTATGATGTAAAACGTAAAAAATAGTAGAAAAATTTTATAGAAAATAAATATAAAAAGGAGGAAAGATTTATGATTCAAAAACTTAAAGGAACAAGAGACATACTTCCTGAAGAAATAAAAAAATGGCAATACATTGAAGAAATAGCAAAAAGTACATTTGAAAAATATGGATATGAAGAAATAAGAGTACCAGTTATAGAAAAATCAGAACTTTTCCAAAGAGGTGTTGGAGAAGATACAGACGTTGTTCAAAAAGAAATGTATATATTTGATGATAAAGGTGGAAGAAGTGTAGCCTTAAGACCAGAAGGAACAGCAGGCGTAGTAAGAAGTTATATAGAAAACGGGATGTCAAGTATGCCATCACCAATAAAGCTTTGGTATGCTATGCCAATGTATAGATATGAAAATGTGCAAAAAGGTAGACAAAGAGAATTTAACCAAATTGGAGTTGAACTTTTAGGCTCAGGAAGTTATTTAGCAGATGTCGAAATGATAGAAATGATAAATACATTTCTAGAAAAATTAAATATAAAAGATATAGAACTTAAAATTAACTCAATAGGATGTAAAAAATGTAGAAGCGAATATATGGAAGCCTTAAAAGACTATATAAGACCAAACTTAGATAAATACTGTGATGTATGTAAAAATAGATTTGAAAAAAATCCAATGAGAATTATTGATTGTAAAGAAGAAAACTGTAAAGCTTTAAATCAAAACGCACCAAAAAGTGTAGATTATTTGTGTGATGAATGTAAAAATCACTTTGAAAATCTTAAAAAAATGCTAGAGAAACAAAATATTAGTTATTCAATAGATACATCAATTGTAAGAGGACTAGATTATTATACAAAAACAGTTTTTGAATTTGTATCAAAAATAGATGGACTTACAGTAGTAGGTGGTGGAAGATATGATGGATTAGTAGAAGAACTAGGAGGAGAGAAAACACCAGCAATAGGATTTGCAACAGGAGTTGAAAGGTTAATAGATGTATTTGATAAAAATAATCCAGACTTCGATAAATCAAATAAATTGCAATTATTTGTAGCATATATTGGTGAAGAAGCAAATTTATATTCTAGTAAATTAGTTTCAAACTTGAGAAAAAAAGGCATATATGTAGAAAAAGATATAATGGAAAGAAGTTTAAATGCTCAGTTTAAGTATGCAAATAAGAAAAATGCAAAATATATAGTAACAATAGGAGAAAACGAGATAAATACAGGAAAAGCAGAATTAAAAGAAATGGAAACAGGTGAAACAAAAGAAATAGACTTAAGCGATATAGAAGATATCTTGAAAAAGCAAATTTAGGAGAAAGAATAAGTGTTTAATTGTATAGTGTTAATTATAAGTAAAATTTTGAGTAGTATTATAGGTATATTCAAAAAAAATAGTGGCAATGTAGTCGGCAAAATAGCAATTAAGCTAAGGCCAAATATTATAAAATATTTTAAAATAAATTGCCCAGTTATAGCAGTAACAGCAACAAATGGAAAGACTACGACAAATAATTTACTTTCATATATAGTAAAGAAAAATGGAAAAGTAGCAGTAAGTAATACTGAAGGAAATAATATGGAAACAGGAATTGTTACTAAACTTATAAAAAATAGTACAATAACAGGAAAAATAAAGGCAGATTTTATAACATTAGAAGTAGATGAGAGTTATGTTCCAAAAGTATTTAAGAAAATAAGATTAGATACATTAATAGTATTAGACTTTTTTAGAGATCAGTTAGATAGAAATGGTGAAGAAGAATCATTAATATTAAAAATAAATGAATTTTTAAAAGATTATAAAGGAAATTTGATTTTAAATAATGATGATCCAAATGTTGCAAGATTAGGAAAAGCAAATCCAGAAAATAAAAATGTATATTACTTTAGTGTAAATAAATATGAGTATGCTACAAAAGAAGAAAAAGAAGTAGGAGAGGGAAAGTTTTGCCCATTTTGTAAAACAAGGTTAGAATATGAATATTATCAATATTCACATATAGGAAAATTTAAATGTCCTAAATGTGGATATGGAGAAAATGATATATATTTGAAAGTAAATAATGTAGATGTAAAAGAAGGAACATTTGAAGTAGAAAATAATGATACTACAGAAAAAGACAATGATGTAGAAAATAGAAAAGGTGAAGGAACAACATATAAAACACTTGCAAATAGTATATATGCAATTTATAATTATTCAGCAGCACTTGCATTTTCAAAATTATATAATTTAGATGCAAAAGAGGCACTAGCTACTTTTAAATTAGATAATGGAAGATGCGAAGAAATAGAAGTAAAAGGTTCAAAGACATTAATAAACTTAGCAAAAAATCCAACAGGAGCAAATGTAAGCTTAAGAATATTAAATGAAGATAGCGACGAAAAAGATTTGTTATTTGTATTAAATGATAATATTGCAGATGGATTTGATGTTTCTTGGATATGGGATATAAATTTTAATATACAAAATGTAAATAGAATTATAACCTCTGGTAAAAGAGCGTATGATATAGCAATAAGAATAAAAACAAGTGGATTTGATAAAGAAAAGATAGAAGCATATTTAGATTTAGATGAAGCGGTAAAAGCATTATATAAAATAAAAGGAAAAAAATATGTAATTGCAAATTATACAGCACTTCAACCAACAAGAAAAGCAATATTTGAATATAAGAAAAATAATTTATAACAATTTTAATTAATGTAAAAACTTAATAAAAATTGTTATATTAAAAATATAGCATAATATAAGGAAAAATTCAATAAAATAAAAATTAAAAGTTTGTAACAATTTAATAAAAAATGAAAATCAAAAATCTTATAAAAAGCATGAGTAATGCTGATTATAAGATTTTTTACTTTTTTATTAAGTTTTTACCTTAATAAAAATTACATAATGTGAAGCGGAGGAATAAAACAAATGAAAGATAAGAAAATACAAGGAAAAAATAAAAAGAAACGAAACTTAAAAGAGCAAGGAATAACATTAATAGCGTTAGTAGTAACAATAATATTGCTATTGATATTAGCAGGAGTAACAATATCACAAATAGTAGGAGGAAATGGATTATTTCAAAGAGCAAGACAAGCAGTAGAAAAGTATAAAAATGCAGCAGAAGAAGAACAAATCCAAATAGGCATGTTAGAACAATATGTAAGCGATTTTTCAGTAGTAGTAGGAGGTGAAGGAGAAGATAAGGCATCAGTAGAGATAAAAACATTTACAGTAGAAGGAAATCCAAAGGAACAAACAATAAAAGTAAATTTAACAATAGAAGGACAAGCAAGTAAAATACAATTAAGTATAGATAATGGAAAAACGTGGGTACCAAATGAAGAAGAAAAATTAGAAGAAACAGAAGGAGCATATACATATACATTTGAAAATCTAGACTTAGGAAAAAGTTATTATGTAAGAGTAAAAGTATATGATGAAGAAGGAAAATATGTAGAAGCAATAAGTGATATAGTAACACTAAGTAATTCTATAACGGCAGTAGAATCAGATGTATTAAAAGATAAAACATATTTAGCAGAAGATGGTTCAATAAAGACAGGAACAATGCCAAATATAGGAGCAATAAGTGGAGAATTAAGTGCAGGAGGAGAACAAACAATACAAGCAGGATATACAAGTGGAGGAAAAATAACAGCCAAGGATTTAGCAAGTCAAACAGCTGGAAATGCAACTGAAGAACAAATATTATCTGGACAAAAAGCATGGGTAAATGGAGAACAAGTAACAGGCATTATGGAAAACAGAGGAACAGTAAATAAGACATTAAATTCAGGAGAAAGTTATACAATTTTAAAAGGATATTATGAAGGAGGAACAATTAATGCAGAGGGCTATAGTCTAAATACTGTGGGTACATTTTCTGCAAAGGATTCTGGATATACTGGTACGAGTGGACATCCTATGAAATGGTTGACATTAAGTGGAACAACTACACAAAATGAATATTTTTCGTATAGTGGAAAAATTATTACTTTCAAAAAAGATTGCTTAGTACGTTTTTATGATGGAAAATTAACGGCTACGAGTTCTAATACTAGATGTGTTCTTGGTTACTTATTAAATAATACGTCTACAACAGCCAACAATGCTTCACAGAATTTGTTGAGTAGTACAGGTAGTACTGCTAGCGATGTTGCAGTTAAGGGAATAGTGGTTAGAGCTCGGAGAAACATTAGTAATGGTCTGGAAAGCTATGCATTTGACAAATGGAGAAAATGGTACCGCACATACTGGAACGGTTGAAATAAAAATAGATATATGTGGTTGGTTTTAAATTATACAGTTGATATATCTATTTATTTGAATCAATTTATGTTCTTTATGATAATTATATTTTATTAATCTAAAAACTTAATAAAATATAATTATGTTCAAAATATAGCATAATATAAGGGAAAATTCAACAAAATTAAAATTAAAATTTTGTAACAATTTAATAAAAAAGAATAATTGCAAAAACCATAAATTACCAATAATATATTTACAATTATTCTTTTTTATGTTATATTAACAATATTCTTATTTCAATTCAAAAAATTTTATTTCAAAAATTAATTAAAATTTATTAATGAAAATTATTTTTAAAATTCAAATAATACTTTAAAAAATCTTAATTTATTCCAAAAATAAGAAATAATGAAAACTTATAAAAAGAAAGGAGGAATCAAAGAGAAGACGAAAAGAGATAAGAAAATATAAGAAAAATGTTTTATTGTTTTTTATAAAAACAGTGAATATTAGAAAGGTAAAATATGAGTAAAAAAGATTATTGAAACAAATGACAATCTGAAAAAATTGTATATAATGAAATTATTTACAAATAATAACTCTATAAAATTAATAAAAAATATTCAAAAATAGTAAAATTTATGATATACTATAAATAGTATTAAAAGAGAGGAGCATTGTTATGCAACAATTAATAAGTTTAGAAGAAATAGAAACAGCAGTTAATCAATATGGAGAAATTGTAGTAAGTAAAAATAGTAAAAATAATGTAATTGTTATGAGTATGGAAGAATATAAAAAGAAAATGTTAGATGAAGAAATAGAAAGAAAAATATTGAAGTCGGAAGAAGATTATAATAATGGAAGAGTAAAAAAAGCCGAAGATGTCTTTAAAGAATGGGAATTAAAATATGGAATATAAAAGTAGAAACTATTTAGATGGAGGACTATTATAAGTAAAATACAAATAATTATTTTGCTATGAATTTAGAAATATTAATTTCAAAATAATAATATATAAAATTTTATTTAATGTAAAAACTTAATAAAAATTAATATATTAAAAAAATAGCATAATATAAAGAAAAATTCAACAAAATATAAATTAAATATTTATTACAAATTATAAAAAAATGAAAAGCAAAAATCTTATAAAAAGCTTGTGCAGAGCTAATTATAAGATTTTTTGTTTTTTTATTAAGTTTTTACATTAATAAAAATTACATAATATGAAGGAAAGGTATAAAACAAATGAAAGATAAGGAAATACAAGAAAAAAATAAGTTAAAATTGCAAAACAATAAAAAGAAACAAAACTTAAAAGAACAAGGTATAACATTAATTGCCTTAGTAGTAACAATAATTATATTAATAATTTTAGCGGGAGTAAGTGTAGCAGCAATATCTGGTGAAAATGGGATAATAAAAATGGCAATGAAGGCAAAAGAAAGAACAATGATGGAAGGAGAAAGAGAAAGATTATATTTAGAATTAGCATCAATGGTAGTAGAAAATAGTGGAAAGAACCCATCACTAGATGAATATTTAAATCGTTTAGTAGAAAAAGGAATTATTACAGAAGATGATATTGTAAAAAATGAAGATGGAAGTGTTAATGTAGTAACAGATAATGGATTTGATGCAACATTAGACGAAAAAGAAAATGGAGAAATAGAAGTAGAAGTAAATGG
>CANQCW010000010.1 GCA_947591055.1 uncultured Clostridia bacterium | reverse complement strand
GTAAATATAAAATTTTCAAAAGGTTGTTGCTATGGAATAATAGGAGCAAATGGAACTGGAAAATCAACATTTCTTAAAGTTTTATCAGGCGAAATTGAACCAAGTAAAGGGGAGGTTTCAAAAGATAAAAATGAAAGAATTTCAGTTTTAAATCAAAATCACTTTGCTTTTGAAGAATATACTGTAATAGATACAGTTATAATGGGAAACAAGGAACTTTATGATATTAAAACTGAAAAAGATAAAATATATGCTAAGCCAGATTTTAATGAAGAAGATGGTATGAAAGCTGCAAAATTAGAAGAAAGATTTGCTGAATTAGATGGTTGGAACGCAGAAAGTCAAGCAGAAAATTTACTTAATGATTTAGGAGTTTCACCAGAAAAACATTACAAATTAATGAGTGAACTTGAAGCTAAAGACAAAGTTAAGGTTTTACTTGCTCAAGCTTTATTTGGAAATCCAGATATTTTACTACTTGATGAGCCAACAAACGATTTGGATTTAAAAGCAATATCATGGCTTGAAGAATTTTTAATAAACTTTGAAAATACTGTAATTGTTGTTTCACACGATAGATACTTCTTAAATAAAGTTTGTACAAATATATGTGATGTTGACTTTGGTGAAATAAAATTATTCCCAGGAAACTATGATTTCTGGTATGAATCAAGCCAATTACTTCAAAAGCAAATGAGAGAACAAAATAAGAAGAAGGAAGAAAAAATAAAAGAGCTTCAAGATTTCATTGCTAGATTTAGTGCAAATGCTTCTAAATCAAAACAAGCAACATCTAGAAAAAAATCATTAGAGAAAATTCAATTAGATGAAATAAAACCTTCAGCTAGAAAATATCCTTATATAGATTTTAAACCTGATAGACTTCCTGGAAATGAAATTTTAGAGGTTAAAAACTTATCTAAGACAATAAATGGGGAAAAAATATTAGATAATATTTCCTTCAAGGTAAAAGACAAAGACAAAATAGCAGTTTTAGCAGAAAATGAAAATGCAATAACAGTATTATTTCAAATTTTAGCAGGAGAATTAGAACCAGACTCAGGAGAAATAAAATGGGGAACTACAATTACAAATAATTATTTCCCAAAGGATAATAATTATTTATTTAGTGGAAAAGAAAGCATAACAGATTGGTTAAGACAATATTCAAAAGATCCAGATGAAACTTATGTTAGAAGCTTTTTAGGAAGGATGCTATTCTCAGGTGAAGAAGCATTAAAATCAGTAAATGTACTTTCTGGTGGAGAAAAAGTAAGATGTGTATTATCAAAATTAATGCTTTCAGGAGCTAACTTCTTAATTTTAGATGAACCAACAAACCATTTAGATATGGAATCAATCACTGCATTAAATGAAGGGATGAAAAAATATACCGGAAACTTAATGTTCACATCACACGATCACCAATTAACAGAAACCGTTGCAAATAGAATATTAGACATAAGAAGTGATGGATTAATTGATAAAGAAACAACTTATAATGAATACTTAGGTATTGAATAAAAATAATGAAAATAAAAAATATTGTAATTCGTTTGGAATTACAATATTTTTATTTATTTAATTTATTTATATTTATTTTGTATTTCTTCAATTTTTTTATAATCATTTTTTAAAATATCTAGGAATACATCTGCGATTTTAGGATCAAATTGTGTACCTGAACATTTTTCTATTTCAGCTATAACAGTATCTATTGGTAAAGCATTTCTATATGTTCTTTTTGAAGTCATTGCATCAAATGAATCAGCAACTGCTGCAATTCTTGCAACTAATGGAATTTCTTCACCTTTCAATCCTTTAGGATATCCTTTTCCATCATATTTCTCGTGGTGATGTAATACCATAGGAATAATGTCTTTAAATATTTCAGCATCTCCTAAAATATGAACTCCTATTGCTGGATGATTTTTTATTTGAGAGTATTCTTCGTCATCTAGTTTTGTTTCTTTTAACAAGATACTATCAGGAATTCCTATTTTTCCAATATCGTGGAATAAACCACCGATTTTCAATATATGTATAGTTGGTTCATCTAATCCCATTTTATTACCAATTAAAACTGAGTATTCTGAAACTCTATCAGAGTGTCCTCTTGTATATGGGTCTTTAGCTTCAACTGTATATCTTAATATTTCTATTGTATCTAAATATGCTTTTTCAAGCTCATCATTTTTGTCTTTTAATTCATCATTAATCTTACTAATTATATGCATTTGATCAACTGATTTTAAGCCAGATTCAATTAAAAGTAGTAATTGATCAAAATTATTACTCTTTTCACAATATCCTTGTATTTCAAGCTGTTTCAATGTTTCAAGAGGTGGAGCTAAATCTTTATGACCTGTTAATAGTAAAATATATAAATTTTTATCAAATTGTCTAATCTCGCTTACAACTTGATCTCCATGAAGTTCGTCCATAATATAATCTAGAAGTAATAAATCAAAATGTTCTTTTTTCAATCTTTCAATTGCTTCTAATGGATTAGAATAGCAAACTAAATCATATCCAGACCTTTTTAAAACAACTTTTAAAGAATCTAGTATTCCACCATCATCATCAACTGCCATTATTTTGTATGGAGCTACAACTGTTTCTTGCAAATATTTTCTCATATAAAAATATTCCTTTCTTTTACTTGCTATATTTATAATTATAATATGTAAAATAATTATTTGCTAGGTATAATAACATTAAATGTAGTACCAACACCAACTTTAGAAGTAAAGTTCATATCACCTTTGAAATGTCCTCTAATTGTTGAATATGACATAAATAAACCAAGTCCAGTACCATTTTTTCCTTTAGTAGTTATCATCTCATTAAATAATTTTGATTGAACTTCTTTAGGGATTCCTTTACCATGATCAACTACAGATATAATGATATTATCATCTTTTTTATCAACAATCAAGTCAATTACATTATTAGGAACTCCATCATAAGATTGGATAGCATTTGATATCAAATTATTAACAACTTGTACTAAACTGTTGATATTTCCTACGATTTTTGTTTTTTCACTAGTTTTTGTCAACACATTTAATGTAACAAAAGCATTTTTTAGTTCATGTTTCATTAAAATATTTATTCTATTTAAAAGTTCTCCAACGGTAAAAACAGAAAAGTTATCATCGTTCATATTAACAGATTGACCTTTAACAGCAGTAATAATATCTGACATATAAGAGTCGTAAGAATTAACCTTAGTTACCCATTCCTTCATATCTTTAGCAATTGCATGGTGGTCTTCTTTTGTTACTTCTGGGTCATCAATTGATTCATCATATTCTTTTATTAAATCAGTCATTCCTTCCATTGCACCAGCAATAGACATTATAGGAGTTTTTAAATTGTGAGCAATACCACCAATCATTTGTCCTAGAGATGCTAAACGTTCTCTTTCCATTAAAGTTTCTTGATTGTGTTTTAAAGTTTCCATATCTAAAACGTGTTGAGTAATATCTTTAAATAAAATTAAGATACCAACACATTCTTTTTTTTCAAAAATTCCACTTATTTCAATGTTAAAGAATTTACTATTGTCTTTAAGTTGAGCATCAACTTTATAAACTTTATTAGTACTTTGAGCATTTTCTAAATAATTACCTATCTTTTTGTTTTTTATTACAATTTTTTTAGAAAAATCAAGTTCATTAAAATCTTTTCCAATAATTCTAGACCTACTAACTTTAAAAAGCTTTTCAAAAGGCTCATTGCAATCAGATACTAAATAATCTCTATTTAAAACTATATATAAATCTGACATTTGATTAACAATTCTTTTTAAGGCTATAGGAGCAATATTCAAAAAGTCATATCTAAATATTGCTATAGACATAAAGATAATCGTAAATAAGAATGATAATGGAGTCACATATATATTCATATTAAAAATAGTCATTCCTAAAACATTAATTAGCAAAGGAAGAAGAACACCTATTGATATAAAAACAGACTGTTTAGAAAAAGCTCCAGAATGCTTAACAGAATTTTTAATTAGTAAGAATATGTCTACAGCAAATAGTCCATATGTATATATAGAATGTATATAAAAATATGGTCCAAAAACAGCATCATCAGGATTAATTGAATATACTTTGTAAAATAATCCATGTATAGTGTTTGTCCAAAGGATAAGAATAGTTAATAAAGGAACAACAAAAATTAAATAATATCTTTTCTTTAATTTGAAATTTCTATCTGAATATAGTGAAATTGCTACCAAAAATAATGCAACAGGAGATAATGCAATAAAAATGTATATAAAGTAATCTACATAAAGTGGGCTGATTTCAGGTAAAAAGTTTATTGCTATAATTTGCATAATTAATCCTATACACCATAAAGCCATACTAAGTATAGTATAAGAAAAATATTTAGCAACAGCTGACTTTGTTGAACTTCTTTTCTTGACAAATAGTAATAAAGTTAACTCGATTATTGTAGTTAAAATTAAACCTATAAAATAACTTAAATATTGCATTTTCTCCTCCTTTGTATTTTAAATAAAAATTTTTTATTTTTAATGATAACTCATATAATCTTTGGGGCGAAATTAAAAATTTCGACAACGATTTATAGTTATAAATTTTGTAATATTTTTTTGATATATTCAATATCAATAGTAGGCCAATCAAAATCAATTTTGTCTAAAAATTTTAATGTAAATTTATTAGTTGTAATTAGATTAGTTCTATAAACTAAATTATTATCCTTATCTAAGTCATTAAGTAGTACATTTACCTTGTCAGACTTAGTATTATCATAAAGCCATTTATTTAATTTTTTCTTAAAAGTTTCATTTTCTACAATTTTAACATTAATCTTTAAATTACACAATATTTTATATAAATCATTTATATATAAATGTTTAGAATTATATAAATGTAAAACAGAATATGGTTCTGTAAAATATAACATACTATCAACAATAGCTTCAGAAACTTTATCTACAGGAGTAAATTCTATATACTTATCAAGTAAATTGTCAGGAATCATCTCTAAAGCTATAAATGCTTTAAGTCTATTTAAGAAGGCATTATCATCACTATTTTCTTGAAATTTTCCGTCAAAATATCTATTAGTGATATTTCCAATTCTTAAAATCATTCCTTTTAATCTGCCTTCTGCGATTTCCTCTAAAATTATTTTCTCTGCTTCAAACTTACTTCTTACATAAACATTATCTAATGCTTGACCAACAAATAAATTAGTTTCGCCGAAATATACTTTTTTATTAGGATTATAGCTATGAGCAAGCCCTGTCATTGTATTTCCAGATACACTAATAGTAGAAGTTTGGAAAAATTCTTTATCATATTTTTCACAAAAATCAATAATATTTTTTACACCTGTAACATTTATTTTTTCAAAAACACTATAATCTCCATAATGCTTAACAAGAGCTGCACAATTTAATATGTGAGAAACATTATTTCCAAGGAAATCATATTCTTCAGGAGATAGACCAAAATTTTCTTTAGAAATATCGCCATTAAATACAAAAATTCTTTTTCCAAATAAGTTGCTTAAATCACTACCAAAATAATACTTGAATTTATTTTTTAATTTATTTTCAGAAGAAGTGCTAATATCTTCTCTAACTAAGCAATAAATTTTTATATTATCATTTTTTAGAAGCTCAGAGATACAGTGTATGCCTAAAAATCCAGTTGCTCCGATTAATAACACATCTTTTAGCTCACGTCTTTTTAATTTTAATTTTTTGAAAGTACTATTTTTTCTTAAAACTTTATTAATTTTTTTGAAATCTTTTTTCTTATAAGTAACCACTGGCTTAGTTTCTTGGTTATCAATAAATTTTGCTAAAGTAACAACAGTATTATTTTTGAAAATATCGCCGTAATTTACATTATAACCTAATTTCATAAGCTCTAGTTGTAATTTTAAAGCACAAAGAGAATCTCCACCAATTTCAAAGAAATTATCAGAAGTACTTATTTTTTCTAAAGATAATATAGACTCCCAAATATTAACAAGTTTCTTCTCTAAAGGTGTTTTAGGTAAAATAATTTCTTTATTTTCAATTTTTGGTTCAGGTAAAAATTTTCTATCTATCTTACCATTTGGAGTATATGTAAATTCCTTAATTTGCATTAAGTAAGTTGGAACCATATAGTTAGGTAACTTTTTAGAAATATAGTTTTTTAGTAAAGAAATAGATATGTTAGATATAGCTGTAAAATATCCACATAAAATATCTCTTCCTTTTATATTTTTTACAGTTACTACAACATCTTGAATATTTTTATAAGAACGAATAGTATTTTCAATTTCCAAAAGCTCAATTCTAAGACCACGAACTTTAACTTGAAAATCTACTCTTCCTAAACACTCAAGCTCTCCATTAGGAAGTAATTTTACTAAATCACCTGTATCATAAATTTTTTGACCATTATAATCAATATACCTTTCAGCTGTTATTTCAGGTTTATTCATATATCCCATAGTCATACCTAAACCACCGATAAATAGCTTACCGGGAACATTTTCAGGAACAGGATTTAAGTCATTATCTAAAACAAATATTGATGTATTAGCAAGAGGTGTTCCAATAGTGATAGGTTCTTTTACATTAACTAATTCTTTTAAAGTAGAACCAACTGTTGTTTCTGTTGGACCATACATATTGTACACTCTAGAATTTGTTACTTCTTTAATCTGCTTGAATAATTCAAGAGGAAAAGCTTCACCAATAAGAGAAATTACTTCTAAATTCTTTAAATACTCTAAATTATCAGTCATTAAAAACTTAAATTTAGAAGGAGTTGTTTGTATAACTTGAACCTTATTTTTTAAGCATAATTTATTTAATAAAATAGGGCTAGTTTGTTCTTCGTTACTTGCCAAAACCACCTTCATTCCAGTACAAAGAGGAAGAAGACTTTCAAAAACAAAGATGTCAAAACACATAGTAGTAATATTTACTATTGTTTTACCCTGCAAAGGCATATCTTTTAAACAAGCATAAATGAAATTAACAACACCAAGTTGTTTTATAAGAACACCTTTAGGCTTTCCAGTTGAACCTGATGTATATATTAAATAAGCTAAATCATCTTGAGATATATTTTCATGAAATTCTTTATATTCGGCAAAAGAAGAAGAGTTATCTACATTTATCTTTTTTATACCAAAATTAGACTTAATTGCTTCTTCAGAAAGAAGAAGTTTTACTCCACTATCTTCTATAATATATTTTATTCTATCTTCTGGATATGTAGGGTCTATTGGTAAATATCCAGCTCCTACTTTTAAAGCAGCTAAAATAGAGATTATAAGTTCTGATCTTCTATTCATCATAACGCCGATAACTTTATAATCAGCTTTAGATATTTCATTTTTATAAATAGGCAAATTTTTAATATAATTTGCAAGCATATTAACTTTAGTTTCTAATTCTTTATATGTGTATTTTTCATCACCAAAAACAAGCGCAATTTTGTTTGGAGTCTTTTTAACTTGTTTTTCAAATAAATCTATAATTGCTACATCTCTAGGAATATCTAACTTTGGATATATTTCCTTTGTTTCTTTTAACATATTTATTTTAGAGATTTGTATATCAGGTTTTTCTAGAACTATATCTATTATATTTTTATAATGTGTAAGTAAATTTTGCATAAAATTTTTACTAAATAATTTATTAGAATATTCTAAACGAATATTAAAGTTTTCCTTATCTGGGGTTATCTCTAAAGTAAAATCAAATTTTGAAGTTTTATTTTCAGGAATAACATATTCCGTATCTAAATCACTTAGATTAAGTTCAGGTAAACCACCACTTTCGTAGCTAAAAAATACATCAAAAAGAGGTCTTCTACTATTATCTCGTAAAATATCAATATTTTTTATAAGCTCTTCAAAAGGATATTTTTGATGAGCAAAAGCGCTCATACAGTTATTCTTTACTAAATCACAAAAATGCTCAAAAGTTAAAGTACCTTGAATATTCTGTCTTAAAGCAAGAGTGTTTACGAACATACCAATTACATTACTATATAAATCATTATCTCTTCCAACTGCTGGAGTACCAATTACTATATCATTTTGCATAGTATATTTGTAAAGTAGAGAATAGTAGCATGATAATAAAAACATATAAGGTGTAATGCCATGTTTTTTACAAAAATCATTAATCTTAGAACCGTTTTCTAATTTGTCAAAAATACTTTTTCCACTTTCAGAAATTTGACTTAAACGTTCATACTCTGTAGGCATATTAAGTAAAGGTACACCACTTTTGAATTGAGATACCCAATATTCTTTGTCATCTTCATTTATTTGTTCTTTTACAGCGTAATCTATATAATCTAGTTTATTTTCTTTTATAGATTCACCATTATATAACTTACAAAGTTCATCAGCAAAAATACCTATAGAAACACCATCACAAATAATATGATGAATATCAATTTGTAAAAGAGCTTTTTTATCAAATTTATCTAATTCAATATGAATTAAAGGAGCTTTTGATAAATCAAAAGGTTTTACAAAATCATCATTTTTAGAATTTGAAACTTTTAATTTAAAATCAACTTTATCACAAACTTTCTGATAAACATCATTATTTTCGACTACAAAATATGTTCTAAAAGCTTGATTTGAGTTAATAATTGTATTTATGGCATTTTCTAATTTTTTTACATCAGGAACTTTATTAAATAAAATTCCAAAAGGTGTATTATACGAAATGTTATCTTCAGACCTACTTACAGTGTAATAAATACCTCTTTGAGAAGCGGTTATTGGATATAATTTATCTGAAGAAACCTTTACTTTAGTAATCCTTTTTACCTTTGTTTCTTGAATATCATTTTCATCAATATATTTTGCAAGCTCTACAATAGTTGGTTTTTCAAATATATCTTTAATTTCAATTTTTACATGTAATTTACTATAAATTTCTGATACTATTCTAATAGAAGCTAGTGAATCTCCACCAATTTCAAAGAAATTTGCAGTTGTTGATATTTTTTCTAAACCTAAAGCTTTTGCCCAAATTTTTTCTAATTCTTTTTCAGTTTTAGAAGAACTTTCAGTAAACTCTGCATCTTCAACTTTAACATCAGGAAGATTTTTAGTATCTATTTTTCCATTTAAAGTAATTGGAAATTTATCCATAAATATAATATGACTTGGAACCATATAGTTTGGAAGCTTATTTGACAATAATTTTTTAATCTCACTTTCAGTATGAGAGTCGTCATCTAAAATTACATAGCTACAAATGGCATCACTATTATTTACTTTTTTTATAACAGAAACTGCATTTGAAATAAAACCTAAAGAAATTAGTTTTTCAGTAATTTCATCAAGTTCAATTCTAAGTCCATGAAGTTTTATTTGATTATCCTTTCTTCCAATATACTCTAATTCTAAATTAGAATTAAGAGTCGCCATATCTCCAGTTCTATAAGTACCATTAAATCGTTGCTTACCAACATAACCTAGACCAACACCATCTCCTTTTATAACTAATTCACCTGGTACGTTTATAGGTAAAATATTTTCATCTTTATTCATTATATAAAGCTTTACATTTAAAAATGGAGTTCCAATATTAATATCTTTTTCACTTGTAATTTTTTTATTTGAAGAACAAGCACAACATTCAGAAGGACCATATCCATTATGTATGCTAGCATTAGAGCAAGCTCTTAAAGCTTTGTATAAATCTGGCTTTAGAACTTCTCCACCAAGTTGAATAACCTTAACATTTTTTAGACAATCTCCATTTTCTAAAAGTAAAGATATTTTTGAAGGTGTACTCAATATAAAATCAATATTATATTTTTTTATTAAATCGCTTGTAAAAGTAGGAATTTTTTGTTCATCTTCATTAGCCAAAATGACAGTTTTCCCAGTTAATATAGCCAAATAATTTTCAACAATAAACATATCAAAAGCAACAGTACTAGTGCTTAAGAAGTTATTACATTTTGAAACGTCTAATATTTTAATAAAACTATTAACTAAGTTAATTACGCTTATCCTTCTAAGCTCAACTCCTTTAGGGACTCCAGTAGAACCAGAAGTGTAAAGTACGCAAAATCTATCTTGATTACTACTTGAAACATTAGGAAGAGTATCGCTGAAATTACTACTATCTTTAATATTTACAGTTTCATAATTTAAATACAAATCAGTAATAACAAAAGGAGATTTAGCATTTTCAAGCATGTAATCAACTCTATCTTTTGGAAGAGTTGGGTCAATTAGCATATAGCTAGCTCCAGTTTTTAAAACAGCCCACATAGCAATATATATATTAAAATTACGATTGAACATAATTCCAATAATATCATCTTTTTTTACACCTTTTGATAAAAGGTAATTGGCAAGTTTATTAGATTCTTTGTTAAGTTCATCATAAGAAAGAGTTTTATCTTTGAAAATAACAGCTGTTTTTTCTCTATTCTTTTTAACTTGTTTCTCAAAAAGCTCAACAATAGTAGTATCTTTATCATATTTATAAGAGCTATTATTAAATTTATTTATTTCTTTTTCTTCATCTTTTGTAATAACCGGAATATCTTTAATAATAGGGTCTTTTAGTGAAATCTTTGCCATATTTATAATTCTTTTATGAAAATCTTGGACGTCTTTTTTAGTAAATTTATTAGTTTGATAATTATAAAAAATACTTGCAACTCCACTATCGTCCATATCATAAAAATGAGTTTCTATTGAATTTGAAACATTTTTATTATAAACCCATTTTGATTCATAAGAAATATCAGATGAATTTTTATTATCCTTTGCATTTTGATAAGAAAGCACAAAATCATATAAATTTTCATTAAAATCGTATTTTGTTTTTATATGTTGTAATAGGCTTAAATATGGATATTTTTGATGTCTGAAAATTGAAGACTGATTTAATGCAACATTATTTAAAAAATCAGAAAATTTTGCAGAAGAATCTATATCCATTTTAAAAGGAACTGTACTTACAAACATACCTGAAATCTGTTTTTCATTAAAATTAGTTCTATTAAGTACAGGAGTTCCTAAAATAGCAGAGTTAGAATCATTTATTTTTGCTAAATATAACAAATAAATTGCCATAAAAAAAGTATACATAGAAACATTATTTTTTTTGCAAAAAGTAGATATTTCTTTAGAAAACTTTTTATCTAAATGACAAATTTCTCTAGTTCCATTTGTTTCATTTATTGGTGAAAAATTTTTATTTTTATCTTTGTATATATATGTAAGATTTGGTTCCGTATCAAATGTATTTTCCCAGTATTCTTTATCTTTATTAAATTTCTTAGAATCGATATATTTTGAAGATTCAAGAACATATTCAGAATATTTTGGAAAATCTTGAAAATCGTTTTTTCCGTTTAACTAATGAAGAATAGATTTCTATAACTCTAGAAATGAACATCCCCATAGACCACGCATCACTTATTAAATGATGAAAAATAGCAGAAAATCCGCCTTTTCCGTTAGGAAATCTCAAAATAGTGAATCTAAATAAATTAGAGTCGTAAACATTAAATGGCTCATTTAACAACTTTACTCCCAATTTATCAGCCTCATTTTTATTTTTAACATCTATAATATCAATATCAGATTTAGAAAAATCAGATATATATTGAAAAACTTGAGAATCTTTAGAAATAAAGTGAAATCTACAACTATCAGTGTATTTTACATATAAATTTAAAGCTTCATTTAATAATTTAAAATCAACTTTTTCTTCGATACATAGATATCCGCCAACATTATTAATGGCGGTATTAGAATAGAACATTTCTGTGTTCCATATATTTTTTTGCTGTTCCGTTAACGGTAAAAGTTCCTTCATATTTATTTAACATCCTCCCATTTTTTTAGGGTATAACAATTTAAGGTATTATATATAATGAAAATGAAAATAGCAATATTTTATTATGAAAAAAATTACAAAATGTAAGAAAATATTTCCAAAACATATTGACTATTTTTGGCAATAATTATATAATGTCGTTAGAAAATTGGTAAATGAAGGGAGATTTTGATATGGTCTGTGAAGAAATAAAAAATCCTCAAACTAAAGAAGAATACATAGATTACTGGACTACGAAAGGTTGCTTACTAGCTAGAGAAACTGATGAATTTAAAAAAATTAGTGAAGAAAAAGAAGAAAAGTTTAATATGATTATTGAAATGGCTGTCCCTTGGCAAAGAGAACTGATTTCACAGTTAATAGATGACATTAAGAGCATAGAAAATGCAAGATCATCTATGGAAATGTATAATACAATAGGATTAATTTACAATGATATAAAAAAAGATACAGTATAATCAAAAAAATGTATTTTGAATTGATAACTTGAACAATATATGATACAATAAGCAAAAAGTTATTAAGGAGATAAAATGGAAAAATCAAAAGTTTATTTTACTAGAGAGCTTACACCTGAAAGTGTAGTAAATATGTATAAAGTTCTTAACAAAAATTTACCGGGAAAAATTGCAGTTAAAGTTCACTCAGGAGAAGATGGAAATCAAAATTATCTTAGACCAGAATTTCTAAAGCCAATGGTTGAATATGTAAAAGGAACAATAGTAGAGTGCAATACAGCTTATGAAGGAGCAAGAAATTATTCTGATAAGCATAAGAAACTAATAGAAAAACATGGTTGGAATAAGTATTTTGATGTAGATTTAATGGATGAAGAAGGACCAGATTTAAAACTTGAAATCTCAGATGGAAAAGTTATAAAACAAAACTTTGTCGGAAAAAATATGGCAAATTATGATTCAATGCTTGTATTATCACATTTTAAAGGTCATCCAATGGGAGGATACGGAGGAGCATTAAAACAATTATCAATTGGATGTGCATCATCAGCAGGAAAAGCATATATCCATACAGCAGGAAAAGTTACAGATCAAACAAAATTATGGGATAATGTTCCAGAACAAGATAAATTTTTAGAATCAATGGCAGATTCTGCAAAGTCAGTAGTAGAATTTTTCAAAGGAAATATGGCATTTATCAATATAATGTGCAATATGTCAGTTGATTGTGATTGCTGTGCGGATGCAGAAGATCCTTGTATGAAAGATATAGGAATATTATCATCACTAGACCCAATAGCAATTGATATGGCTTGTATAGATTTAGTAAAAAATTCAAATGACCCAGGAAGAGATCATTTATTAGAAAGAATAAACTCTAGACATGGAACTCATACAATAGATGCTGCGGCAGAACTAAGATTTGGAAGTAAAGAATATGAGTTAATTGAAATACAATAATTTATAAAAAAGGTATAGCAAAGGTTTGCTATATCTTTCTTTTTGAGCATATACCCCTCTCTTTACAAATACCCCTATAGGGTATATAATAGTATAGGTGATAAAAAATGAATAATAATTGTTGTGAAAAGAAAACAAAAAGAAATGATGAAGAAAAGAAAAAAATAAACAATAGAATAAGCAGAATAGAGGGACAACTTAAAGGAATAAAAAGGATGATAGAAGAAGATAAATATTGTAATGATATATTAGTTCAGCTATCAGCAATAGAAAATTCTATAAAAAGCCTTTCAAACTATATTTTAGAAAATCATTTATATACCTGCGTTACAAGAGATTTAGAAAATGGTAAAACTGAAATTATAGATGAGCTAATAGAATTATTTAAAAAATTTAATTAGGGGAGAAGAAAGATGAGTTTTGCGTATGAAAGAAAAATCAATTATTATGAAACAGATAAAATGGGAGTAGTACATCACTCAAATTATATAAGATTTCTAGAAGAAACAAGATGTGAGTGGCTAGAAAGTCTTGGAATGCCATTTCAAGATTTTGAAAAACAAGGTATAACAATTCCGGTTTTAGGAGTAAATATTAGTTATAAAAAGCATGTTACATTTGCAGATACAATAATAATAAAACCTTTTATTAAAGAATATACAGGAGTAAGGATGACGGTTGGATATGATGTAACAGACAAAGAAACAGGTGCTGTAGTTATTACAGGTGAAACAAAACATTGTTTTACAAATAATGAATTAAAACCAATAAATTTAAAAAAAGTAAATAAAGAATTTAGTGATAAATTTGAGAATTTATTGGAAAAATAAAATAAAAAAGGAGAGAAAGATTATGAAGAAAATAACAATTAAAGTAAATGGTATGGTTTGTGGAGGATGTGAAAACAGAGTAAAAAATGCTGTAAGTAGCATAGAAGGAGTTGAAGAAGTTACAGCAAACCACGAATTAGGAGTAGTAACTGTAAAAGCAAATGAAAATGTTTCAGAAGAAGCTATTAAAAATAAAATTGATGATATAGGATTTGAAGTTGTAGAGGATTAGAATATGAAAAAAATCACTTTATCCATTGATGGGATGACTTGTTCAGCTTGCTCAAATGGGCTAGAAAAATATTTAAATAAACAGCAAGGTATAGAAAAAGCTTTTGTAAATCTAGTAATGGCAAGTGCTACTGTTGAATATAATGAAAAAATATTAAATGTATCTCAAATAGAAAAATTTGTGGAAGAAGCGGGATTTAAGAGTTTAGGTGAATTTAAAGAAATAAAAGTAGAAAAACAAAATAAAAAAGAAAAAATTTTATTTATAATTTATACAATTTTAGCAATTATACTTATGTATATATCAATGGGGCATATGATAAATTTGCCAACTATTGAAATTTTAAATCCTCATACACATACAGCAAATTATATTATAAGTTTATTGATATTAACAATAGCATTTATAATTTATGGATTTGACATTTTAAAAAATGGATATAAAAATTTAATTAATAAAACTCCTAATATGGATACATTAGTATCTATAGGAGTGATTACTAGTTTTTTGTATAGTTTATACAATACTTATTTAATTTTTATGGGTAATCATAATTTAATTATGAATTTATACTATGAATCAGCTGCAATAGTAATTTATTTTGTAAAACTAGGTAGATACATTGATAGAATAAGTAAAGATAAAACTAAGGATGCAATTCAAAAATTAGTGAAAATTACACCAAATAATGCAATATTAAAAATAGATGGAAAAGAAAAAACAGTAACTATTGACGAAATAAAAAAAGGCGATATATTGGTTGCAAGAGCAGGCGATAAAATAGCAGTAGACGGAGAAATCATAACTGGAAAAACTCATATTGATGAAAGTTTTATTACAGGCGAAAGTAAACCATCATTGAAGGAAATTGGAGATAAAGTAATTGCAGGTAGTATAAACTATGATGGTTATATAGAATATAAAGCAGAAAAAATAGGAAAAGAATCAACTATATCAGAAATAGTAAGATTAGTAATAGAGGCAAGCAATGGAAAGCCTAAGATAGCAAAAATAGCAGATACAGTATCAGGATATTTTGTACCAATTGTAATAGCAATAGCAATAATTTCATTTGTTGCATATTTAATAATGGGAAAAGAAATAAATGAAGCAATTTCAACATTTGTTACAGTATTAGTAGTAGCGTGTCCTTGTAGTTTAGGATTAGCAACTCCACTTGCAATAGTAGTTAGCGAAGGTTTATGTGCAAGTAATGGAATATTAATAAAAAAAGGTGAACTGTTGGAAAGTGCACAAAAAGTGGATACGATTGTATTTGATAAAACAGGAACAATAACTTATGGAAAATTAAAAATATCAAAAGTAATAAATTATAGTAATTTAAGTGAAAAAGAATTATTGCAATTAGTAGGAAGCTTGGAAGGTAAAAGCTCACACCCAATAGGAAAAGCATTTGTAGAATATTTGAAAGAAAAAAATATAAAAACATTAGAAGTAGAAAACTTTGAAAATATAGCAGGAGTTGGAATAGTTGGAAAAATAGCAGGAGAAAACATTGCTCTTGGCAATTCAAAAATTGTTGAAAAAAATAATATAGAAAATAAATATAAAGATGACGAGCTAAAATTAAGTAAAGAGGGAAATAGTATTATTTATGTTATAAAAAACAATGAAATCATTGCAATAATTGGGGTTAATGATATTGTTAGAGAAAATGTAAAAGAAGTTATAAAATTATTAAATAAAAACAAAATAGAAACTATAATGTTAACTGGAGATAATAAGGAAGTTGCTGAAAATATTGCTAAGAAAATAGGAATAAGTAAAGTTATATCTGAAGTTCTTCCAAAGGATAAGGCAGATACAGTAAAACAATTAAAAGCAAATAATAAATTTGTAATGATGGTAGGAGATGGAATAAATGATAGTCCAGCATTAGCAACAGCAGATATAGGTGTAAGTGTAAATAGTGGAACAGATATTGCTATGGATTCGTCAGATGTGATATTAACAAATAATGATTTAAGAAGCTTGATATATTTAATAAATATTAGTAAAAGAACGATAAGAAATATAAAACAAAATTTATTTTGGGCATTTTTCTATAATTGTTTAATGATTCCAATTGCAATTGGAATATTAAAACCAATTGGAGTGTCAATAGACCCAATGTTTGCAAGTTTGGCAATGGTATTAAGCAGTATTACTGTAATATTAAATGCTTTGAGATTAAAGAAAAATAAAACAATTAAAAAAAATGGGTAGAGCAGTTACCCATTTTTTTATTTTATAACGACTTAATCTTTGTATAGTGAATTAAATCCACATGGCTTAACTCGATTACATAGATAGTCCATCTTGTGTCCTACCCAGGTACTAAACTCGTATCCTTGATATTTCCGATATTCATTTGGTTGATATAAACAAGGAACCTCAATTGACTTAGAGTCTTGGTCAGGTTTACAATCGTATGGAATAAGGTGTGTCTTTCCACAAATTTTGCATGTAAAAATCATACCTCCGAAGGAAGAATCAGACATAATTATATCTCTCCTTTAAATATTATATTTTATAAGATAAACTGCTCTTATCTAACTGAATCAATTATAACATAAAAAAAGCTTCATGTAAACCCATTTTTTTAGACCATTGAAGATAAAGTAAAAAAATGATATAATTGGAAAAAATAAAAGGAGGAATATTTATGCCAAAATTATCAACAGGAATTCTTTACTAATAATAGAATTTTTGTAGTAAATGTAAAGGGAGTAACAGGTAAGAAAATCGCATATTTTTCTTATCCATATTCTAAAATTCAATATTATGGAATAGAAACAGCAGGACTTTTAGATATTGATAGTGAATTATTATTAACATTTAGCAATGGACATATATTGCAATTTGACTTTAGATCAAATGTAGATATTAGGATGATTAACTCATTAATATCAAAATACGTTTTATAATCAAATATCCATATTGCATAGATTACTTGAAATTTACATAATATCGTGATATAATATAAATATGAAAAAATAAGCCAAAAGCAATTTCAAAAAAATCCCGTATAACAATTGTAAGGAGGAATTGACATGAAATTATTTCACACAGAAAACGGCAAAGAAGTTGTTTACGTTCAAATGCAGGATATTATGTATTTGTATAACAGTGATGCACCAATACCTGCATCTATCTATGCAAAGGCATTTACAAGCGTAACAAATATCAATAATTCAAATCGGTTTAACTTTGTAAAACTTGATGAAGAAGATGAAGTAAGCTTCTTCAAAAATTTAGAATTCGTTATTGACTATGACAAGTATAAGGATTTAACCGATGAAGAATTAGAAGAAGAAGTAAAAAAACTTGGTATCAAAGCAAATGAAATTGCTGAAAAATGGAACAACATGGCAAAAAAGGAAAGAAAACAAAATAATAATCTTTTGCAGAATCACAAAAAGCTTGAATATATGATAAGCTTCTTGTTTGAAATTAACGAAGTGAAACATAGCAAAAGACAAATGCCTTTTCCTGAATTTGTATAGATACCAAAAACAAAATTAAACAATGTGAAATAAGAAAGAGCTCTGCTTTTAAGTAGGGCTCTTTTATTTTTTACAAATTAAATTTCATAAAAACAATGAGTTTGGTGCCAACGACGTAGATATTTACAACTCGTTAGCTTTTCTCACAATTGATACAAATATCAATCAATTTACTACAGTATACTATTGTAAACATTACAACTTTTAACTTTAATTGAGTGTATGTCAACTCGCAACATAATTGCTTTTATTAATATTATTATCCTCAAATTCTAAAAAAATCAAGCCATCCAAAAATATAAATATAATAAATAAAAATAGATTATTACATAAACCACTTGAAATTAACATAAAAATATGATATACTATTAACATTATTCGTAGCTATGCGAAATAAACAAAAATAGCAATTTCAAAAATCTCGCATAACAATTGTAAGGAGGAATTTGTATGAAATTATTTCACACAGAAAATGGTAAAGAAGTTGTTTACGTTCAAATGCAGGATATTATGCATCTGAATCAGAGTGACTTACCAATACCTGCATCTATCTATACAAAGGTATTTACAGGTGTAACTATTGTCGATGACTCAAATCGGTTTGACTTTGTAAGGTTTGATGAAGAATATGAAGTAAGTTTCTTCAGAGATTTAGAATTTGTTATTGACTATGACAAGTACAAGGACTTAACCGATGAACAGTTAGAAGATGAAGGTAAAAAACTTGCTGTTAAAGCAAATGAAATTGCCGAGAAATGGAACAATATGTCAGAAGAAGAAAGAAAACAAAACACTAATCTTCTGCAGGAACACGAAAATCTTGGATATATGCTGGACTTCTTGAGTGAAATTTATGCAATAAAACATCGTAAGAAAAAAATGCCTTTTCCTGAGTTTGTTCATGTACCAAAAGCAAAAAGAAAACCATTTTTTAAGAAAGACAAAGATGTGAAATAAGGATGAGCTCTGCTTGAAAGCAGAGCTTTTTCTAATATTTATTATCTTTGTAGACTTTTATTTTTATTCTTTAGCTTGTAATAATTTTTAAAGACTTGAGCTTTGCCATAAGTCCTAACCCCCTATGAGTTTTGACCAATGGTACAAAACTCGGGGATGATGTAATACATACTGAAAATACAACTAAAAAATGCCCCCCCTTTTTCAGAGTGGTATTTATATATCCTGTTCTATTAGTTCGAACAGATACATCGTTGGTGCAGCTG
Source organism: uncultured Clostridia bacterium (assembly GCA_947591055.1). GTDB lineage: Bacteria > Bacillota > Clostridia > TANB77 > CAG-508 > CAG-793. The sequence continues at coordinate 6,768 of CANQCW010000010.1, read as the reverse complement.
AAGGGACTTGAACCCCCAACCTTCCGGTTCGTAGCCGAATGCTCTATCCAGTTAAGCTACAGCTGCATAAACACATAAAATATTATATATTATTTTTATAATATTTTCAACTACTAAACAAAATTTTATAAAGAAAATCCAATTAATAATATCAAAAATGAGCTAAAATATTGCAATTAATGAAAATAACTTATATAATACTATAAAAAATACGAGGAGGAAGCAGTGAAGAAAGATAAAGAAGAGAAGAAGACTAATTTAACTAAAGCTAAAGATGAAAAAAAAGATAAAAAAAAGGATAAAGTAAAAAAAGAAGAAACAGAACATAAAGAACTAATAAAAGTAAAAAATAATAATTTTTTAGGTATTTTAGGAGCCATTTTAGGAGGATTAGTAGCATCAATACCTTGGATTTTAGTATACATATATGGAAATGTGATGATGTCAGTATTATCAATAATAATTGCAGTTGGAGTATTTTATGGATATAAACTTTTTGGAGGTAAAGTAACAAAAAGTTTACCTATAACTATCATAATAATATCTGTTTTAATTGTTATATTTACTACATTGGTATCAATCCCAGTATTTTTTATACATAGTGAAGGAGTAGATGTAAGTTTTAATGCAATAAAAATATTGTATGAAGATATGGATTTCTTAGAGGGAATATCATCTGATGCAATAATAGCAACTATCTTCACAATATTTGGATCTAGTGTAATTTCTGCAAACATAAAAAAGAAAATAGCAAATGGAGAAACAGAAAATATTGATTTAAGTAATACAGAAGAAGTTAAAAAAATTAAATTAGATTCAATAAGTAAAATTAAACCTATTTTTGAAAAATTTAATGCTGTTGAAAAAGAAAATGGAATATTAAAAGACGAGCTATATGCTGAATTAAATGAAAATGCAGAATTAAAAATGGCTTTTAATAATTTAAAATCTTTTGGAATAATAAAAAAATCAAAAGGAAGATTTTATTATTCTATTGAAGCAGAAGATAAACAAATAAAAGCTAAAAAGAAAATTAATTCTAAAGCTTTAACTCTAATTATGGGAATCATATTTATTTGCACTATGATAGGAGTTGTGGCTTATAATGAAGTAAACAATAATAAACCTCAAGAAGTAACAGATGATGTTATGAGTTTTAAAATTGATGCTGACTGGGAACAAGGATCTAGCTATTATGATGATGGTGAGTGGATTTATTATAGATATATAAATAGTACTCCATCAGAAGAAATAACTGAAGGAGATTATTCAAAATATCCTGCAACAGTTGATGTAATGTATTTTGCAAATGATGTAGAGGCAATTCCAGATTTAGATACTGTTCAACAAACTGTAAAAGAATCTATAATGTCGCAAGATGTTACACCAGAAACATATGAAGAAAAAATAGAAACAACATCTAATGGATATAATGTATTAAAAGTAAAATTAATATATAAAGCTGATTATCAATCAATAGAGTATGTAAACTATCTATTAAAAGGTGATATGATTGCAGTTATAGATACTTATAGCTATAATTTAGATGATGAATCAGAATTAAAAAAGACAATAGAAAAAATAACAGAATCATTTAAATGGAAGGAATAAAGTTGACTTATATATGAAAAATTGACTTTTCATGAGTTTAACTATGGGGGTGTGAAGTGAGTCAAAAAGCAGAAAATCAAAACTTTGAAGAAAACAATATTGTACAAAATGATGCTGAAAAACCTACTGAAGTAAAGAAAACAAGCAAAAAAGTAATTACTTTAAGTACATTGTTTATACTATTTATATTTATAGGAACATTTGCTTATATGATGAATACAGATGATGTAAACAGTTTAGGAGAAATATTAAGAACAGCTGACTATAAATGGGCATTATTTGGATTAATTTGCTTAATAATAATGTGGCTTGCAGAAGCAGTAAATATGCATATTCCACTTAAAAGATTATATCCTACACAAAAATTTACTAATTCTGTAAAAATAACAATGATAGGACAGCTATTTAATAATTTAACACCGTTTAGTACAGGTGGGCAAGTAATGCAAGTTTATGAAATGGGAAAAAGCGGTAAGAGAACTAGTGATACATTATCTATATTATCAATGAAATTTTTAGTGCAACAAATTATGATGATGCTATTCACAATAATAGTGCTAATATTTCAATTTAATCATTTTCAATATTTATTTAATCAATACTTGGTAATTGGAATAATAGGAGTATCTATAAATATATTATTATTAACATTTTTGATTGCAGCTGGAACAAAAAAAGAAGTAATTATGAAAATTGCTAAACCTGCAATTAAGCTAATATCAAAAATAAAAATAGGAAAATTTAAATTAATAAAAGAGCCAGAAGAAAAATTAAAAAACTTTGAAAAAAGTGTAGAAAACTATAATGAGCAATTCAAATTAATAAAAAATCACAAAATAATGGTTTTAAAAATGTCAATAGCTGGATTAATTCAAGCCATTGCATATTATGCAATAACATATGCAGTTTATAAAACTTTTGGAAATGCTGGTGCAAATTTCTGGGAAATTGTAACAAGACAAACATTTTTAGTATTACTTGTATCAATAGTACCTACACCTGGAGCAGGTCTCGGAGCTGAAGGAGGATTTTTACTTATATTTGGACCTATATTTAAACAAGGAACAATTAATTTAGGTATATTATTTTGGAGAATATACACATTTTATCTACCAATATTAATAGGAGCATTGTTTATGATTCCAACTAAAAGGTTGATAACAAAAAGATTTCAAAAAGATAAAACATAAAAAACGTAGCTTTTTATAAGCTACGTTTTTTGTTTGAATAAGTTACAGCTGAACATCGTAATAATTTATCTCATCTAATACGAAGTTATAAAGATTATGATCAATTTCATAACCAGCAGCTTCATCCTCTGTCATTGTATCGTAAAGATACCAGAGAAGAGATTTGTAACTATCCAAAATTTCTTTATCAGTTGCAATAAATAGGTTATTCATCCCATCAATAAAAGGCTTTTTCTGCTTTAAATACCAGTCTTCAGGAATTTCTCCATTGCTATATAAGCTTGCAACTTGGCAGTGGCATATTATAAGCAGATTTGCATACTTTTCAAATACTTGATCATTAGTATTTGAAAGTAGAGAATTAAGCCGTTCATTATAAACAGAATCAATGGATGTAGGAATATTGATATCTTTATCAGCTGTTCCTAATGAATTTGCAACTCCTCCCTTTGCATAAGAAATTTTTCTTATACAAAAAATGCCTAATAACAATAAAAAAATTATTGTTATAATTAATGTGTTACGCCGTTTTCTTAACATTGATACACCTCCACATTAGGTATTAAAAATAGTTTCAACTTATATTATAACATATTTTTCATAAAATGTAAAATAGTACAAGCAATTTTCTAAAATTTTACAATTAAAAAAACAATAAGACTTGAAAAATTAGGTAAATTGGTGTATAATTAAAATAGACATTTATAAATAAAATTCATATTAAGTCCAAGGAGGAATAAAAAATGTGCATTACAATTCGGGAATTTAAGGTAGCAATGGAAACGTATGGTGCAAAACGGTTATCAAATGTGGTAGGTTCAACATATAATATTCCAGTTCCATGTTTCAAAGTTGCAGGTATTACTTTTCTTCACTCAGGTTCTAATTATGTTATACATAAAGAAGATAAGGTACCTAAAGAAATTGTGAAACGGGCAAAGGAAATATGTGGAGAAAAATGCAATACAGTTGATAACACAGGTCATAACAAAATATTTTCTGTAAGAGAAATGCTGACAATGGCGACAATGCTTGATGGTAAGTATAGCAAAGAAGAAGTTGATAGCTTAATGAACGAAACTTACAAAAAACTTATAGGCTATTTAACCAACAAAAGCAATGCAGAAATGCAGCTCTATGATTACCACTTACAGAAATTGCAGAAACTTTATGAATTAGTTGCAGAATATAAAAACCTTGTTAATCCATATGGAAACAAAGATTTTACGTTCAAAGAACCGATTCAGTATTTAAGTTCTGTAAATGTTAGCATGGATATGCAGAAAGGGAAAAACAGATTCACAACCTTGATTCTGTATACGAAATCATCTAAAGCAAAATTCAAAAAAGTAGAAGATGGTTGGTTCTATGACACAATTGTACCAATACAAAAAAATCACAAAAATGGGTATATTCATATATGGAACTACTGTGAAAGAGGAGACTATATGAACCCCGTAGATGAAGTTATCCGTCTTTACTATAAGGCAGATAAAAATTCCTATGCAGGCGATCCAAATGATATTGACTTAAGCATTAGCTTAAAAACAGGGTTAGTCTGGCAGAACTACAGAAAGGACTTTGCTACTCCAGCAACTAAAGAAGACATCAAAATCATTACAAGTTATTTGAAGAGTAGCATTAAGAAAATAAGAAGTAAGATTGATAACAAGATTGTTGAAACACAAAGTGAAATCTAACTTATTTTCTAAAGCTGAGTATGAATTTTATCACAGTTTTCAATTGAAAACTGTGATATTTTTTTATGTGTAAAACAATAGAAAATATTTTCAAATATGCAAAGAAATGATATAATTAAATTGTGAAAGATAACTGGAGGAGAAAATGAAGAAAAAATATAATGTTATTATAAATACAATTTGTGTAATAATAGTAATTACTTTATTAAAAGTATTTGTACCAATATCACTTGCATTAACATCAGGAGAAAGAATAGAACAATTAAAAGAATTAGATAATGATGATAAGGAAAGATTAACTTTGCCAGTTGCAACAATAGATTTTGTGCAACCATATTTAATAGGCGATTATTCAGAAACAGAAATGGATGAATATGTAAAAATGCTAAAAAAAGCAGGATATAAAGCAGTAATTATACAAAATATAATGAATATAGAAGGTGGAATAAATAGTGAAGTAAAAGTAACAGCATCATGGTATGATTCAGATTTAATACAAGATAAAACTACTTTAGAAGCGTATAAGCCAACAATGCTTGATAGATTAGTAAATGCAATACAATTAAATGATATGAAAATTTATATTGGACTAGCTTCAACAAGTGAGTGGTGGAATAGCAATTTTACAAATGAACAATGGAGGGCTAAAAATTCAAAATTTTTAAATGATATGATAAGCGAAATATATCAAAAATATGGTCAATATGGATGTTTTGAAGGAATTTATTGGACTAATGAAATATATACAAATGCAGATAATTATTATGAATATTGGAGCGAAATGATAAACTCAAATATAGAATATTTGCAAAAGATTGACAATGGAGAAAAAAAGCATACATTTATGTTATCACCATTTGTAAGTCAAATATATGATTTATCAAATGAACAAGTATATACAGACTGGAAAAAAATGATAGAAGAAATAAATTTTAGACAAGGAGATATTATTTGCTTACAAGATGGTTTGGGGACATCATCATTTGAACCAATTAAAGTTCAAAAATATATAGAAACTATAGGGCAAGCAGTAAAAAGTGATGAGAAAAAAGGAGTAAAATTTTGGCTAAATGTTGAAAATTATGAACAAATAGAAGGGGAAGGAAAACCATGTTCATTAGAAAGATATAAACTGCAATTATCAATATGTTCAAAATATGCAGATGGATTAACAAGTTTTTCATATTCACATTATTACAATCCAATCGTAGCAGATACAATATATGATGAACAATATAGAAAATATTATGATGATGTTATTGAAAATGCTAAAAAACCGGAAACAGATGATAATGAAGAAAAAGATAATAATATTATAGAAAATGAAATTGAAAATAGTGTAATAGAAAATAATGAAATAAAAGACAATGATGTAGAAGATAAAAATGTTATAAAAAATGAAATAGAAAAAAATAATAGCACAGAAAATTTAGAAATAACCAAAAATAATGAAGCAATCAATCAAGATAATGAGTTAGGTACAGCAAATAAATTAATACCTCAATTAGGTGAAAATACAATTATAGGGAAAATAATATTTACAATAATAATTATTAATATTTTGTTTGTAATTTTTATACATAATAAATATAAGAAATTATTTTAGTAAAAATGAATATAAAGATTTTTAGAGATAATTTAAAATAAAAAATGCTTTGACAAAATAAAAAAATTTTGCTAAAATGTTAAACGTAAAAATTATAAAAAAGATGACACATGTAGTGCTTAAGCACATAAATCTGATTACGGAACTTTTTATAAAGTGATATAGTTAGATTTATTGCAAGTAGTAACTATATGTGTTTTTTGTTTTTTATAGAAAGGAGAAAAAAATGCCACAAAACAAATTTCAAAAGTTAATGTTTGCTTTAATTACAGTAATTATAACAGTACATGCTTATGTTTTCTTTAGTCTATATGTTATTAATGGAAATACTTTAATGGAGATAAATGGAGAAACTAGTGTAATATCTGCAATAAATAAACAAGGCGGGGTTATGATGTGCGGTCAAATGCTACCAATATGGGCTATAATTTTAGTTGAATTTTGCTTAGCTTATACATTAGAAGTATTTGTAGGACAACCACTATCATTTAAATTTGCTTCAAAAGTATTTGATGTTAAAACAACACATCCTGTTTTATTTGAAACAGCAATTATATGTGCAACAGTAGGAATAATGTGTCCTGCAATGAGTTTTATAGCAGCATTTTTATATTATCCATATTATATGGGATTTAATATATTTACATTACTTGCAAATTGG
>CANQCW010000009.1 GCA_947591055.1 uncultured Clostridia bacterium | reverse complement strand
ACCTTTACCATATAAAATTTCCTTTCTAAATTTGTATGCTATAATATTCTTTATCTTATTTTAAATAAACTTTATCTCAGTTTCAAATACCAATTTATATTAATATTTAAGAGTAACTTTTTAAAACATTGTTTAAGATTTCTAGCTTTTATATTTTTTATCAAATTTCTTCTTTTTATCTCTTTTATGTAGAGCTTTCTATCTTCTCCTTCAAGTTCTTCAACTTTTAAAATAATATTATTTGTGTAGTATATTTTGATATTTTCTTTTGTTTTATTCGCTAAATTTATATTTTTTATTTCTTCTTCCATAGCAGTATAATGCTCTAGCATATCCATTGCTCTTTTAAGAGTTTTTTCTTTGTCATTTCCTCTAGTTATGCTCTCATTTGACTGATAATAATAATATCCATAAATATCAGTTGAAACTACACTTTTTGCTTTTACCATAAGAAGAACAGTTGTTGCAAAATCTTCGTGATATTTTCCTACCGGATATTTAAAATTATTTTCATCTAAAAAAGCTTTTTTGTATAAGTAAAGCCACGCTGGTTGAAGCATTATATCTGTACTATATAAAGTATTAAAAGCATCTTCACCCATTATCTCATCAAAGGTAGGGCCATCTATTCTTTCTATTTCTTTGTAGTTCTCATCTACCTTTATCATTTTATATTTTATCATATCTATTTGCCTTGAAATGTATTTATCAAGCTTTTCAAATAAACTTGTATCTATATAATCATCAGAATCTACAAAGCATATATAATCTCCACTTGCTTTTTCTAATCCATAATTTCTTGCATCTGATAATCCACCATTTTCTTTAATATAGCTTTTTATGTTAGAATATTTTTTGGCATATTCATCAATTATATCTTGGCTTTTGTCTTTTGATCCATCATTTACTACTATTATTTCTATATCTTTTAATGTTTGATTAACTATTGAATCAAGACATTTACCTATTGTATTTTCTACATTATAAACAGGAACTATAACACTTACCTTTGGCATCTTTAAATTTATTCCTTTCACGATAACATCTAAGATAAAATATCGTTTATTTTGATTATTCATATAATATCATAAATTACTACTATAAACAACAATTTCAGTAATTTTTTTGACTATTTTGTAGCCTATTTTTATGCTTAAAATTTCATATTAAAAAAATAATTTGTGAACATAATTTGTATTAAAAAATTATTTACTTTTCATAATATGTTTTTAATTATTTTTTGTAAAAAATATCCATATCGAGAAATCACTATTTAAAGTTATTCACAGAGTTATCCACATTATCCACAGCCTAAAATTTAATTTTATCTTTATTAAATCAATTCTACATAATGTTTTATATTGTTACAAATTTGTAAACCTATTATTTCATTTTTGTAATATTTTGTATTTTTGTTATTATTATTTGTGTGCTATATATGGCTATTTTTAAGCTTTTGTATAAATTTATCATTTTAAAATTTTTATATTAAATTTTTGCAGTTTTTTTACACAAATATTTCAAATAACCTATTTTAGCTAAAATTTTTTAGTTTACATTTTAAAAAGTTATCCACATTTTATGTGAATAACTTTTTACTAAAATTTTTTATTTAATTTTATTTATATTATATATATTAACTTTTACACATAATCCATGCTAATTAAATACTCACAATACGAGCCAACCACAAGTATACCAACTATATATTCGCCGCTGTAAATCTTCAGTATTTAATGTACACTTACCATTATTGAAACTTACGCTTTTTTTAACTGTACCATTCCAATCGTCTGTTATAAATGCTTCTGCTCTCGACGGATAACTTCCTCTTTTCGTTTCTAGTGTAAAATTGATTGCTTTTATATTCGATAAATCAGCTTTAAATCTTCCATCCTTTGTACCTTGTTCAGAACCTCCAACTTCAATTTCTTTTAACATAACAGGTAAATCACTATTTAATCCTTTGATTTTACTATTAGTATCATAATATCCTGCCTCTGGTATAGTAAATTGTGTATAATCTCCACTTGTTGTTACTGAGCTTGCTGTAACTGTTGCGTTGCTTTTGTTTGGCATACTTCCTGTTACTGAATTTCCATTTACCCATGCTTTTTGTCCAGATAATATTTGTGCTGTTGTTGCATTTCCAGGTGTTTGACTTGCTAAATCCTTTGCTGTTATTTTTCCTCCACTTGTGTATCCTAGTGGTATCTCTTTACTTTGTCCTGCACTTAGTTCTTCTCTTATTTCTCCGTTATTTTTCATTTGTCCCGTTAATACTGAGCCGTCTTTTGCTAAAAATGTTTTGGGACTTAATACATCTTGTTCTTTTGCTGTCATTTCATTGCTTAATGTTACTATATCACTTATTGCTTCTACATACTTTTCTTCTGCATCATATACTTTTAGCCTTACATAATAACTTTTTCCTAAGTCTAATTCTTCAAATATATGCTCATATTCTGTTTTTTCTTCTGCTATTGTTTCATCTTCAATCCAATCTTTTCCATTATTTATACTATATTCTATTTTACTTGCTTGTCCCTCTATTGTTAATTTTACTGTTATTTTTTGTTCCTTTGGATTTCCTTCTACTGTAAATGTTTTTATCTCTACTGATGCCTTGTCTTCTCCTTTATCTCCGCCTACTACTGAAAAATCACTTACATATTGTTCTAACATACCTATTTGTATTTGTTCTTCTTCTGCTGCATTTTTATATTTTTCTACTGCTTGTCTTGTTCTTTGAAATAATCCATTACTTCCTGCTATTTGTGATATTGTTACTCCTGCCAATATCAACAACAATATTATTGTTACTACTAGCGCTATTAATGTTATTCCTTGTTCTTTTAAATTTTGCACTTTTTTCTTATTCATTAATTTTAAATTATTTTTTTCCTGCTCTTGTATTTCCTTATCTTTCATTTGTTTTATTCTCCTTTTCACATTATGTAATTTTTATTAAGGTAAAAACTTAATAAAAAAGTAAAAAATCTTATAATCGGCATTACTCATGCTTTTTATAAGATTTTTACTTTTCATTTTTTATTAAATTGTTACAAACTTTTAATTTTTATTTTGTTGAATTTTTCCTTATATTATGCTATTTTTTATATATACTAATTTTTATTAAGTTTTTACATTAATAAAATTTTTTCATAAGAATTACTTCTATGACCTTACTTTATATATTATATAAAGTATAATACAAGCTTCAATAAATATAACAAGTGGTATCCATCTTTTGAATAATTTTTCTTTTTTTCTATAATTAAACATTTCTGATGCAACCATAATTCCAACAAAACCACCTAATATGGAAAATAATAAATATATTGTGTCTATCCATTTTGAACTTAGTTTTATATATTCTGTTCTTATGTTAAGCCATATAAATATATATGAAATTATATTTATACAGATAAAATATCCTACTATAAAATTTACCATATAAAATATTCCTTTCTAACTTTTTTATCCAAATAAGCTTATTTGATTACTTTGACTCATTCCATCTAGACATCCTGCATTTTTTAGCATTTCTATACCACTTGTTCCAAGTTTAGCTCTTATCTTCAAATCATCTATTGACATAAATTCTCCCTGTTTTCTTGCTTCATCTACTCCAAGTGCTGCTACTGTTCCAAAGCCTGGTATACTATTTAATGGTGGTCTTATTCCTTCATCTTCCATTTTAAATTTTACTGCATCTGACTTATACAAATCTATTGGAACAAATCCTATTTTTCTTTCATACATTTCATTTACTATTTCCAATGTTTCATACATTGCACTATCTTTTTGTGTTGCATTATTTCCTAGCAATTCTATTTCCTTCATTTTATTTTTTACTTTTTCTTGTCCATGGCACATTATATCACTATCAAATGCATCTGCTCTTATTGTAAAATATGCTGTATAATATGCTTTTGGAATATGCACTTTAAACCACGCTATTCTAAATGCATTTGTAACATAAGCTGCTGCGTGAGCCTTTGGGAACAAATATTTTATTTTATTACATGAGTTAATATACCACTCTGGAACATTATTTTCTTCCATTGTCTTTTTATAATCTGCCCACTTTTCTGGCTCTTTTGCTACTTTTCCTTTACGCACAAGTTCCATTATTTTAAATGCTGTATTTGGCTTAATTCCTTGTTTTATCAAATATAACATAATATCATCACGAGTACAAATTGCTTCACTTAATTGTGCTGTTCCACTATTTATTATTTCTTGTGCATTTCCTAGCCACACATCAGTACCATGTGATAAACCTGATATTCTTATTAACTCTTCAAATGTTGATGGTTTTGTATCTTTAAGCATTCCTCTTACAAATTTAGTTCCAGACTCTGGTATTCCAAATGTTCCTACTTCTGATTTTATTGCTTCTGGAGTTACTCCTAAAGCTTTAGTAGATGAAAATATTGACATTGTTTCTTTATCATCAAGTGGTACTTTTGTTGGGTCTAATCCTGTTAAGTCATATAACATACGAATTACTGTCGGATCATCATGGCCTAGTATATCAAGTTTTAACAAGTTTTGGTCTATTGAGTGATAATCAAAGTGTGTTGTTATAATATCTGAGTTTGGATCATCTGCTGGATGTTGTACTGGTGTAAATTCATATATTTCTCTTCCTTTTGGTACAACTATTATTCCTCCTGGATGCTGTCCTGTTGTTCTTTTTATTCCTGTACATCCTTTTGAAATTCTTGATACTTCTGCATTACTTGTTGGCTCACCTTTTTCTTCAAAATATTTTTTTACATATCCAAATGCTGTTTTATCTGCAACTGTACCAACTGTTCCTGCTTTAAAGGTTGTTCCTTTTCCAAATATAACTTCTGTATATTTATGTGCTTTTGCTTGATATTCTCCTGAAAAGTTTAAGTCAATATCTGGCTCTTTATCTCCATTAAATCCTAAGAAGGTTTCAAATGGTATATCCATCCCATCTTTATCTAGTCTATGGCCACATTTGGGGCACATTTTATCTGGAAGGTCAAATCCATTTTTTATACCATAATCAGTAAAATCTGAATATTTACAATTTGGACATCTATAGTGTGGTGGAAGTGAATTTACCTCTGTTATTCCTGTCATATTAGCAACAAATGAAGAACCAACAGAACCTCTTGAACCAACTATATAGCCATCTTCATTTGATTTCCATACCAATTTTTGCGCAATAATGTACATAACTGAGAATCCATTTTTTATGATTGAATCTAGTTCTTTGTCCAATCTTTGCTGAACTACCTCTGGCAATGGATCTCCATATAATTCGTGTGCTTTATTATATGCTATTTCTTTAATTGTTTTTTCGCATCCTGGTATATGAGGTGGACATTTTTCTGGAGAAATTGGTCTTATCTTCTCACACTGATCGGCTATTTTATTTGTATTTGTAACAACTACTTCATACGCCTTTTCTTTTCCCAAAAATTCAAATTCATTAAGCATTTCTTCTGTTGTTCTTAAATACAAAGGTGCTTGAACATCTGCATCATCATATTTTTGACCAGCTTGAATTATTCTTCTATATATTTCATCTTGTGGGTCTAAAAAGTGAACATCACAAGTTGCGCAAACTGGCTTTCCTAGTTTTTCTCCTAATTCAACAATTTTCCTTACTATATTTTTTAAATCTTCTTTACTTGAAAGTGTTCCATCTCTTACTAAATATTCATCATTATCAAGTGGCTGAATTTCTAGATAATCATAATCACTTGCTATTTCTTCAATCTCTTCTTCTGATTTTCCATTTAATATTGCTTGATAAAGTTCTCCTTGATCACAAGCACTTCCTATTATTAAGCCTTCTCTATATTTTTTTAGTATAGATTTTAATATATTAGGCTTTTTATAGAAATATTTTACGTGTGAAAGAGAGACTAATTTATATAAATTTTTTAATCCAACATAGTCTTTTGCTAAAATTATAATATGATATCTTCTCAATTTTTTATAATTTGCATTTCCAGATTCTTTTTCATCTATATCTGCAAGTTTCTTTACACCTTTTTTATCAAGCATATCACACATTACATTAAATACTTTAACTGTTGTATCAACATCATCTAAAGCTCTATGTGCAACTTCAACTTTTATTCCTAAATTTTCTGCTATAATTCCTAATTTATATTTTTTATAATCTGGAAATAAATCTTTTGCAAGTCTTAGTGTATCTAAATATGTATAGTCAAATTTTAATCCTAATTTTTCACAATTATATCTTAAAAAACTAGTATCAAAATCTGCATTATGTGCAACTAAAACTGAGTCGCCAAAAAATTCTAATATTTTTGGCATTAACTCCTCTATTTTTGGAGCATCTTTTACCATATCATCTGTAATATTAGTTATTTCTTGAACATTATATGGTATTGGTCTTTCTGGATTTACAAATGATGAAAAACTATCTATTACTTCACCATTTTTTACCTTCATTATTCCTACTTCTGTAATTTTATCTGTTCTAAATGATGTTCCTGTTGTTTCTAAGTCAAATACACAGTATGTTGTATCTTTTAATGTTTGTCCTTTATCTTTTGTTATTACTGGATCTCTATCTGATACTAAATATCCTTCAACTCCATAAATTATTTTTATTCCTGCATTGTCATATCCTATCTTTTCCATCAAATGATGTGCATCTGGAAATGATTGAACAACTCCATGGTCTGTAATTGCTATTGATTTCATGCCCCATTTCATAGCTCTTTTGATTAAATCATCTGCTGATGTTACTGCATCCATCTGACTCATTTTAGTATGCATATGAAGTTCTGTTCTTTTTACTTCAGCATTATCCATCCTTGTTTCTTTTTTGGGTAATTCACACTCAACTACTGTATTTGCTAATATAGTTATTTCTTTTGCAAAATTATCATAACCTGCTCTTCCACCAACTTTTACACCTGTTCCTGGTTTTAATCTTTTTCCAACACTAGATTTTTTTTCAGGAGTTACAAAAATTTTGCAAGTGATAGTACTTGTACCATCATACACATCAAAAGAAAATAGAAACTTGCCAGTTTTCTTTAATTCAGTTGGGTCTGGACAATTTACAATTTCACCTACTAATTGAACATCAGTTGTATCCATGCCTATATCTGCTACTTTTATTATTTGTTCTTTAATATTAGAATTTCTTCCATATATTAAATTTGGATCACTTGGCGCATCTTCCTTGACTTCAACATTTTCACTAGATACATTTTTTTTGAAATTGTTAGCATTATTTTTCCAATTATTTGTACTATCTCCAAAATTGCTATTTTCTTCTTTTCCGCTCCAATTAATATTTTTATAAACTTTTTTTGTTTCTTGCTTTTCTTCATTTCCGCTTACTTTAATTGTTTTTGCAGAATTTTCTGAAAATTCTTTTATTATTTTTTCTTTTTCTGATAAAAAGGCATTTTCAGTTTTTTCAATATTTTCTTCAACAAATTTTATTTTGTAACTTACCATATATATATCTTTAATAAAATCTGATATATATTTATCTATATTTTGTTTTTCTAGTATATCTTTTCCTTTTAAGTTAAGATGTATATTTATAGTATTTTCAGTTATATCTATTGTACTTTGTTTTAAAAATGCTTTAATAACTGGAACTTTTTTAGACATATAGTCTAATATATTTTTCCAGTCTTGTTTTATTTTTTCATTTATTTCAACGCTATTATTTACTACATCATCATTTTTATCTATAGGGTAAGACACTTTAAATGCTACTTCATTAAAATTAAATCTTTTTTTCGCATAATCTTCAAATTTTTCTATTTCTGAAATTGGTATTACTTCTTGAGACTGCAAAAAAAGCTCTAATTTATTTGTTTTTTTGTACAAATTTACATTAGAGATTTTTGCATTAGCTAAAGCAAAACTATCTGAATTATAATCACCAAATACAACCTTTAATTCCTTTAATTGTTCCAAAATTTGCCCCCATCTTTTTGTTACACAATTCTTGCTATGTCATTAAACGCTACTATTATTGAAAATATAATTAATGCTAAAAAACCAATAGATTGAATTTTTATTTCTAAATTTTTATTAAGTGGCTTTTTTCTAATCCACTCAATTATAAGTAATACTATTTTTCCACCATCAAGAGGAATTATAGGAAGTAAATTAGTAATTCCTAATGATACTGATATTATTGAAAGTAAATATATAAATTCTGTTAATCCTGATGTTTTAGATACCATATCTGATATTCCAATAGGTCCTACCATGTCTTTAAGACCAACATTTCCTGAAAAAAGTTCTACAATTGAAAGCCACATATTTTGAATAAGCTCAGTACTTGCTAAAAAAGAATATTGAATTGCTTCTAAAAAATTATTATTTACAACAATTAAATACCTAATAAATATAAGGCAAAAATATGCTAAAAGTCCAAATAAGATATTAACTAATGCTCCTGCTGCTACAACAAGAATCCTTTTTGGAATACTTGCATTACTAAAAGAGCCTTTTTTATCAGATTCTTCATCTTCACCTTCTAAGCTTACAAATCCACCTAGAGGAATTAATCTTAATTCATATATTGTTTCTTTACCTTTTTTACTAAAAACTTTTGGTCCAAATCCTATTGCAAATTCATTAACTTTTATTTTACATGCTTTTGCAACTAAATAATGTCCTGTTTCGTGTATTATTACTAAGAATCCTAGTAATATTATTATTTTTATAGCAGTTATCAAGAGTAAAAAACCTCCAAATTTTTTATTGTAATCCAATAAACAGTTGAAATTTTTTCAACGATTTATTATATTATAAACGCCATAAGTAAAATATATGCAAAAGGCACTATAAATATTACACTGTCAAATCTGTCAAGCATGCCTCCATGGCCTGGTATAAGATTGCTAAAATCTTTTATATCGCAATATCTTTTTATACTTGATTCGGCCAAATCACCTATTTGACCTATTACAGATAATATACCAACCATTAGTATTATTGCAAAACAATTTATGCTTAAAGTAGCTACATTATTTACAACTATTGTATAAATAACAGCTATTATTATTGCACTTACAATTCCCGCAACACTACCTTCAATAGATTTATTAGGACTAACTGATGTTAATTTATGTTTTCCGATTTTTCTTCCTACAAGAAATGCAAATATATCACTTCCCCATGCTGCAATTAATGGATACCATAAGTAAATTTTGCCCATTTTATATATTAAGTTAAAAAAGAATAACATTACTGCAATATAGCATATTCCAAAAATTGTAACATTGATATCAATTATATTTTTTTTGCCTTTTGAGAATAATAACTCTACTACTAATATCAATATAGAGCCTAATATTATCCAAATCAATGACATACCTATATCTATTTTTCCATTTAAACTTATAATTGCTAAAATTATACTTGCTAAATATCCAATCCAAGATGATGGATTAGCTTTTTTATTTATTTTAAATCCATTGTAATATTCATATAAACATATTATTGTTAGCAATGCTATAGCTATACTAAATACAACATTATTTGCAAAAATAAATATGATTAAAACTAATGGAAATCCTATAAATGCACTAATTACTCTTGTAATTAGTTCCTTCGTTTTCTTATCCACTAAAATTCTTTCCTTTCTATTTTCCTTTTCTTATATGACGATTAGAATATTCTTCTATTGCTTTATCAATATCATCTGTTGTAAAATCTGGCCAGTATTTATTTAAAAACAAAAACTCTGAATATGTAGTTTGCCAAGGTAGAAAATTACTTGTTCTACACTCTCCAGATGTCCTTATAACTAAATCTGGATCATCTTGGCCATACGTATATAAATTGCTAGAAATCATATCTTCATCAATTTCATCAATTTTAACTTTTCCATCTAGTACAAGTTGTGATATCTCTCTAGTCGCTTTTACAATCTCTGCTCTTCCACCATAATTAAATGCTATGTTAAAGTTAAGACCAGTATTGTCTTTTGTCTTTTCTTCCATTTGCAACATTTTTTTTCTTAAATTTTCAGGAACGCCTTCTTTATCTCCTAAGATTCTTAATTTAATGTTTTCTAAATCTGCTGTTTTTAAAAATCTATCAAGATAAAGCTCTAATAATTTCATTATAGCTCCTACTTCTTCTTTAGTTCTTTTCCAATTTTCTGTAGAAAAAGCATATACAGTTAAATATTTTAAACCTATTTTATTGCAATATTTAGCAATTGTTTCTAAAACTTCTGCTCCTTTTTTATGTCCTAATGGAGTTTCTAGATTGTTCTGTTTAGCCCATCTTCTGTTTCCATCCATTATTATCGCTATATGCTTTATATTAGAATTTTCCATAAATTAATTTGTTCCTTAAACAATATATTTAGGCTTTTAAAAAGCTACCCATAAACTTTTGCTTTTTTAAATTGACATTATTTCATTTTCTTTTTTAGAAAATATCTCATCAATTTTAGCTACATTTTCATCAGTTGCTTTTTGTATTTTTTCTTCTAAACTTCTTTCTTCATCTTCAGAAATCTCATTGTTCTTTAAACTATTTTTAGCCTCAATCATTTCATCTCTTCTTATATTTCTAATAGAAACTTTTGCTTCCTCAGCTGTTTTCTTTATATCTTTAACTATTTCTTTTCTTCTTTCCTCTGTTAATTCTGGGAAAACTAATCTAATTAGTTGACCATCATTTACAGGATGAATTCCTATACCTGCTATTTCTATAGCCTTTTCTATTTGTGATAAAATACTTTTATCCCAAGGTTGAATAACAATTAATCTTGCTTCTGGTACAGATATACTTGCAACTTGATTAAGAGGAGTTGGTGCTCCATAATATTCAACTTGAACTTTGTTCAATATTGCAGGATTAGCTCTACCTGCTCTTACTTCTTGGTAATTTTCTTCTAAGTTTCTAATTACCTTTTCCATTTTTTCCTTCATAACATCTAAACTCATACAATTCTCCTATCTATAATTAATTATAATAATTATAATTATTTAATATAACTTTATTTAATTTTCTAATTTAGCTTAATTTTTTAACTTTATTTAATTTTCTAATCAAACTTATTTTTTTATTCAACCTTTGTTCCTACATTTTCTTCATTTACAGCTTTTATGATATTTTCAGGATTACTCATAGCAAATACTACAAGTGGCATATTATTGTCTTTGCAAAGTGATATAGCTGTTGAATCCATAACTTTTAAATCTTTTTCCAATATTTCCTGATATGTGATATGGTCATATTTTTTTGCATTTGGATCTAATTTTGGATCTGCTGTATATACACCATCTATAGTTTTTGCAACTAATATTGCATTTGCTTCAATTTCTGTTGCTCTTAATGCAGCAGCTGTATCTGTTGAGAAAAATGGACTTCCTGTTCCACAAGAAAATATTAATATATTTCCATTTTCTAAGCTTTTTATTGCATCTCTTTGTGTAAATGGATCTGCTATTTTTTTCATCTCAATTGCTGTTTGAAGTTTCGCTTCAATTCCTCTTTTTTTGATAGCATCTTGAAGTGCTAATCCATTAATTGCTGTTGCAAGCATGCCCATATAGTCTGATGTTGTTCTTTCTATGTTGTCTCCATATTTTCCTCTCCAAAAATTTCCTCCACCAACAACAATAGCTACTTCTACTCCTAAATCATATATGTTTTTAATTGCATCACATATTTTATCTATAGTATCTTCATCAATTCCAAATTTTTTATCTCCTGCAAGAGCTTCTCCACTTAGCTTTAACAATACTCTCTTATACAAAATTTACTCCTTTCTTTATCCATAAAATGTTTATGTCAATTTGTATTAAAATTTAACTGTATTCTATCATATAAAAAATAAAACTTAAAGGGAAAATACAAAAAAAGCGCAAATTAAATTCACGCTTTTTTTCTTTAAATTTATATTTATTTTCTAATTATTGAATATCATATTTTTTTGATTTTGCATAAGCAATTCCACCAATAGCTAAAGCTGCTATTCCTATTGCTGTAACCATGTATATATCATTTTCACCTGTTTGTGGAATATCTTTTGATGCATCATTTATGTTATTAACTTTTTGAACAGTATTTGTTGTTGCTACAATATTTGTAGTTGTGTTTTGTGCTGTGTTAGTTGTATTTTGAGTTGTTTGGTTTTCAGCTGTTGTATTGAAATATAGCATTTCACCACTTGCTTGTAATAACTCACCACTTGCATTAACAGTTTTAGCAAATAATAAAACTATTGCAAAAACAATAAATAAAGATACTAAAGCATTTTTTCTTAAATTTTTCATCATAACGTTTCCCTCACTTTTTTTAATCATATTTTTATTATGTGTAAATCCGTATAAAATATAATATGTAAATTATTACAATTCCATACGACTATAATTCTATACTTTTTTTTTACATTAGTCAACAATTTTTTACATTTTTTTCATTACTTTTTTGTTACTTTTTTTACATATCTATATTTTTCTCATTTTTCAATGTTTTTATACATTTTATTTCAAAACTTTATCTAATTTTTACCAATTTAAACATTGAATTTAAATTCAACAATGTCTCCTTCTTGCATTACATAATCTTTTCCTTCTAATCTGACTAGACCAAGTTCTTTTACTTTTTGATAACTTCCATTAGTTATTAAATCATTATATGATACGATTTCAGCCTTTATGAATCCTCTTTCAAAATCAGAGTGAATTTTTCCAGCAGCTTGTGGAGCTTTAGTTCCTTTATTTATTGTCCAAGCTCTAACTTCTTTTTTTCCAGCTGTTAAAAATGACATAAGACCTAATAAATCATAACTTGCTTTTATAACTTTATCTAATCCAGATTCTTCAAGACCAATAGCTTCAAGCATTTCTTTTTTATCTTCACCTTCTAAGGCTGATAATTCTTCTTCAATTTTTACACATAATTTTACGACTTCAGCATTTTCATTTTTTGCAAAATCTTTAACTTGTTTTACATAATCATTATCTTCTTTTCCTATATCTTCTTCAGAAATATTTGCAACATACATTATAGGTTTCATTGTAAGTAAAAAAGCATCTTTTATAATTTCTTTTTCTTCATCAGTTAAAGGCACTGTTCTTGCTGGTTTGCCATCTTCTAAAGCATCTCTTACCTTTTTGAAAGTATCTTCTTCTACAATATATTTTTTGTTTCCCTTAGCAAGTTTAGCTGCTCTTTCAATTCTTTTATTAACTGTTTCTAAATCTGCAAGTACTAATTCTAAATTAATTGTATCTATATCCCTAATTGGATTTACATTTCCATCAACATGAACTATGTTGCTATCATCAAAGCATCTTACAACTTCTAGTATACTATCTGTTTCTCTAATATGTGATAGAAACTTATTTCCTAAACCTTCCCCTTTGCTTGCTCCTTTTACTAATCCTGCTATATCTACAAACTCAATAATAGCGTGTGTTATTTTGTCAGATTCATACATTTTTGCTAAAACATCTAATCTTTCATCAGGTACTGGAACAACTCCAACATTTGGTTCAATTGTGCAAAATGGGTAATTTGCGCACTCTGCTCCTGCATTTGTTATACTATTAAAAAGTGTACTTTTTCCTACGTTAGGTAATCCTACTATTCCTATCTTCATATTAAAATCCTTTCTCATTTAGCATTTTTTTATTAAGCAAACAAAAAATCCTTCCATATTTTTTGATGGTAAAATTTTTATTGCTTTTTCAATATTTTTATCTAATCCTTTGCAATTTGGTTTAATAGTTTCTTTTATTTTAAAATTTGTATCTAATATTTCTATATCAAATTTTTTTATAGCCCAATCAATTATGTTTTCATTTTCTGTTTTATTTAAAGTACAAGTTGAATATACCATAGTTCCACCTGTTTTTAGTGCATTGTATCCACTTGTAAATAATTCTTTTTGAAGGTTAGCCAATTCTAATACTTGTTTTTCTGACCAATTATTATATGTGTTTGGTTTATTTATTAAAAATCTTCCTTCACCACTACAAGGTACATCTAATAAAACCTTGTCAAAATTTTTTGACATATTATCTCCAATAAATCGCCCATCTTCGTTGCTAGTTTCCACAATTTTTGCACATTGGAGATTAATATTATATTTTAACCTTTCATATCTTATTTTATCTATTTCATTTGCTAAAATATATCCATTGTTATTCATAATGCAAGCCATTTGAGTAGTTTTACTTCCCGGAGCTGCTGCTAAATCTAATACTCTATCATTTGGCATTGGATTTAAAATAATTGGTGGAATCATACTTGATAAACTTTGTAGATAAATCTCGCCATTTTTGTAAATATCAAAATCTTGTATTTGTCTTTCAGTTTTATTTTTTATTATAAAAGCATCTTTTATAAAACTTACTTCTTCAAATTCAACATTTAAGCTTTCTAAAGCCTTTACTACATTTTCTTTATTTGACTTTATGTTGTTAACTCTTAATGTTGTAAACCTATCTTCTAACATCCCTGATAAAATTTTGTCAGAAACTCTATCTCCATATTCTTTATACGTTGTTTGTACAAACTCAATTGGTAGTTTCGATTTTGCGTTTATAATATTCATACTTTTTCCTTTTATTTATTTATAATTTCATCTAAACGTTTTAGTATTTCATTATTATACTCCTGTGGGTCAAATTTTTCCATAGTAAATCCATTTTCTAAAAACTCCTTCATGCCTTTATAAACACCTTTTTCACTTTTTTCAGTTACTAGTCCATATTTTCCTTTTATATCTTTTTTGCTATCTGAAATATCTGTCGTTATTATAGGTTTTCCTAAAACTTTTGCTTCTAAAAATACAACTGGATAACCTTCAAATTCTGATGATAATATAAATGCATCACTATTTTTTAAATATGGATAAGGATTTTTCTTAGCACCAAGAAACTCAATATTTTCTATATTTTTTGCAAGTTCTTTATATTCATTAGTTGAAGTTCCTTTTCCAATAAATATAACTCTAAATTTATATCCTTCTTTATTTAATTTTTTAGTAGCTTCTATTATTCTAGATAGCCTTTTTTGCTTTTCATCATGCCTTCCAATATTTATAAATGTAGTTATATTTTCTTTTTTAAAGTCATCTATTTCTTCTTCAGATTTTTTTAAGATATCTTTATAATTGATTAAATTGTTGCAAACACAGGCTTTTTTTGAACACTCAGGAAATTGCGCATTAAAAACTTTTTTATCCATTTCTGATACAAAAACTATTTTTTTGAAATCATATATGTTTAAATCTTTAAAAAATTTTCTATACTGTATTATTTTTTGATTATAAAGGTCCATATAATTATTGTGAACCCAGATAGCACAATTTTTACTTGCAGTTCTTGAGACAAAAGATGCTGGAAAACTATAAGTTGCAAAACACGCAGAAAAATCATATTTATTTTTATATTTAAGCTTAAATTCAATTTGCTTAAATAAATTTAAAATTTTTCTAAGTAATACTATTTTATTTTTATTAGGCTTATAAGTTATAATCTTTACATTATTAGGAACATCTTTTAAATAAATTCCTTGTTTTTCTTCTAAGCATAAAGTTATATCATATTTAGAACTTGTCGCATTTAATAAACTTATAAGAGAGGTTTCAATTCCTCCATAATCAAGTGAATATGCGGAAAATAATATTTTTTTCAACTCTTTATAACCTCCACATTATATCCAATAAATAAACCAGATTCAATTACTCCAGTAATACTTTTTATTTGTTTTTCTAAATCTTTGCTTATATCATTAAATCTTACGTGTAATATAGAATTTTGGTTTTCTGACATACCTTTAAATATTATTTCATAAGCACCTAATTTTTCTAATTCACTTGAAACATACTTAAGAGCCTTTGGAAAAACTTCAATTGGTATAGGATGGCTTTCTCCTAATTTTTTTACAACTTTTGTGCTATCTATTAATATATAATTTTTTGGAGATTGCAATATATTTAATTTTTCTTTAAACATTGCATTTCCCATCCCTTTAATCATATTATTTTCTGAATCAACTTCATCTGCACCATCAAAAGCCCAGTCAATATTGTCTTCCATAATATTTCCTATCTCTATTCCATATTCTTTGCAAGCATCTTCAATGTATTGAGAAGTTGGAATTGCTTTGATTTTTAGACCTTCATTTTTGACTTTTTTACCTATTTCTATTGTAGATAAATATGAGGTTGACCCCGAGCCAAACCCAATGGTTTGGCCGTTTTCAACCTTGTCAGCTATCATTTTTGCTAAAATTAATTTTTGCTCTTTGTTTGTAATTTTATCAATATCCATATAAAGTATTCCTTTTCACTTAACTAATTATTTTTATCTTTATCATGATTTTTATTTTATTTTTATTTTTATTTTTATTTTTATTTTTATTTTATTTATAATTTATCATTTATCATTTATTATTTATTATCTTCTTTTTTCTCATCTTTATTACTGTCTTCTTTTTCTTTTGTTTTGGCAATTTTAAGTTTGTTTTTTTCTTTTATTTCTTTTTCTAGTTGTGCTAGTTTTTTTTCTCTTAATTCACTGCTTAAAAGTTCATAATTAGTTGTTGAATCATCTTTTATTTCTTCTTTTTCAAAATTTTCTTTTTTAGAATCTTCATTTTCTGTTATTTTTTCATCTTGTTTTATAGATTTATTAAATTCTTCAATGTCTTCTTTTTCATTTATTTGGTTTGTATAAGTTTCATTTAATCTTTCTAATTTTTCTTCATCTAAATATGTATCTTCTTCTTCATAGTCAAATAATTTTTCATCACTCGAATCTTTATCATCAACATTTATTTCATTTCTCTCAACATTTTTCTTATTTCTTCTATGATTAATTATTAATAAAATTATTAATACAATCACTAAAAATACAATAATTCCTACAATTATTCCTAATATAATTAATGGATTAAATTTATTTTCTTTAGTACTATTTTCACTAATTTCATTAGTAGAAACTAAAACTTCAGCTTCTTTTTCTAAAGTAAGAACATAATCTGTTTGTACACTTTCATCTAATGGAGAAATAAGAGAAATTCTTATAGTATTTTTTCCATCATCTAATTCAATTTCTTCTTCGTTAAGATTTCCTTCAAGGTCACGAGAAATTTCTTTTCCTTTTACTTTAACTATAATATCATTTTCTTTTACCTTTGGAGTAGATAATTTTAAAAATATTGATTTAGTCTCAGAATCAATGTTTGCAGTATATTCAAAAGTATCTGAACTAAATAAGTTGTCAAGAATTACTGGAACTTTTTGACCATCACTATTCATATAAGAAATTTCTAAAGTATCAAGTTTTAATTCTGATTTTTTTATTACAATAGGTTTAGTTACTTTTATTCTATAAGTTTTAACTTTTCCATCTTCAGCTGTACATTTAACTTCAATTGTGTTGTCTCCCTCGTTTATTGTATGATTTCCTGTTCCTGAAATTTTAGCTTTGCTATCTTCTGCATTTGCTTTTACAGTTAAAGATTTTAAATCATCAAAATTATAACTATCTGCAAAAATTACAGTATAATCTTCTACATCTCTGTTAAATCCATTTTTTTCTGTTTTTGTTTGTTTTAATTGTAAATCTATTACTCCGTCATTTACAACTAAAGAACTTAAATGATTATTTTGAGATTTAGTTTGCTTTGGTTGTTCAGGATTTTGCACTTGTGGATTATCTTGTGGTATTACTTCATTTTTTGCCTCTGGATTTGGTGTTTGAGAATCTCCACCTGGATTAGATGGATTTTGACTTTCTGGAGGTTGCTCAACTTCTTTTTCTTTAACAGTTATAACACAGCTTTTGCTTATATCTATGTTTTCATCTGTATCATAATCTGTTATATCACCAGTTAAGGTAAATGTATATGTTCCAGCATTAGTTGGAGTAAATGTGATGCTCTTAGATGCTGATGCACTTCCGCATAGTTGTGGTATTACCAACTAATGACTCTGAACTACCATTTCCAGATAAAGTTAAGCTCCAACTTCCTGCTGTAACTGATGCTGTAATTGTAACAGTATTTCCTACTTCTACTGTTTTATTTTCAGTTAAAGACACAGAATAATTAGCATATACCTTACTAATATTCATCATAGAAAATAACAACATGAAGGTTAATAAAATTGATATTATTTTTCTTTTCACTTTTTTCCTCCTTAAATTTTAATGTCTGAAACATTTAGTAAGTATTTTTGTATTTTTAATAAATCTGCTGAATTTATTTTTCCATCTCCTGTAACATCACTTGCCTCAAAATAAGGTGTATTTGTAATGTCATTAACTTTTAATAAGTGTTTTTGTATTTTTAATAAATCTGCTGAATTTATTTTTCCATCTCCACTTGAATCACCCATTTTAATTACAGTATATGATTTAGAGTTAACTTCTATTTTGTATCCTGTTCCAATTACTCCACTTGAAACTTCAGTTCCATCTGGCTTAGTTATTTTTGCATTGCTATATTTTTCTTTTAGTGTTTCAGCTGTTACATCTGGTTCAACTAAAACTTTACTTTTATCATCATCTTTCTTCACATTAGTTAATATATCTGTTTGAACTCCACTAGGAACATTACCATCTTTATCTCTTAAGTAAGACCTAGCTACATATCCTACAGCTCCTGAAGATGTAGTAACTTTATCCCAGTAATATCCATTAACTAAAGAATTACCTATTTCTGTTCTAGTAACTTTACTACCATCTGCTAAAAGTCTGATTGCAGTTCCGTTCGGCTCAGAACGTAAGTATAATCCACCTTCTGCTCTTATTGTAAATACATTGCTAGCTTCAGTTTCTAATTGAAGGTAATCTCTCATTACAAAGCCTTGTTTTCCATCTGAAAGTTTTACTCTATCCCATACTTTTCCATCAAATGTGTATCTTCCAGAATTATCTATTCTTGTTAAAGATTGACCATTTGCTATATTGGTAATCGTTTTTTGATTTGACTTAGGTCCGGCTTTAAGCTCAGCTCCATCTCCATTAATAATAACACCTTCATCACAGTTAGTAACATCATTAACTTCTTCTAAATAGTTTGAGTTAAAATATACATATCCTTCAGTTCCATTTTCTAAGATAATTTTATGCCAACCATCTCCAAATCTTTCAACTGAAAGTACATTTATACTGCTATCTTTTAGTGTAGTTACTTGTTTGCTTGATGTTGACCTTGATTCTCTAACTATAATGTCACTATGACCTGCTTTTACTCTAATATTAATAGGTCCTAATTCTGACATTGTATCAGGAGATGCTGAATTTTTTTGTGGCATATTTAAGAATACAGGAATAACAAATGTTAAAGCTTGATTTAATATTCCAGAATCCTTAATCTTATTATACATTAATGTAGACTCTGACTTTGGAGCTTCTATGTTTTGCATATATTGATGATAAAGACCTTTGTAACTTTCTACATCAAATTTATTTAAATAAATTGTATCTTGTTTTTGATTTATATAATCTGAAAATAATACTTTAATACCCCCTGAAATGCTTTTTTCAAGACTATCCCAATCATTTGCTTTAGCTTTAGCTAACGCATTAGCAATAATTTGTGATGATCCATTTCCTGATGCTCCAATATTAAAAATATTGTAATAAAATTTGTCATCAGAACTCATTTTATATGTAGCTCCACCATTTATTCCTTGTTCTTGTATTATTCTTGCAACTACATAAAATGGATTTGCGTTGTTTTCTTTAGAAGCTCTGTTTATTGCCTTTGCATTTTCCATACCTTGATCATCTTTGTCTAAAAAAGTTCCTTTAATTGCATTATAAATGTTTTCATCTGTAGTTTCTACCCAACCAATTTGCAAAAATTGAAGAATAGTAGAACTATTTGGTTCCATCCAATTTCTTGGATCCATATAATAACTAATAGCCGCTTCTGATGCGTGATACCAAGAACCATTATCATAAGCTTTAGTACCACAAGAAGAACAAACCCACGCACCTGATTTACCTTGTATTAGTGAATATGGACTAGAACCTGTAAAAGAACTCTCAGCAACAAGAACTTGATTCCAATCTAATCCTGTTTCCATTATTACTATATTCCAGTTTGGATGAGCACTTTTTATGTTGTCAATTTTCTCTTTAAAACCTGGATATAAATTTGTATCTATGTTATTTCCATCATATGTATATCTATTTGATGTTGCATAAATTTTATTTGTATCTATAAACATTGCAAATAAGCTAAATATTACTGTAAATAATATTAATATGCAAAGTACTTTTTTTGGATCTTTTATTACTTTTAGTAACATCTTTTCCTCCGTTTTTTGTCGAAATTTTTCATATATTGTATTCTACCATTATGCCTTTCTTTAGTCAAGTTGGAAATGATGGAAAAATAAGTATTTTGACATAATTAGAATTTTTATAAATAGTAATAAAAACAATAAATAAACGCCTTATTTATTTTGTAATAAGACGTTATTTTACATTTTTATTAAATTTTATATTTATAAATATTTTATTATCTTACTTTTCTTTTTAATTTCTCTTTTTTTCTGTTTCCTTTCTTTTTAAGATTAATAGCAATAATAATTATCAAAGCAATAATTAATATACCCAAAATAACCCCTGCAATAATCTTTTTTTGTCTCATTTCATATATATTGTTTGAAATTTCAACAATAGGTTTTGCTTTTCTAGTTACTTTAATTGTGTAAACAGTTTCTTCTCTTACATTTGTAAATTCATCACTGCTTTCATTGGTAATTCCATCATCATCTTGATTAGTATCTTCTGTTTGGTTTGAAGTACCTTCAATTTCATTTTGATTTGAAGAATTTTCTGTTCCATTTTGGTTTGAAGAGTTTTCTGTTCCATTTTGGTTTGAAGAGTTTTCTGTTCCATTTTGATTTGATAAAGTTATAGTAACAATATTTTCTCCTTCTTTAAGATTCTTTTCTCCTTCTGTCTCAATTATTATACCTTCTTTATCTACAGTAGCAAGTACACTTAAATCAGTTATATTATCCTCTACTGTTATTCTATAATCTAAAGTATCTTTATTAAATCCAATGTCTAAACTTTCAAACTCATTTGCTTCATTTATGGCCTCAATTTCAAGTGATTCTAATCTTAAATCAGAACTTTTTGTTTCTTCCACTTTATTAACCTTAATTGTATATGTTCTAGCTTGTTCATTTTCAGCAACAACTTCAATGTTAATTATATTTTCTCCTCCAGATAAAGCAATTGTTCCTACACCATTAATAATTGCTTTTTCATCTTCCGCTTCAGCAGTTATCACAATTTCATTTTCAATAATGTTATCAATTGTGTATTCATAAGTTTCTCTAAAAAATTCAGGACTTAAAGTTCCAACATTTACTTGTAGATTTTTTAAATAATTGTTGCTTGATTTAATCTGTCCATCACTTGTAACAGATGGATTATTTGTTCCTTGTTTCGAATAGTTTGCATTTCCTGTTGATGAGCCTTGATTTGATGGATTAGTTTTACTTCCTTGATTTGTCTGCGTGCTAGTTGTCCCTCCCTGATTTGTTTGTTGATTAGCTGCACCTCCTTGATTTGTCTGTGGACTTGATGTGCTTCCTTGGTTTGTTTGAGGGTTAGTTGTGCCTCCTTGATTTGTCTGTGGACTAGTCGTCCCTCCTTGATTTGTCTGCGGATTTGAAGAACCACCTGTATTGCTTGGTGGCACGGTCTTTTCAATTTCAGTAATTGTTCTTGTAATTGCTCCTAATGATACAATGTTATATTCATTATCTGTAAGCTCTATAGGAGTTGCTGTAACACTTGCTGGAAATCCAGTAACTGTTGCAGTAAAAGTAACTGTGTTTTTTTCAACCCAAACTTGACTGTTACTTAAACTAACATTATTCCCACTTAATTTAACATTTCCAGTAAGCCCACTTGCAGTTACAGTAAATGTAATTGTATCGCCTTTATTTGCTTTTGAATTTCCTGTAAGATTAAAAGTGTAGTTTGCAGCTTTTGAAATATTTTCAGTAAATTTTAGTGTGCATATTACTAAACTAAAAATCATCAGTATTGTTAAAATCTTTTTAATCAATCTTTTCATATTTCCACCTCGTACATAATATGGTCTTTTATTTTTAAATAATCATTAGCTTTTACAAATTTGTCATTTGTAACATCTGCTGCTTGTAAATATTCATCTACTAAATTAGTATTTGTTCCTATTATATAATCCTTAATTATTAAATAATCATTTGCCTTAACATATCCATCTCCATTTGCATCTCCACGTTTTACTATAATATATTCTTTACCATCAATATTTATTTTATATCCTGTTCCAGCTTCTTCTGTTTCAACTCCATTTTTTGTTACAACACCATCTAAGTCTTTTGCTTGTTTTTCAGGTGATATAACTAAATATTTTCTATCTTCCTGTGTAGTGTCATCTTCAATTATTTCATTGTTTGATTCATTTAAGTTATTTCCTATGGTCTCATTTTCAACTGTACCATTATCTTCAACTGTATCATTTTTTTGCGAACCATTTTCATCTGTTATATTTCCATTTATAGAATTTTCTTCTGCTCCATTGTCATTTGTTGCATTTTCTCCCGTTGCATTTTCGTCTTTTATATTTTCATCCGTTATATTGTCGTCTGTTACATTTTCATCTATAATATTTTTGTCTGTTATATTCTCATCTATAATATTTTCTCCTGTTACATTGTCAAGCACACTATTTTCATCTACAATATTTTGCAAATCTGTTTCATTGCTATTTCCTATTTCATTTTGAATAATATTATTTTCTGTTGTTGTATTTTCTTTTGCTTCATTTTTATCTTCTTTATCCTCTAAAATATTTCTTGGTAAAAATCCTTGTCTTCCATCAGGAAGAATTACTCTGTCCCAGATAGTTCCTCCAAAATTATACCTTCCAGTATTGTCAATTCTATAAACTACACTACCTGCATTTAGACTTGTTATTTCAGTATGCTCAAATCCAGGTCCTGCCCTTAAAGTGTAATTATTATTTAATATTTTTTCTTCATAACAATTTATAACATCTGCAACTTCTTCTAAATAATCAGTATTAAATTTCAAATACCCAACAGTTCCATTTTCTAATACAATTTTATGCCATCCATCATTAAATCTTTCTACAGAAAGTATAACTTCGCTACTGCCTGAAATTCTTCCAAGTATAGAAGAATCTGTGCTTCTACCTGCTCTTACCATTATTCCAAAATGACCTTCTTTTACTCTTATATTTTTAGGAAAAACTTCTCCTGCTGTATCTGGTGAAGGACTTGCAGTTTCTGGCATATTTTTGTAAACCGGAATAATAAAAGTTAAATTAGTTGAAAGCAAATTAGCATTTTTCATTTTGTTATACATTGAAATAGCCTCATTTTTTGGAGCTTCTATGTTTTGCATGTATTGATGTGAATAAAGACCAAGATATGACTCCACGTCAAATTTGTTTAAATATAATGTGTTTTGTTTGTAAGAAACATAAGAAGATATTAAAAATGAAATTCCACCTTTCAAACAACTTTCTAAACTAGTCCATCCTTCACTCTTAGCTTTAGATAAAGCATTAGAATAAACTTCATATTCTGAATTTCCAGTTGCACCAATGTTAAATAAATTATAATAAATTTTACCATCAGTATCTTGCATTTTGTATGTCATACCACCAGAAGTTCCTTGCTCTTGTAATATCCTCGCAATTATAAAATATGGACTAGCATTTTGTTCTTTGCATACTCTATTTATAATAGTTGCCGTATCCATTGAATATAAAAAAGTACCATTTAGAGAAGAATATACATCTTGGTCTAAAGTCTCCATATAATCAATTTGTAAAAATTGAAATAAATATGGACTGTCTACTAACCAATTTCTTGAATCCATATAATATCTAATCGCTGACTCAGAAGCACACATCCAGTTCCCAGTATCATAAACTCTTGAACCACAAATAGAACAAATCCATCCTCCTGATTTTCCTTGAATTAAATTGCTTGGTGTTCCAAAATGACCAGTATATTCATTGTTAATTACATCATTCCAGTCTAAACCAGTTTCCATTATGATAAACTTCCAATTTGGATGGTTAGCTTTAATAGCATCAATTCTTTCTTTGTATCCAGGATAATCTAAATTATTTGAATTATACTCATATCTAAAAGAATCAGCTCTAACATTTGAAACATTAAAAAACATTAAAAAAAATTCTAATGTTATAAAAAATATTATAGTTAAAGTTATTATTTTACTTATCATAAACTTATTCATAATTTTATTTTTTTACTTTTTTTGTTTTTTATACATAAATCTGGAATAAATATTTTTTATGTCAACTTTTAAGTTGTAAAAAATGGAAAAATTATTTATTTCAAAAAAAGATGAAGATATTTTCATCTTCATCTCTTCTATGATTTATTTTGTCAACTTTAATTTACTTCTTCTTAAGTTCACTTAAACATTTTTCGCAAATAATTTTACCTTTGTATTCTATAACATTTTTTGAACTTCCGCAAAAAGTGCAATCCGGCTCATATTTTTTAACTGATATCATGGTTCCTTCAACATGTATTTCTAGTGGATCATTTTCAGAAATATTTAATTTATTTCTAATTTCCATTGGAATAACAATTCTTCCTAATCCATCTATTTTTCTAATAACACCAGTAGTTTTCATTTTGGTACCTCCTCTTTTTTATTTTTAAGTCCAACCATATTATAGCATAAAAAAAATACCAAATCAAGGAAAATTATAAAATTTGTCGAAAAATATTTTAATAAGTCAAAATATTCTAAAATTGCATACTTAAGAACGTTTTATAGAATCTAAAACATTTTTTGTAGTTTTAGACTTATCAAATTTATTAATAATAAAAATAGAAATCCCCACAATAGCAAAAGTTACAACATAAACAATGATACTCACTTTCCAATTACCAGCAATTAAATTATCACCAGCTATTGTAGAAGAAACAATAGAAGGAATTCTTGCAATAGTTGAAATGATTATAAAACTTAATGGTTTTATAGGTAAAAGAGCAGCAATGTACACTAATAAATCTTTAGGAGTACCAGGAATTAAAAATAATAAAAACATTATAATTTCTATTTTTTGTGAGTTTTTAAAAAGAGTACTATTTTCTATTTTATCAATTTTTTCTTTAGAGAAAAAATTATAAACAAACTTTCTGCCTAATTTTCTAACTAAAACAAATATCATAGCAGAAATTATCGCAGAAGAAATTGCAATAAATAAAAAACCTCCTAAAGCACCATAACAAGCACCAGCTAAAATTTCAATTGGTTCACCAGGAATTATAACTAAGAAAATTTGTGCAATCTGAAGTCCAAAAAGTGCAGCAATGCCTAAAAAACCTAAACTGTTTATTTTTTCCTTAAATTGTTGCTGACCTTCAGATGTAGATAATTCTTTAACAACAGGTAATATATATATTATAGCAAGTGTTATTATAGCTATTACAAAAATCATTAGAGCAAATTTTAATATTTTACTTTTTTTGTCCATATTTTTTTCCTTTTACTTTATTTTATGTTTTATATTTTTTTATCTCATTTTCATCTGTATTTACATTTTTATTTTATTCTGCTTTATTTGCGTTTTATTTGCATTTGTTTGTATATTTGTATTTTGTATCTTTATTTAACCTTATAATCTCTTAAATATCCCTTATAAATCTCTTTTATTCCATCAATTTTTTGAAAGTCTTCTGGCTTCACAATTTCAGGAAGTAAAACATTTACATTGCTTTTTTGTAAAATATATTTTACAAACTCAGCGCAATAAAATCTATATTTTCTAGTAATTTTTTTATTAAACATTACAGCACATAAGCCTAAGAAATTAAATTTATATTTTTTCTTTTCAGCATACATTTCAGAAATGTTTTCCTTTAATAAATTATAACTTTTATCTGTTATCTCATAAGAATATATTATGCATTTTGTATTATAAAATCTTTTAAAAGTTCCCTTATTAGGGTATTCTTGGACTAATCCACCGCGAAATGGATTATAAGCATTTTTTCTGCCAAAGCTAAACATATTATTTAATTCTTTATCTAAAGAAATAGATACATGTGAATATTCATTTTTCGTGTATTCTCTTACTCTTTTAGATAACCACGAGCCAGTAAATGTTAATATAAAATATATATTTTTCATTGTATTTTCCTTTTATTATTTTATATACAAAATCATAACATATTTGTATATTTTAATCAATTCTATTTAATTTAAAATATTAAATAATATCATCACATTTAATAAAAAACAAGTATTTTATACAATATAATTTACTTTTAAAGTTAAAAAAAGCCCAGTTTTACTGGACTTCTTTTTTGGCTCCCCGTGTTGGGCTCGAACCAACGACCTATCGGTTAACAGCCGAGCGCTCTGCCAACTGAGCTAACGAGGAATATATACTCTGGCGACAACCTATTTTCCACGCAGGGTAACCCACTAGTATCTTCGGCACTTTGGAGCTTGACTTCCGTGTTCGG
>CANQCW010000008.1 GCA_947591055.1 uncultured Clostridia bacterium | reverse complement strand
TCTCTATTTTAATGAAAATGTAATAATTCTGTGGATAACTATTTTCTATTTTTTCAAAAAAAACCGAAACTTAAATTAATAAAAATAATTGACAATTAAAAAAAATAATGTTATACTAATCATGACTTAATAAAAGTAACCAAATTATTATTGTCAAAGTTAGATATGTGAGGAGTACTACACATATCTTCTTTTTTTATGTATAGGTGAACATAATATTTTTTACTATAAATAAGTTTATTGCACTTTTTTATCTATTATTATATATTATAATGTAGTAGAATATTGCAAGGAGGCATATTATGTGTGGAATTGTTGGATACATAGGAAATAAAAAAGCTGTACCTATTCTTATTAATGGTCTACTTTCATTAGAATATAGAGGTTATGATTCAGCTGGAATTGCTGTATTAAATTCATTTAATAATACTTATAAAATTGATTTTGTTAAAGATAAAGGTAGAGTTAAGGTTTTACAAGATAATAAAGATTTAGAACTTTTACAAGGAAATGTTGGCATTGCACATACAAGATGGGCAACTCACGGCTCTCCTTCTAAAGAAAATGCTCATCCTCATCTTGACAATTCTAAAACTTTTGCAGTTGTTCACAATGGAATTATTGAAAATTACCTTGAACTTAAACAAAAGCTTTTAGATAATGGTTATATCTTATATTCTGAAACAGATACTGAAGTTATTCCTAATTTAATTCATTTGAATTATAAAGGCGACATTTTGCAAGCAATTTCTAAAACATTAAAAGAGCTAAAGGGTAGTTATGCCATTGAAGTCATCTCCCCTCTTTTTCCTGATAAAATTATTGTTGCCAAAAAAGATAGTCCTTTAGTTATTGGAATAAAAGATGATGAAAAGTTTATTGCTTCTGATATTCCTGCTGCATTATCTCACACAAATAAATTTTACTTCCTTGATGAAGAAGAAATTGGAATAATTGAACAAAATTCAGTTAAATTTTTTGATATAGATTTAAATGAGATTCAAAAAGATATTAAAAATATTGATTGGGATGCAGAAAGTAGTGAAAAAAATGGTTTTGAAGATTACATGTTAAAAGAGATTTTTGAACAGCCAAATGCAATTAGAGAAACTATTGGCTCAAGAGTTTCTCTTGATAAAAATGTTAACCTTGAATTAGACGATATAGATTTTAAAAATTTTAACAAAATATATATAGTTGCTTGTGGTACTGCTATGCACGCTGGAATTGCTGCAAAATATTCTTTTGAAAAGTTTTGCAAAATTCCTACTGAAGTTGATATGGCTTCTGAATTTCGTTACAGAAGTCCTTTAATTGATGAACATACTTTATGCATTTTTATTACTCAATCAGGAGAAACTGCTGATACAATTGCTGCTTTAAAGCTAGCAAAATCTCTTGGTAGTACTACTATTTCTATTGTCAATGTTATGGGAAGTTCTATTACACGAATTTCTGATTACACTTTATATACACATGCTGGACCAGAAATTGCAGTTGCTTCAACTAAAGCTTATGTATGTCAAGTAACTCTTTTAAATATTTTAGCAATTTACATATCAGAACGTCTTGGAATAGAAAACTCGGACTTAAATATTTTTAAACAATCTTTACTTGAATTACCTGAAAAAGTTAAAGATGTTTTGACTACTATTGATACAATAAAAGAAATTGCAAGCCATGTATATAATCAAAGAGATTTATATTTTATAGGTAGAGGTGCAGATTATGCTGTTTCAATGGAAGGATCTCTAAAATTAAAAGAAATTTCTTATATTCACTCTGAGGCTTATGCAGCAGGAGAATTGAAACATGGACCTATTGCATTAATTGAAAATGGTGTAACTGTAATTGCTATTGCAACTAATCCAAATATTTATGAAAAAACTTTGAGTAATCTTGAAGAATCTATTACTCGTGGTGCTAATTCTATTTTAGTTACTAACCAAAGAATAATAAATGATAAAATTAATTATATAATAAATATTCCTGAAATAAATCCAATTTTATCACCTATTATTTCTATTGTTCCTTTACAACTTTTTGCATACTTTATTGCAAAAAATAAAAAGCTTGATGTTGATAAACCTAGAAATTTAGCTAAATCAGTAACTGTTGAATAATTCTTTATATCTAAAAAATAAAAATACATTAAAAAATGTATTTTTATTTTTTTATAATTTATAATTAAAGTTAGAAACTTCTTGAGCTTCCTCCGCCTCCAGAAGAACCTCCTCCTCCTGAAAATCCTCCGCCAGAGTGTCCTCCACCGTGGAATCCGCCATAGTATCCGCCTCGACCTCCAATAAAGTAACTACCTTTTCCAAACAATATTGCATAAAATATAAATGAATCAAATATTGTAAATATAAAGTCTATAATCAATTCGTTTATTATTATCCAATTTAGTAAAAATATTATTGGAGCATATATTATTGCAAAAAACTTTTTTGTATTATTTTTAGATTTACCAGAAAGTGCTGAGGAAACACTTCTTATTATTGCACCTCCAAAAAAACTGAACATTGTTATTGCAGAAAGTGCAGATAATTTTCCTTCCATATCTTCTGAATCATCTACATAAATTCCAGTATCTGTTTCAATATCTACGTCATATTCTTGTGCAACAACACTTACAAGTGCATCAAAACCGTTTTTTATTCCTTCGTTCCAATCATCTTGTGATAAATAAGGTATTATATATTGATCTTGTATTCTTCCTGATTTTGCATCTGGGAGAGCTCCTTCTAGTCCATAACCAACTTCGATTCTAAATTCTCTTTCTTCTAATGCTAAAAGCATTAATATTCCATTATTTTTGGTTTTATCACCTATTCCAAAGCTTCTAAATAGCTCTGTTGCATAATCTTCTAGACTATTTCCTTCCAAATTTTCAACTGTAACAACAACAATTTGTGCTCCTGTCTGTTTTTGCAAATTAACATTGGTATTTATTATATAATTTTTTGTATCTTCTGTAAGCAAATTTGCATAGTCATTGACATAAAAATCAGAAGTGGGTTGTACTATAGCAAAAGATTGGATTTTTAATATATTTATTATAATAAATACACTTAATAATAATTTATCAATTCCCCTTTTATTCAAAATTAACACTAGGAACCTCCTGACCCCTTTCATCTGCTTCAAAATATACTGCTTCATCAAATCCGAAAATACCTGCTAATATGTTATTTGGAAATCTTTTTATTGATGTATTCAATGTTTTTACTGCATCATTATAATCTTTTCTTGCTACTGCAATACGGTTTTCCGTTCCTGCAAGCTCATCTGATAATTGCTGAAAATTTTCTGATGATTTTAAATCTGGATAGTTTTCAACTACCAACATTAAAGCATTTAAAGAACTAGATAATTCATTATTTGCTTCTGACTTTTCTTCAATTCCATTTGCACTAACAAGTTTAGCCCTTGCTTCTGTTATTTTATCTATTATTTCTGTTTCATGAGATGTATATCCTTTTACTGTATTAACTAAGTTAGGAATTAAATCTGCCCTCCTTTGTAACATCACATCCAAATTAGATAATGAACTATCTACTGTTTCTTGTTTAGAAACCATCCCATTATATCCTGATATTAGAAATACCGCTATAATAGCAATTATTCCTATAATAATTAATACTGATTTTTTCATAACTCAATCCCCTCTTCTTTACTTAATTTTTTCATGAATTGTTTGAATAAAATATATCATTTATTCAATTTTACACTTGTTTCGATTTTATACATATTTATAGTATTTGTCAAATCGGTAGATATTCATTTTTTTGTCAATCTGTACTTTGGTCAAAAATTGAAATCATATTTATATTAATTTTTTAATCGCATAAAAAACGGATATACTTTGATTTAATCAATATATTATCCGTTTTTACTTAATTAAATTTTAAAACAATATGTATCTATTGCTAAATTGTATCATTATGGGTGATATTCTACTTCTTATCATTTATAACATCTATATTATTCCAAACACTTTTAACAATATTAATAAGCAAGCTCCCGGTATTCCTAATATTCCTACAATTACTGAGTTTACTATGCTTAATCCTATATGAAAATTAAATGATGTTCCAACTAAATTAATTAAAAATATTATTAAAGCTCCTAAAACTGAGTTTCCTACAAGCTTTAATATTTTCTTTAAAGGAAATGCAAAATATTTTCCAAATATAACAAGAATTGCTAAACAGCCTAAAAATACTAAAATAATTCTATTGTCCATCTTTGTCCCACCTTTTTAATTTAATTCTATGATGGACAAATTATTTTTATGCTAATTTTTCTACTTCTATTCCTCTTACCTTTGCAAGTTTTATCAAACTATCTAGTCTTGATTGAATTGCTTTTATTTTATAAATATAATAATCAATTAAATCATTAGTATTTGCAAATTCAAAATTTCTATTTGCACTTGTAAGTTGTGCTCTAGTATTTATTATATTTCTTAAAATCTCCTTCTTTTCTTCCTCCTCTGTCATTTCTATAAAAAATTTATCAGTTAAAAATTTTTCTTCCATTTATCCTCCAAAACAATTTATTTTACACTTAATATTATATTCACATTAATTTCCAAATATTCATATTTTTTCTACTTGTAACAATCATTTAATATACAAAAAAATCTTTAAAAAACTTGTATTATTCCTTAAAAAATGGTAAAATACTACTTGTATTATATGAAAACATTGGAAAGGAAATAATGTTTTATGATAGATATTAAGCTAATTAGAGAAAATCCAGATTTAGTCAAAGAAAATATAAAGAAGAAATTTCAAGATCAAAAACTTCCTTTAGTTGATGAAGTTATTGAATTAGACAAGAAAAATAGAGAAGCAACTTTAAAAGGAGATTCTTTAAGAAGTAGCCGTAATTCCTTAAGTTCACAAATTGGTGTTTTAATAAAAAATGGCCAAAAAGATGAAGCTGAAAAAATAAAAAAACAAGTTCAAGATATTAACAAAGAACTTGAAGAAAATGAAAAATTAGAAGAAAAATATAGTGAAGAAATAAAATCTAGAATGATGAAAATTCCTAATATAATGGATCCTTCTGTTCCAATAGGAAAAGATGATTCAGAAAATGTGGAAGTTCAAAGATTTGGCGAGGCAGTTGTTCCTAGCTATGAAATTCCTCATCACGCAGATATTATTGCAAGACTTGGTGGTTTAGATAAGGAATCAGCAGGTAGAACAAGTGGTGTTGGTTTTTACTATTTGCTTGGAAATGTTGCTAGACTTCACGAATCAGTTTTAGCTTATGCTAGAGATTATATGATAAATAATGGTTTTACTTATGCCATTCCACCTTTTATGATACGTTCTGATGTTGTTACTGGCGTAATGTCTTTTGAAGAAATGGATGCTATGATGTATAAAATTGAAGGTGAAGATTTATATTTAATTGGTACTTCAGAACATTCTATGATTGGTAAATTTAAGGACCAAATCATAAAAAAAGAAGATTTACCTATTAAAATGACATCATATTCTCCTTGTTTTAGAAAAGAAATTGGTTCTCATGGATTAGAAGAAAGAGGATTATACCGTCTTCATCAATTTGAAAAACAAGAAATGATTGTTCTTTGTGAACCAGAAGAATCAATGGATTACTACAATAAAATGTGGAAACTTACTGTTGATTTCTTTAGAAGTATGAATGTTCCTGTTAGACAACTTGAGTGTTGCTCTGGTGATTTAGCAGATTTAAAAGTAAAATCTTGCGATGTTGAAGCTTGGTCTCCAAGACAACAAAAATATTTTGAAGTTGGATCTTGTTCAAATTTAAGCGATGCACAAGCAAGAAGACTTGGAATTAGAGTAAAAAGTGAAAAAGGAAACTATTATCTTCATACTTTAAACAATACAGTTGTTGCATCTCCTAGAGGCCTTATCGGAATTATTGAAAATAACTACAATGAAGATGGAAGTGTAACTGTACCAGAAGTTTTAAGACCATATATGGGTGGTTTAGAAAAAATTGAACCAGTTAAATAAAACGTTTCAAAACGTTGATTTTGTATCAACGTTTTTCAATATAGAGCTTTTTAACACCTTTAAGTTAAAAAGCTCTAAAATAATATATTTGAAAGGAAATTTTTATGATAGTAAAAAATCCAAAATTTGAAATATCAGCTGTAGGAAAAAATCAATATCCAAAAGGAGATTTGCCAGAAATCGTATTAGTTGGAAAATCTAATGTTGGTAAATCATCTTTTATAAATACAATGCTTAACAGAAAAAAATTAGCTAGAACAAGTAATACTCCTGGAAAAACACGACAAATTAATTTCTATAATGTTGACGATACTTTCTATTTTGTTGACTTGCCCGGTTACGGATTTAGCAAAATGTCTAAACAAGAACAAATAAAAGTAGGAAACTTTATTGAAGAATATTTAGTTGTTAGAAAAAATATCAAGTTAGTAGTGTTTTTAATTGATATAAGACATCTTCCATCTGAAAATGATAAGCTTATGTATAATTTTATAATTAATCATAATCTTCCATGTTTAATAATTGTAAATAAAGCTGATAAAATTGCTGTTACTAAGGTAGATGAACAAGTTAAAATTTTATCAGATGAGTTAAATCCTCTTCATGATTTAACCTTTTTACCTTTTTCATCTGAAAGAAAAATTTATACAGAAAAAGTATGGGAAATTATAGATGATACTATAATGTAAATCCATTTATATAGACCAAAATCAATAATGACTTTGGTCTATTTTCTATTGTACCCCATATAATCGTTGGCACGAAATTGAAAATGCTGATACTGTTAATCTTTAGCTGTTACAGTATCAGTATGCAGTAGCTTTTCGACAACGATTTATTCACATATACATTTCATTGTTTTACACACTTCTTTAGGTCTATCTTCATTGCTTAACGCTAGGTCACCCAATGTTAACATACCTACTACTTTTCCGTTTTCCATAATAGGAATTCTCCTTATTTGAAATTCTGACATTACTTTTTCTGCTTCCTCAACATCACATCCACATTCACAAGTATATGGATTTATAGTCATAACTTCTTTAGCAGTTAAAGTATTTACATCTTTGTTTTCTGCAACTGCTCTTAAAACAATATCTCTATCAGTTATAATTCCTACTAAATCGTCTCCATCACAAACTGGAACGCATCCAATATTATTGTTACTCATTATTTTAGCACATTGTCTTAAGCTATCATCTGGCTTTACAGAGTTTACTCCACAACACATACATTCATCAACTTTCATTTTAAAACCTTCCTTTTCTAAAAATTTATTTTTATTATTAACAAATTTCTGGCAAAATATACATGCTAATGAAGCTGTAAATTTGCTTTT
The DNA here is from genome assembly GCA_947591055.1 of uncultured Clostridia bacterium. Lineage (GTDB taxonomy): Bacteria > Bacillota > Clostridia > TANB77 > CAG-508 > CAG-793. The sequence goes on along the minus strand of CANQCW010000008.1, from coordinate 23,119 downwards.
TTATGTAAAGTATGGTATAATATTATTAGGTTGAGTATATTCTCTTCGAAACTACAAAAATTCGGAGGGAAGCCTCCGATTTAAATTAAAAGGAGGTTGCAACTTATGGCAGATTACATTAAGATTAGCGATTGCTACTTGGAGTTACATCAGGATGAATTTTCTCTGATTCCAATTTGCGAAGTAAATGATGTCAATCCTTTACTTACAGTTGGAGAAGAAAATATTCAATTCTAAATGTAATTTGAAAAAATGAGCCTACACTTGTAGGCTCGTTTTTCATTATATTACTCTTCCTTTTTAGTAATTGCTTTTAATGCTTTTTCTCTCGGCATTGTAATTGTCTTACCACATCCAAGACATTGAAGTTTAAAATCAACTCCAACTCTTGTTAAAATCCACAATTTACTTCCACAAGGGTGAACTTTTTTAGTTCTAACTTTATCTCCAATGTTAAATTCCATTTTGAAAGAACTTCCCTTCTTTTATCAAATATCTAAAACAATAATATAAATTAATTCTTTAGCGGTTATTAAATTGCTTCTAATCTTGAAATAACTTCATCTTTTCCAAGTACATTAATTATTTCATAAAGGTCTGGTGTGTTTCTTCTTCCAGTAATAGCAACTCTTAATACTGTACTTACATCTCCAACATGTCCTGGCCATTTTTCTGGATTTTGTTTATACTCCTTTACTTCTCTTGCATAACCACATTTTTCAGCTGTGTCTTTAATTTTATTGAACCAAGTATCTTTATCATCATTTTCATTATAAACTTTTAAATATTCATTAATAACTTTTTTAGCATCTTCTCTTGATATTTTGTCAAAATCATATTCTTCCGGCTTTTTATACATATAAATTATATTATCTTTTACATCAGACCATTTAGAAATATCTTTTCTAGGCTTGCTATTTCCTCTTTCTATTCCTAAAACTTTCAAGCTATATTCTTTGTCTTCTAACATCTTTAAAAGTTCATCATCATGCTCTTTTGCCCATTTTATAGATTCATTATAAACTTCTTCTGCTGACATTTTAGAAATTACAGTTTTTCCTATATCTAAAAGTTTAACCATATCAAAAAGTGCACCACTTACACTCATCTTATTTAAGTCAAAATCAAAATCTTCTATAGATTTTTCTGGATTTGCTCTTCTCCAATTTTCAAAACTTGAATTTGCAATATTTATTAAATATTCTTTAACCGCTTCAGCTGGAATTCCTTCTTCTTTGTAATATGAAACAGCAGCCTCTGGGTCTTTTCTCTTGCTTAACTTTCTTTTATTTCCATTATCGTTTTTCATGATTGGTGAAATATGTGCATATTTTGGAGCTTTAAATCCTAATTCTTGGAATAATTGTAAGTGAAGTGGAACTGAAGAAAGCCACTCATCACTTCTTATAACATGTGTTGTTCCCATTAAATGATCATCAACAGCATGCGCAAAATGGTATGTTGGTAAGCCATCTGCTTTAATAATAACTATATCTTGGTCATTTTCAGGAAATTCAACATTTCCTTTTATAATATCTTTATGCTTAATTTTTCTATCTTCTCTTCCCGGAGACTTAAATCTTACAATGTAATTTTCACCATTTTTTATTTTTTCTGCCATTTCTTCTAAAGTTAAATTTCTGCATTTTGCCCATACTCCATAATATCCTGGTCTTAGCTTTGCAGCTTCTTGTTTTTTTCTAATTTCTTCAACTTCTTCTGGAGAACAAAAACAAGGATATGCTTTTCCCATTTCAATCATATATTTAGCATAAGCTTGATAAATATCTTTCCTTAATGATTGCTTATATGGACCATATTCACCCTTTTCTTCTGTATCAGAAAACATACCTTCATCAGGTTCCATATCAAAATCTTTTAGAGAGTTTACTATATCTGTAACTCCATTTTCAATTTCTCTTTTTTGGTCTGTATCTTCAATTCTTAAGAAAAATACTCCTCCTGTTTTTTTAGTTATAAGTCTTGCAACTAAAGCTTGATATAATCCTCCAATATGAACAAATCCTGTTGGACTTGGTGCAAATCTTGATACAACTGCTCCTTCTTTTAAATCTCTTACTTTATATTTATCCTCATAATAGCTAATTGGTTTAGCATTTGGAAAAATTAAATTTGCTAATTCTTTATAATCCATAACATATCTCCTTTTAAAACATATATATTCTATCATAATTAACTAAAAAAATCTAGTCTTTTTATTATTAAAAAATATCTTGCAAGTTTTAATTCTATATGGTATAATTTACCATGCATGAAAGAAAATAAATTATTAAATGATGCTAAAGAAAATATGAAACTTCTACAGGTTCAAGTAAGTTTGGAAGATGAAAAAAGTGAAACTATTGCTCGTAAAAATAGTGCATTGCAAAGATTAGATGTCTCTTTTAATAAACATATTGAAATGAAGGAATATAAAAAAAGCAATGTTTTAGCTTACTGGATAAAGGATTTCTCAAATTATCATGACGAGGAAAGAACATTTGATACTCATAAATTAAAAAGATATAAACGCGGAGATATAATTAAAGTTAATCTTGGTTTTAATGTCGGAAATGAATTAGGTGGTTTACACTATTGTGTAGTGATTAATAAATCTGATAATTTATCATATGGAACTATAAATGTTGTTCCTTTATCATCTATAAAACCAAGTAAGAAAAATAATTCTTATGATTTAAATTTAGGAGATGAACTTTACTCTTCATTATACAAAAAATTCCATAAACAATATCAAATTATAAAAGAAAAATTACAAGAAATATTAGCTACTAATTCTCATGATGAAAACTCAATTGAAATTTCCAAAAGTCTTTCAATTGAATTAAATTACCTTCAAAAATTATTATTTGAAATAAGAAAAATGAAAGAAGGTAGTATAGCCCGTATAACGCAAATAACCACTATTAGCAAGCAAAGAATATATAATCCCAAAAGTAAAAATGATATTTTATCAGGTATAAAATTATCAAATGAAAGTATGGATTTAATAGATCAAAAAATTATTGAATTATATACTAAATAACATTATATAAGAATATATAGAAATGAGAAATTAAATTAAGGAAAAGAGTATATTTTTATTGACAATAAGCATAATATATTGTATAATCAAAATATATTAAGCTATAAATTATGTTAAGTAGTTTATCGGCATTATAGAAGATTATAGAGAGTTCATCGCGACTCTCTTTTTTATGCAAAAAATTAATAATAAAATTGGTTGATTAAACAAAATTTTGGTATATTATACTTGACAATGAGCATATTATATATTAAGATGAAAATACAAAGTCGAGTAACTTATGTTAACTGTGACACAAAAAGAAGACAAAAAAGATAGCTCATTAGAGCTATCTTTTTTATGTTATTCCTAATATCAAGCTATGAATAGTTAAACTTCCATTATTATTGGCAATATCATAGGATTTCTCTTTGTTTTGTCAAATATAAAATCTCTTAAATCATCTTTAAGGGTTGATTTTATTATAGACCAATCTGTAACGTGTCTGCTTTCTAAGTTTTTAATTTCTTCTCTTATAAAAGCTTTTACTTGTTCCATTAAATTTTCAGATTCTCTAACATAAACGAAACCTCTTGAAATTACATCAGGTCCTGATACTATTTCTCCTGTACTATTATCCATTGTCATAACTATAACGATTAAACCATCTTGTGATAAATGTTGTCTATCTCTTAAAACAATGTTTCCAACATCACCTACACCTAATCCATCAACCATTACTCTTCCGTATGGAACTGTTCCTGTAAGTTTTCCTTCATTTTCATTTAGTTCTATTTCTCTACCATTGCTTGAAATAAATATATTCTCTCTTGGAATCCCCATTTCAATTGCAGTATCTCTATGTGCTGTTAATTGTCTATATTCACCATGAACTGGTATAAAATATTTTGGTTTAGTCAATGCCATTATAAGTTTTTGTTCTTCTTGACAAGCATGTCCTGAAACGTGAACATCTGCTAATGTATTATATACAACTTCAGCCCCTATTTTTAATAATTTATCAATAACTTTTGAAACAGCCTTTTCATTACCTGGAATTGGGTTTGCAGAAATTATTACTAAATCATTTCCTGTAAGTGTTACTTTTTTGTGTTCTCCATTAGCCATCCTAGTTAAAGCAGACATTGTTTCCCCTTGGCTACCAGTTGTAATTATAACTAATTGTTCATCTGTATAATTTTTTATTAAATCTATATCAATAAATAAATCATCTGGAGCATCAATGTAGTTTAATTCTCTTGCAGCATCAATCATGTTCATCATACTTCTTCCAGAAACTGCGATTTTTCTGTTAAACTTGACTGCACAATTTACAATTTGTTGAACTCTATGAACATTTGATGCAAATGTTGCAACAACAATTCTCTTTTTGCATCCATCAAATAAACTTTCTAATACTGGTCCTACAGATTTTTCAGACATAGTAAAGCCTTTTCTTTCAGCATTTGTACTATCTGATAAAAGTGCTAAGACACCTTGTTTTCCTAACTCTGCTAATCTACCTAAGTCCATCATTTGACCATCAATAGGAGTATAATCAACTTTAAAATCTCCTGTATGAATAACTGTTCCTACTGGTGTACTTATTGCAAGCATTACTGCATCTGGAATACTGTGTGAACTTCTTATAAACTCAACCTTCATCTTTTTAAAACTAACTGTTTCACCTTGCTCAACTATATGCATTTTTGTTGTTTTTAATAAATGATGTTCTTCTAGTTTGTGCTCGATTAATTTAGCAGTAAGTCTTGTTGCATAAATTGGCATATTTACTTGTGTTAGAATATATGGAATTGAACCAATATGATCTTCGTGTCCGTGTGTAATTATCAATCCTTTTATCTTCTCTTTATTTTTAATTAAATATGTTACATCTGGTATAACTAAGTCAACTCCAAGCATGTCATCTTCAGGGAACTCTAATCCACAATCAACTAATATGATTTCATCTTCATATTCAAATATAGTAATATTTTTTCCTATTTCATCAAGTCCACCTAAAGCAATTATCTTTAAGTTGCTTTTCTTAAAACCAAAATCTAATATTGATTTATCTCTTTTTTCAGTCTTTTTATTATAATTTCTTTTATAATTACTTCTCCTTGTATTTTCACTCTTTTTTGCGCTTTCTTTTCTTCTAGAAGACGCAAATGTACCCTTTTGTTTTTCCTCCATTTTCTCTTCCTTTCTATTTTATACGTCTAAATAGAGATAGTTTCCATACAAAAACTACCTAAATATATATTTAGCTTTCTTCTCTCCTACTAAATATTATTTACTTTTCTCTTATCTCTTAAACTATTAATATAAAATCTCTTCTTTACCCCTTCTGGGTAATAACTTTTCTAATTATACTATATATTCTAAATTTTGTCAAATGGAATAACTTGTCAGATAAAGATTTTAATATGAATTTTTGTAATATTATTTAATGAAATTTTAAAAATAAATTAAAATGAATTTATTAAAGATAAATGAATTTATATTATTAATGTAAAAACTTAATAAAAATTGTTATATTAAAAAAATAGCATAATATAGGGATAAATTCAACAAAATAAAAATTAAAAGTTTGTAACAATTTAATAAAAAATGAAAAGCAAAAATCTTATAAAAAGCTTGCACAGAGCTGATTATAAGATTTTTTGCTTTTTTATTAAGTTTTTACATTAATAAAAATTACATAATGTTAAATGGAGGACTGAACAAATGAAAGATAAGGAAAAATTGTATTTACAACCAAAAAATAAAAAGAGAAAACAAAAGTTAAAAGAAAAAGGAATAACATTAATAGCGTTAGTAGTAACAATAATATTGTTATTGATATTGGCAGGAGTAACAATATCACAAATAGCAGGAAGTAATGGATTATTTCAAAGAGCAAGACAAGCAGTAGAGAAGTATAAAAATGCAGCAGAAGAAGAACAAATCCAAATAGGTATGTTAGAACAATATGTAAGTGATTTTTCAGTGGTAGGCGGAGATGAAGGAGAAGATAAAGCATCAGTAACAATAAAAACATTTACAGTAGAAGGAAATCCAAAGGAGCAAACAATAAAAGTAAACTTAACAATAGAAGGCGAAGCAAGTAAAATAGAATATAGCATAGATAACGGAAAAAATTGGACAACAGAAGAAACAGTATCAGAAGATAAAACAGAATATGAGCATATATTTGAAGAATTAGATTTAGGAAAGAGCTATTATGTAAGAGTAAAAGTATACGATACAGAGGAAAAATATGTAGAAGCAATAAGTGATATAGTAACATTAAGTAATGAAATGACAGCAACTGTAGCAGATGTATTAGAAACCAAAACATTTTTAACAAAAGATGGTTCATTATTAACAGGACAAATGAAAAATAATGGGAAACTAAGTGAAGAATTAAGTGCAGGAGGAGAAAAAATAATACCAGCTGGATATACAAGTGGAGGAACAATAACTGTAAAATCACTAAAAGATTTAACACCAGGAGATGCAACAGCAGCACAAATATTAAATAACAAAAAAGCATGGGTAAATGGAAATCAAATAATAGGTGGCATGACAAACTATGGTAGTCAAACCGTTACAACAAGTTCAGTAACAACTAGTGGAGAGTATACTCAATTAACAATACCAAGTAATGGATATTATGATACTAATAGCAAAATTAGTACTTTAAGTAGTAATATAAGTAGCTGCAATATTTTATGGAAAAATGCAAATCCAGGAACTAAAATTGGAAATTTTACTGCAGATTGTCCTGGACTAAGTAATTATAAATATATTTTAATTCGTAGTAGATATCAAATTGGTAATCCAGAATATTACGATTATAACTTGATTGATTTATCTGATGATGGTTGTCAAAAATCTATAAGTATAAAGATGAAAGACGGTTGGATTGGAGCAAGAAATTTTTCTATTGCAGATAATAAAATTACTTTTACTTATGGTTATATGGCAAATGCCGCAAACGTTGTTCAAGGAGATAATAATACTTGGAATATAATGTGTATTCCTGAAGTTATATATGGAGTCAATATCACTTTTCCAAAATAATCGTTACAGGTCCATCATTTACAAGTTCCACGTCCATATGGTGTCTAAATTTACCTTTTTGAACTGGAACTTTTTCTTCACATTTTTTGCAAAAATATTCATACAATTTATCTGCAAATTCTGGTTTAGCAGCTGTTGTAAATGAAGGTCTATTTCCATGACTTGCATCACCATACAAAGTAAACTGAGATACAATTAAAACTTTTCCTCCTACATCTTTAACTGATAAATTCATCTTTTCATTTTCATCTTCAAATATTCTTAAATTTACTAATTTATTTACTAGAAAATCTGCTATTTCTTCTGTATCATTTTCTCCTATTCCAAGCAATACCATTAATCCTTTTTCTATTTTTCCAACGACTTCTCTTTCAACTGTTACGCTTGCTCTTGTAACTCTTTGAACTACTAATTTCATTATATCTCCTTTTCCTTTTTAAGATTAAAACATTGTAATTTTCGGGTAGCTAACCACAAAAATTACAACATTTTAATTCTAATTTAATCTTCTTTGATACTATCTAAAATATCTTGTTTCTTTCTATTTTCTATAAATTTATAATCATTTCCTTTAAATTTTGGATTAAACTGACATATAGATTTATACTCACAAAATCTACAAGGTGTATTTTTCTCTTTCATACTATAATAAGGTTTTAAGTCAATTTTTCCTTCTATTATTTCTTTTGAAATTTGTTTAATTATTTTGTTTGTATATTTTTGTAGTTTTTCAAATTCTTCTCTTGTTACTGTATCTGATTTAGAATAATTTATTTCTCCACTTTTATTTATAGTAACCGGTACAACATCTGATTTTCCTTCTTTTAAGTTTGTATCCATTGCTTTTATTACATTAACGTCTGCTAAAACCAATCCCTGCATTTTATAATTTTCTTTTATTAATTTTTCTACTTCTTCTTTACTAATATTTTTTGTATTTCCTAATATCTTAGGCTCTAGCAATGTAAAATACAAGGCTCCAGCAGGTGCTACATCAGTATTTTCTTTGCATACTGCATCTACATAAGTAACTAATTGTATTTGCAAGCCTGCATCAAACTTATTTAAGTCTAAATCTTTACTTGAAGATTTATAGTCTATAATTCTTATATATTTTCCATCAGGCATTTTGGCAATATCTACTCTATCAATTTTTCCTTCTATCAATACTTTTCTGCCATCATCTAATTTTACCTCTATTGGAGGATTAGCTCCTCTTCCAAATACCATTTCTGTTCCTAGTACATCAAATTCACTACATCTCAAGCTTTCTACGATATACTTAATTGACAATTCAAGCACTCTTTTTAGTCTTTGTACTAAAATTCTATACTTGCTATTTAGCATAAATTTTCCACCTGTAAGCAATTCTTCATTTACTATTTCTTCTATTATATTTTTTATTTCCTCATCTGAAATATCTTTAACATTATCTGTTCTTTTGAAGAATTCGTCTATTATTTTATGCATAAATGTACCTGTATCTATAGGCTTTATATTAAGCTTTTCTTTATCTGATAACTTTAATCCATATCTCAAGAAATAAGAAAATGGGCAAGTTCTATATGCTTCTAATTTTGATATACTTGTTCGCAAGTTTTCTCCATACAATTTTTTTACCGCTTCTTTATCAAGTGTTTCTGGAACATTTGTAAAATCAAGACCTTTTATTGCTGATTCCAACTTTTCTTTATAGTTTTTACTATACCACTGATATACTTCGTTCCAATTTTCATCTTCTATATTATTCAAAAGCTTAGAAAACGTAATATTTTTTGTTAATACTTCATCCTCTTCTTTTTCCATTTCTTTTAGTTTTGGAAATATTCTTTTTAGTTTCGATATAATTAAAGATTTTCTTAAATTATTTCCATCAAAATCGCTTGATGGATATGATATAAATAGCTTTTCTTCAGCTGTTGAAAATGCTTTATATATATTAAAGTTTTCTTCGTACATTTTTTCTTTTGTACCTTTGGCAAGTTCAAAACCTGATTTTTTTAGTTCTTCCCTATCTTTATCATTGAAAAAACCTTCTTTTGAAATACTACTTGGAAATACTCCATCATTTACACCTATTATAAATACAGCCTTTACTTTATGAGTTCTACTTCTATTTAAATCTCCTACAATAACTTTATCTTGAGTTTGTGGAATTTGTCCTAATTCTTTAGATGACAAACCTATTTTTAATATTTTTGAATAGTCATCAAATGAAAATTTTTTCTCATCAAAAATATCAGAAATTTCTTCTAAAACATCACAAATAACGTTCCAAGCTTCTTTTTCTTCTTCTGTTAATTTTTCTTTATCAATCTGTTCTTCTAAAAAGTTATAAATTTCTTTACTTATTTGTTTTGCTTGTTTATTTTTTAATTTTTCTTTTAAATCTAAAAGTGGCTTTGTAATTATCTCTTGCTCTATATTAAAATTAATGTCATTACTTTTCTTATCTGTTAATATATCTAAATCTTTGCTTTTTTCTTTTTCATAATTCCAAGGCTCTGCATACCATCTATTGCCCTTTATTCCCCATTTTAAGCAATAATTTTCTAAATCATATACTTTTTCGCCTAGATTTAAAAATCCTGTTTTTATGTAGTTAAATACTGACTCATAAGACCAATTTTTTATAAATATATCAAATATTGCTAAAACATATTTTATAAGTAAATTTTGTGTAATGTCTTTTTCAGTATCTATGAAAACAGGGATTTCATATTCTGCAAAAATTGCTTTACATAGACTTGAATAACTTTCTATATTATTGCATATTACAGCTATATCTTTATATCTATACCCTTCATCTCTAACAAGCTTTACTATATTACTTGCAACTTGTTCTATTTCTTCATAATTGTTTTCTAAACGATAAAGTTTTATATTTTTATTTTCTTCATTATACACTTTGTAAGGAATCGCAAATAAATTCTCTTCTAAATGTGCTAATTCATCATTTTTAAATCTATATCTATTTGTTAATTTTATTTGTTTATCTTTGTCTATATCACAAATCTGACAAAGAGATTGCACAGTTTGTTTATTATCATAAAAAATATCTGATTCAGGCGAATTTGTTATTCTTAAATTATCTGTACACACAGTTATATAAATTTCTTTTGCTATTTTATCTAATTCAGATATTACTGAATATTCTTGCTTAGTAAACCCTGCAAATTCATCTATAAAAAAAGTTGCTCCATCAAAAAGATGACTTGATTGTAGGTTCTCAGCTAAAATTGTAAGAAGGTCATTTTCATCTAAAAATTTTCCTTCTATATTTTCTTCTAATGCTTTATACATAATTAGCATATCATTTAATTTTGTTTTTAAATATTCATCTTGAGTCTCATCTTTTTGCTTTTCTAAAGCTTGCATACTAATATTATGTTTTTTAAATTCTGTTATTTGTGTAAGAATCGTATCAATATTTTCTTGAGACTTTCCTAAAAATTTTAAGTTCTTTTGATGTTTTAAAATTGCCTCTAAAATAATCTGTGATTTTCCAGACTTTTCGATATTTTTATATGATTCTCCAAACATCTCTTTTATAACTCTATAAGCCATCCTTTCAAATGAAAGAACCTCACATTTTAAAGTAGCACCCTCTTTGCTTGAATCTAAAAGTCTTTTTTCAGCAGTAAAAGAGAACTGCTCTGGAGTAATTATATATATTTTCTTAGCATCAGTTTCTTTTATCATATTAAAAATATATTCACTTTTTCCTGTACCAGAAACTCCATATATAATTTTCAAAGCAGTCCCTCCTTTTTTGTTTTATTTATATAATCTTACAACTACAGTTCCATCTATTATTTTTATACTGTCATCATCAGGGTATTGACCCATATTTTTATATTCTTCTGTTTCAAGAACTTCCTTACACTTATCTTCACCAACAACGTTTATATTAACACCTTCGCACTCATAAAGTAGTTTTTTCCAACTATCTTGATTTCCCCACCATACTACTGGCCAATCTGCTATAAATCCCCAAGACCTATCATATATTTTGTTGGTATCTACATTTGCATTATCTTTATTCAAGTAATCTGGACACTCAAAATTTCCTATAAATACAACAGGCATATCTATATTGTATCCGTCTAATTCCTCAATACGAGTAACTATCCTTCCAATAGCTGCCTCTGCTTGGTCTTGTGTTAATTTCATTGCTAAATATGATGCATTATCTTGCCAAATGTATATCCAAACTATTATTAAACTACAAAATACTACTGCATAATTACCTATTTTTGATATAGTATTTTTAGGTAGCATTTCAAGTATTTTGAAGAAAAGTAAAAAGATATAAATCATAGAACATGCCATTAAAATATGTATATCTACATCTGGAACTACTATTTCTACTATTCCAAAACATATAGGTAATAATGCTATAAAGATTACAGTTAAAATTATATTTGATATCTTTTTATTTTTTATACTAATGTATAACATTGAAATCAAAGATACTGCAAAAATTATTATATAAAAAATATTTGTATGCCAAATTGTATTTGGTATCATATTATCATTAAAGAAATAGTTGAAAAAGCTTTGATATGCTTCAGGTAATAATTTATTAAAATTAGCTAAAGTATTTAATCCTATTTGATTTGCGCCACTATAATTTGCTACATGTAAGTTAGAAAATAGTACAACCAAATGAGCAATTATGTAATATAAGATAACTCCTATCACTCCCATACATATATATCTAAATAAATTTTTAAATATTTGCTTTAATTCTTTTTTATCCAATAAATCAATTATTAATGTAAACATACATAAGCACATTGTTATTGATAAATAAGTTTGATACATACCAATTGCAAATGCAAGTAATAATCCACTTAATAATATTATCCATTTTTTATCTTGATATTTTCTAACTAAATATACTGAAAGTGTTGCTAAAAGCATTCCCATTATATAAGCATCTGAACAATAGAAAAATGTAAGGGTTGCCGATATATTTGGAGCTACTGCAAAAAGTATTGCTAATATGTATTTAAAATATTTGTTCTTTATTTCTAAAATATCTTGTGCTAAAAGGACTGTTATTCCTAAAAGTGCACTACTAATTAATGTTACTAATACTGGTGAAACAATATTTCCTTTTATTGCTTGCATTATAGAAAGTCCAAATCTTAATAACATTACTTCCCATACATTAGCTTGATGATAAATATTATTAATTAAATTGTCTGCTCCCGTTATCATAAGTGCATAAAGCTGAAAATGTACTACTATGCTTGTTATAAATGTTATAAAAAAAATCGTTTTTCTTTCTTTGTTAAAATAAGCTTTAATTTTTTCCATTTATTTTTTTCTCCTTTTTGAGGCAAACTTTTCTTTAGTTTTGCTTTTTATTAATAAATCCTCTTTTCAATAACTTAAAAATTTTAGTTTTCCTTTTAATTTAAGCCTCTCTTTTCCAATAAAATAAATATTGTTGTGCAATTCCTTGAAGTGCACCAAACTTTTCATCAGCTAATTTTTGTATTTCTTTTTTGCTTACCTTGTTTTCATCAGGATTGTGAATATAAAGTTCATTTATTACCCTTCTTACCCATACATCTATTGGAAATACATCAAATCTTTTTAAATCTGAAAATAGAAGTATGCAATCTGCAACTTTAGGTCCAACACCTGCTAATTCTAATAATTTTTCTCTTGCATCACTTGTTGAAATTTCATAAAGCTTATTTAAATCAAATTCTCCACTTGCAATTTTTCTAGTTGTTTCAAAAACTCTTTCATCCCTAAAACCTAAACCTAGTTTTCTAAAATCCTCTACACTTGCTTTTGATAGCTGTTTAGGAGTTGGAAACGCATAATACTCTTTACTTTCAAACTCTATTTTTTCACCATAAGCTTTTGATATTCTTTCAATAATACCTTTAATTCTAGGTATGTTGTTGTTAGCAGAAATTATAAACGAAATAATAGTTTCCCATAAATCTTGATTAAGTATTCTTATTCCTTTTCCATAAGAAATACTGTTTTTTAAGTTATCATCAACAGTTTCAAGCTTATTAATTATAGATTTGTAATCTCTACTTAAGTCAAAATAATTCTTGATTTCTTCTATGGAATTACAATTTCCTGTAAATATAATTTTTCCGTCTTTCTTTTCCACATTTAATACATATTTGTTGAAAACTCCTGTGTAACTTCCATTTTCTTCTCTATTCCATCTAAAACATTGACCACACTCAAAAACATCTTTTGGTTCAAAATTATCACATTTAATTTCTATAGTCATTTATATTTTCTCTTTTCTAATTCAGTTTTTATTAAAATCATTAAATTCTATTTGCATTTTAGTATTCTTATATCTTTGATTTTTCTAAAATGTTTCAATAATTTCTATTTCAAATTTTCCTGGTTTTAGTTTTTCATCTTGTTTTACAATTACATCTAAATCATATATATCTTTAAGTTTAGTAATATTTTCTTTTTTGTGGCCTACTACATTATTTATGTCTTCTGAGTTGACCCTTATTTCAATAGTTTTAACTTTAGTATTTATGTTTTTAATTTTTTCTGCAATGCTGTCATACCACATGCCCGCTTCCACTAATTGTCTAAATGCTGGATGATATGGACCAGCAACGACTTCACTTTTAGAATCTTTTGGATCTGTTATTTCTTCAGTATTTTGAAGACCTATACGTATAACATTAATGTGCTTTTTTCTAAACATATATGTAACTGTTTTTGCTCTTTCTACAGCCTGTTCAACAGTAAGAGGCTTGTATTCTCCATCTTTATATTCTTTTTCAAGCTGTGTTCCTTTGATAACTAAAACTGGATAAATTCTAACCATTTTTGGTTTTAATCTTATTAAATCTTTGGCTGTATTTATTTCATCTATCTCTGTACTTTCAGGCAATCCAATCATCATTTGATGTCCAAGAGTAAAACGATATCTTCTTATTAACTTTGATGCCATTTTTACATCTTCAAAAGTGTGATTTCTTTTAGTTTTCTTTAAAATATAATCATTAGAAGATTGAACACCAAGTTCTATCGTATTAACGTGGTACTTTTTTAAAATTTTAAGAATATTTTTATTTATATAATCAGGTCTTGTAGAAATTCTTATACTTCCAACTTTTCCTTTTCTTATGTATTCATTTGCTACTTCTAATAATTCTTTTTGTTTTTCTATATCAATTCCTGTAAAGCTTCCACCAAAAAATGCGACTTGTACATATTTGCAGTTATCTTTAAAATTTTTTAAATAATATTCAATAGTCTCTCTAACATCATCTGCATTAACATTACTCGTCTCTCCACTAATCTTTTTTTGATTGCAAAAAGTACAATCATTTGGGCAACCTAAATTTGGTACAAAAATTGGTATTATATATTCTTTTTTCATAAATTAATCCTTCCAGTTAATTTCTGTGATTTTCAGTTCTAATTATTCCGCTTTATTGTTCTCTAATGCTTTTTTTGCAGCTTGCATCTCTGCTAATTTTTTGCTTTTACCTGTTCCAGTAGCTAAAACTTTTCCATTAACGATAACTTCAGATGTAAAAATTTTGTCGTGGTCAGGTCCTTTTTCTTCTATTACTTTATATTCAATATGAACATCACCATTTTTTTGTAGCTTTTCTTGTAAAACAGTCTTGTAGTCCTTTTGACCAACATTATGACTTGCAATTTCCATAGATTCAGCCAAATTATCTATTATAAATTTTTCTGCTTCATCTAATCCTCCATCAAAGTAAATGGCTGCAATGATTGCTTCAATGCTGTCTGCAAGAATAGTTGGCTTATTTTTTCCTCCACTTAATGCTTCACTATATCCAACTTTTATAAATTGTGAAATGTTGTGTTTTTTAGCAACTTCATATAGACTATCTTCACAAACAACTTGTGCTCTTAATTTAGTAAGTTCTCCTTCTTTTAGCTTTGGAAATTTATCATATAAATATTTACTAGAAATAAACTCTAGTATACTATCTCCTAAAAATTCTAGTTTTTCATTACTCTTTATACCTTTTTCATGTGCATAAGATATATGAGTTAATGCTTCATCTAATAAAGATTTATTTTTAAATGTATAACCTATACTTTCTTCTATGTCCATATTAATCTTATCCTTTCTGCTTACCTGCTTTTTAAGATTATATAATATATTTACTTGTTTTTCAATATTTTTACCATCTAATTCTTGCGTTATTCTTAATTATTTAACAAAAAAATATGAAACAATTTTATTGTTTCACATTTCCAATTTATTGTATCTATTATTTATCAAAAATCATCTTTTAATCGTATTTATGTTACCTTTAGCAATTATTTTTATTATAGCGTAAAAAACATAAAAAAAGAAGGTTTTATTTCCTTCTTTTCATTTGTATTATTAAGCTACGTGATCTTTTATATAATCAACTACATCACCTACTGTTGCAACTTTTTCTGCATCACTATCTGGAATTTCTATATCAAATTCTTCTTCTAATGCCATTATTAATTCAACAATATCTAGTGAATCTGCTCCTAAGTCATCTATAAATGATGATTCTAATGTTATTGAACCTTCACTTGCACCTAATTGTTCTACAATTATCTTTTTAACTTTATCAAATATTTCTTCTGAATTCATTACTCTTACACCCCCTCTCAGTATTAATTATAAATACAAATTTTCTATATTCTTACAATAATACAATGTAATTTAATTGTCAATATCTTTTTTAAAAAATATTATTTTGATTCTAAATCTTGTATAAATGCCTTTATTTCTTGCATTTTTCCCTTATTCAAATCAGATTCATATATCTCGGTCAATTGGTCAACTGCTTTATTCTTAACAAAGTTTTCTGCTTGTTTTATAGTAAATTTGAATAACTTTTCATCACTACTGCCATGAGCCTTTACAACAGGTTTTTGTACTCCTAAGAAAAGCGCTCCTCCATATTCTTTGTAATCTACCATTTTTGAAAATCTCTTTATTGAAGGAAGTGCTGGTAAAGTACTTACCTTACTTAGCATATTATGCATTAAACTTTCTTTTAATGATTTTTTTATAAATTTTCCTAAACCTTCTACCGATTTTAAGAATACATTTCCTGTAAATCCATCTGCAACAACTATGTCGACATCACCTGAAAAAGCATCTCTTCCTTCTATGTTTCCAATAAAATTGATATTTAATTCATCAGAATATTTTTTTAATAATTGAAATGAATTTCTTACAAGTTCATTTCCTTTAGTCTCTTCTGTACCAATATTTAAAAGTCCTAGTTTTGGTGCTTCTATTCCAAGTGTGTTGTGCATATAAATTGTTGACATTTGAGCAAATTGAAGTAAATTAATAGGCTTGCAATTAGTGTTTGCTCCACAATCCATTAAAACTAAACTGCCATGATAAGAAGGTAAAATTCCGGCTAGTGCTGGTCTATCAATACCCTTAATTCTTCCAACAATTAAAGTTGCTCCTGTAAGAAGTGCTCCTGAATTTCCTGCAGAAATAAAAACATCTCCTTTTCCTTCTTTTAGTAAATTAAAGCCAACAACCATAGAAGAATCTTTTTTATTTTTTATTGCTTGAGTTGGAATATCCTCCATTTCTATTGTATCATTGCAATTATAAATACTTAATCTTGGAGATATGTCTTTTAAACTTTTCCCATAAAATTCTCTTACTTTAGTATTTATAACTGTTTCTTTTCCTATTAAAACTACCTCTGCCTCAACCTCATTTATGGCACTTACAGCACCTCTTATTGTTGCATCTGGAGCATTATCTCCACCCATTGCATCTAATAGTATAATCATATTTGTTTGAACTCCTTTATACTTAATTGTTAAATATATGTAGTCTTTAATATTTTATAACTTATATTTCTTAAAGTCAATTAATTCTATGCTATAATTTATAATAAATTGAAATAAATCGTTGCCAAAAAGCTACTTCATACTGATACTGTAACAGTTAAAGCTTAACAGTATCAATATCTTTGATTTCGTATCAACGATTATATGAGTTAAAATCAAATAAAGCTCTTTGTTATTAATAACAAAGAACTTTATTTAAAATTATTTTTAAAGCTTTATATTTTATTATTGTAATTCTACTGTTGCTCCAGCTTCTTCTAATTTTTTCTTTAAATCTTCAGCGTCTGCTGTTGCTACATTTTCTTTAACTGTTTTTGGAGCGCCATCAACTAAGTCTTTTGCTTCTTTTAATCCTAATCCTGTTGCATCTCTAACTACTTTTATAACTTGGATTTTTTGTGCTCCTGCATCTTTTAATACTACATTGAAGCTTGATTTTTCTTCAGCTGCTCCACCTGCTACAGCTCCTGCTGCTGGTGCTGCAACTGCTGCTGCAGATACTCCATATTTTTCTTCGATATTTTTTACTAATTCAGCTAATTCAACTACTGTTAAGCTGTCAATTGATTCTAATATTTCATCAACTTTTGCCATTTTAAATTCCTCCTTTTTCCTTGTAATCATGGCTGATTACAATTAATTTTAAATTTTAATTTAATTTTTAATTTTAAATTTAATTTTTAAATTTTAAGTTTAAGTTTTAATTTTTGTTTTTTAGTTTTTTAACTTAAAATCTCAATTTTTTTGTATGTGCTTAAATCATTAAGCTCCGGCTTCTGCTTCCTTCTTTATTCTTACTTGGTCAATTGCAACTGCAACTTTTGAAATTGTTTGTAATAATGATCCAGCAAGTTTTGATAGAAGTTCTTCTCTTGATGGAAGTTTTGCAAGTGTAATAATTTCTTCTACACTCATAACTTTTCCTTCAATCATTCCACCTTTTATTTTGTAGTTTTCATTTTCTTTTGAAAATTTATATGATACTTTTAATGCTGATAAATAATCTTCTGTTGTAGAAACTATTGCTGTTGGTCCTTCTAATAAATCATCTAATCCAGATTCTCCATTTGATTCTAGAGCTCTTTTTATAATATTATTTTTGATGATTTTGCAATTTGCATTTGTTTCTCTTAATGTCTTTCTTATTTTTGTATCTTGTTCAACTGTTGTTCCTCTGTAATCTATTAAAAGAACTAAATTTGAAGATTTTAAATATTCAGCTAATTCTTTAACTTCTGCTTCTTTTTTAGCAATGATTGCTTTATTTGCCATTTTTCTTTTTCACCTCCTAATTATAAAAAAGTTCAATCTACATAGCCACAAGGCAAATATAGATTGAACTTATATTCTCTCTTATATTTAACCTCGGTAGGACTTCCTTTATGCCTACTGTCTTTGGCTATTATATGCTGTTTTTTACAGCTATAAGTTAAAATAATTACTTATTTTACTTAACCGATTGCTTAAATTATTTTTGGTCTATATACAAACCTGGTCCCATAGTTGGTGCTATTGATACACTCTTGATATATTGACCTTTAGCTGCTGCTGGTTTTGCTTTTATAATTGCATTTATTATTGTTTCATAGTTTTCTAATAATTTTTCTACACCAAATGAGATTTTTCCAAATCCTAGGTGAATTATATTACTTTTATCTAGTCTATATTCAACTTTACCAGATTTAACATCTGAGATTGCTTTTGCAACATCCATTGTTACAGTTCCTGATTTAGGGTTTGGCATTAATCCTTTTGGTCCTAATACTTTACCTAATCTTCCTACAACTCCCATCATATCTGGTGTTGCTATAACTACATCATAGTCGAACCAATTTTCCTTTTCAATTTTAGGAATTAATTCTTCGGCTCCTACGAAATCTGCTCCAGCATTTTTTGCTTCATCTGCTTTTGGTCCTTTAGCAAATACTAAAACTTTTAATGTTTTACCTGTTCCATTTGGAAGTACAACTGTACCTCTTACTTGTTGATCTGCATATTTAGAATCAACTCCTAATTTTACATGTAGTTCAACAGTTTGGTCAAACTTAGTTTTAGGCATTTTTTCAATTATACTTAATGCATCTTTTGCAGAGTATAATTTTTTTGAATCTACCAATTTTGCACTTTCTTGGTATCTTTTTCCTCTTTTCATTTTACCCTCCTTTGGTTATATCGAAGTAGTTTTACTTCTCCCAATTTTTTGATTAATCTTCTACAGTAACACCCATTGAACGAGCTGTTCCAGCAACCATACTCATTGCTGATTCTAATGAACCTGCATTTAAGTCTGGCATTTTTTGCTTAGCTATTTCTTCAATTTGTGCCTTTGTTATTTTTCCAACTTTTTCTCTATTTGGCTTTCCAGAACCTTTAGCTAAATTAATAGATTTTTTAATTAAAACTGCAACTGGTGGTTCTTTTGTTATAAAGTCAAATGATTTATCAGGATGAACAGTAATTACAACTGGGATTATTAATCCTGCTTGTTTAGCTGTTCTGTCATTAAATTGCTTTACGAAGTCCATGATGTTAACACCACTACCTCCTAATGCTGGTCCAACTGGTGGAGCTGGAGTAGCTTTACCTGCTTCAATTTGTAATTTAATGATAATTTCTTTCTCTTCCTTCTTATCAGCCATTTTTAGCACCTCCTTTGGTTTGTATATTAAAAATAATTTATATAAATCGTTATCAAAATCTTTGGTTACACCTATAGCTATTGCGACAAAAGCAAAGCTTTTGGCAATATCTTAATTTTGCTCTAACGATTATATGCGTTTAAGAATTTTGTTTATTTTACTTTTTCTACTTCTGAAAAGTCTAGTTCAACTGGTGTTTCCCTACCAAACATTGATACTAATACTTTTACTTTTTTCTTATCTTTGTTTATTTCAGTAACTGTTCCTGTGAAATCTGTAAATGGTCCATTAATTACTCTTATATTATCATTGACTTCATAATCAACATTTATTGATTGAGTATCAAATCCCATCCTTCTAATTTCATAATCAGTAAGTGGTATTGGGTCTGTTCCAGATCCAACAAATCCTGTTACACCTCTAGTATTTCTAACAATGTACCAAGTTTCCTCTGTAACAATCATTTTTACCAAAACATAACCTGGAAATACCTTTTTTAAATTAGTTTTTCTTTTTCCATCTTTTATTTCTATTTGTTCTTCCATTGGAACAATTATATCAAAAAAGTAGTCCTGTAATTCTCTGTTTTTAATTGTTTTCTCTAAGTCAGTTTTTACTTTATTTTCATATCCTGAATATGTATGAACTACATACCATCTTGGTTCTAAATCATAATCTTTTTGAGACATGTTTAGCCTCCTTTAAAAAATGTTTTATTCGTACTTATTCTTCTACGTTTGTATTAGTTTCCTCTATAGGTACTCCTTCATTGCTTTCAGTGTCTTCTTCATTTATAGAATTTTCATCACTTTCAGTAGATATCTCATTTTCTGAAACTACATTTGAAATACTATTTTGTATTTTTTCAACTTGTCTTACTCCTAATGTAGATATTCCATCAAAAATAAGGTCTAATATAAATACTAATAAAGAAACAACTATAACTACTACAAGAACTACTACAGTATTACTAAATAACTCTTTTTTGCTTGGCCAAATTACTTTTTTAAGTTCTGCTTTAAAATCCTTAAACCAATGCTTTTTATTTGCATTTTTTTCAGTTTTGGCTGCTTTAGCTTGTTTTTTAGATTCCTTATCTTTTTTATTTTCTTTTACATTACTTTTTGAAGTATCTTTAACTTCTGATACTTCTATTTCTTCTTGTATTTTTTCGTCTTTAGCTTCTTCAACTATTTTAGTATTTTTTTCTACTACTTTTTTATTGTTTTTAACTTTCTTTTTATTGTTCTTTTTAGCCATTTTTGATTCCTCCTAAATACAAGAACTATTTTGTTTCTTTGTGTGCTGTTGACTTTTTGCAGAATCTACAATATTTTTTTATTTCTAATCTATCAGAATTATTTTTCTTATTTTTTTCTGTAACATAGTTTCTATTGTGGCATTCTGTGCACTCTAAAGTTATATGTTCTCTTGCTCCTTTTGTTGCCATATTAAATACACCTCCAGCATAAAAAATCTTTTCTAGCGTATGTGATAATACACATACGCTAAAATATTTTATCATAATTTTACTTTTGTGTCAACCCTTGTTTAGAGAGTTTTCAATACATTTATTCTTTAAAATCAAATTTATTTTTTATTTGACTTAATTCATTATTATTGTAATTGTTTTGCAACTTCTTCAGCAAAGTTTTCTTCTCTTTTTTCTAATCCTTCACCTTTTTCAAATCTTGCAAATTTTACAACTTTTCCATTTTTCTCAGAAACCATTTGTCCTACTTTTTTGCTTGGATCTTTAACAAATTCTTGGTCTAGTAAGCAGATTTCTGAATAGAATTTTCCTAATCTTCCTGCTACTATTTTTTCTGCTACTGCTTCTGGTTTTCCTTCATTTATAACTTGTGCTTTAAGTATTTCTTTTTCTTTGTCTAATCTATCTGATGGTACTTCTTCTTCTGATAAAAATTCTGGTTTAGCTGCTGCTATTTGCATACAAACATCTTTTCCTACTGTTTCATCAGCGCCTTCCATTTCAACTAAAACACCAATTTTTCCTTCACCATGAATATAGCTTACTATACTTCCATTTTCTGTCTCAAATCTAACAAATCTTCTTACATGCATATTTTCACCAATTGTTGCTATTTTATTTGTTAATACTTCTTGTACTGTTAAGTTTGAGTCTTCTAAAGATTTTTGAGAAAGTAAATCATCAACATCTTTTGGATTGTTTTGAGCTACTTGTTTTACAACATTTTTTACAAACTCTTGGAAATCTGCATTTTTAGCAACGAAATCTGTTTCAGCATTAACTTCAACTAATGCACCTACTTTTTTATCATCACTAACATATGCTGCAACTAATCCTTCTGCTGCAATTCTATCAGACTTTTTAGCTGCTTTCATTATTCCTCTTTCACGTAATAATTCAATAGCTTTTTCTTCATTTCCGTCTGTTTCTGTTAAAACTTTTTTGCAGTCCATCATGCCTGCACCTGTTTTTTCTCTCAATTCTTTAACTTGACTAGCTGTAATCATACTTTTATCCTCCTTTATTCTTCTACTTCTGATTCTTGAGTAGCTACTACTTCTTCCATTGAAGCTTGTTCTTCACTTGCTTCTTCAGTTTCAGCTACAACTTCTTCAGTTTCTAAGCTTTCTCCTTGTTTACCTTCTATTATAGCATTAGCCATAACATCAGTAATTAATTTAACTGCTCTTATTGCATCATCATTTCCTGGGATAACATAATCAACATCATTTGGATCGCAGTTTGTATCAACTAATCCGATAATTGGAATATTTAATTTTCTAGCTTCTTGAACTGCTATATGTTCTTTTTTAGGATCAACTAAAAAGATAATATCTGGAATACCTGACATTTCTTTTATTCCACCTAAATTTCTATTTAATTTTTCCATTTCTTTTCTTAAAAGAACTACTTCTTTTTTAGGTAATACATCAAATGTACCATCTTGTTCCATTGTTTCTAATTGAGTTAATCTCTCAATTCTCTTTCTAATTGTTTTAAAGTTTGTTAGAGTTCCACCTAACCATCTTTCATTTACATAGAACATTCCACTTTTTTCAGCTGCTTCTTTTACACAGTCTTGAGCTTGTTTTTTAGTTCCTACAAATAAAACTGTTTTTCCTTCTTCAGCTTGTTCCTTCATAAATTCATAAGCTTCATCTAATTTTTTAGATGTCTTTTGTAAATCAATGATGTGGATACCATTTCTAGCTTGAAATATATATTCAGCCATTCTTGGGTCCCATCTTCTTGTTTGATGTCCAAAGTGAACACCAGCTTCTAGTAATTGTTTCATTGCAACTACTGCCATTTTAAAATCCTCCTTTTTGTTTTTAACCTCCACAAATTTCTTCATATAAAACTACCTTTTCAGGCATCAATTTCATACTCCGTTTGTGTGTGTATTTTTCAACGTTTGTAATTATATCAAATAAATGGTAAAAAATCAAGAGTTTTTATAAATTTAAGTTTCGGTTTTTTTTGAAAAAATAGAAAATAGTTATCCACAGAATTATTACATTTTCATTAAAATAGAGA
>CANQCW010000007.1 GCA_947591055.1 uncultured Clostridia bacterium | reverse complement strand
ATAGATTATTGCAAGAATTTTAACAATTGAGAAAATAAGAAGTGTATCCAAAATAAATATGGATTGCACTTCTTTTTATGCAGTTAAAATTTAACTTTACAATTTACATAAAATGTAGTATAATTTTATTGGAACTGTTTATTGTTTTTTCAGTGCAAGATGAAAAGACTCTGCTAATAATTATTAAAGGAGTTGTGAAGATATGAAATACTGTGTAGTTACTAGATATGATGATGATTCTTTCAAATATAGATATGAAAATTCTGCAAAAAATCTTCAAAGGGAAGTTAATGAAAGAATTAAAATGGGATGGAAACCAATTGGAGGTATATCAGTATCAATAAGTGATACAAGATATATATTTGCACAAGCAATGATAAAGGAAGATGATAAAGATAGTAAAAAAACAATATAATTTAAATTGGCCAGTTGCTTGCACAACTGGTTTTTTTATGTTAAATTTTACAATTTAACAAAGAAATATTCCTTAAAATGATAAAATAAAAAAAGTAAAAAATCTACACATTTAATAAAAAGTATGTTATACTCTATGTATTAAAATGTGTAAATGAAAAAACTTTCATTTCAAGCTAATTTAGAAAGGAAAGAATTTTAATATGGGCTTTTTTGATAAATTAAAACAAGGACTAATAAAATCAAAAATCAATTTTGGATTTAAGAAAGTTGATGAAGAATTA
Source organism: uncultured Clostridia bacterium (assembly GCA_947591055.1). GTDB lineage: Bacteria > Bacillota > Clostridia > TANB77 > CAG-508 > CAG-793. The sequence continues at coordinate 31,362 of CANQCW010000007.1, read as the reverse complement.
TTAGAAGAACTTGAAGAAAATTTAATAATGGCAGATGTAGGGTTTGAGACAACAGAGGAAATTATTTCTAATTTAAGAGAAAAAATTAAAAAAGAAAAAATAGAAGATCAAGAAGATGTAAAAAATGCGTTAAGAGATGAGCTTACTAATATATTTAAAGACTTAGACCAAAGCTTAGATATATCTAATACTCCAGCTGTTATTCTGATGGTAGGAGTAAATGGTTCTGGAAAAACTACATCAATTGGTAAAATTGCTAATAAATATATAAGAGAAGGAAAAAAGGTATTAATTGCAGCTGGAGATACTTTTAGAGCAGCAGCAACAGAGCAATTAGAAGTTTGGGCAAATAGGGCAAATGCTGAAATTGTGAAAGGAAAAGAAAATCAAGATCCTTCTTCTGTTATATTTGATAGTTGTAGAAGAGCAAAAGAGATTAATGCAGATATTTTAATTTGCGATACAGCTGGAAGATTACAAAATAAAAAATATTTAATGGATGAATTAGAAAAAATGAAAAAGGTAATTGATAGAGAATTACCAAACTCTTCTAAAGAAATTTTACTAGTAATTGATGGCTCAACTGGCCAAAATGCAATATCACAATTAAAGTCTTTTAAAGAAACTACAGGTATAACAGGTTTAGTTTTAACTAAACTTGATGGAACTGCAAAAGGTGGAATTGTTATAAGACTTGCTAAAGAAGAAAAAATACCAGTTAAATTTATTGGTGTTGGTGAAAAGATTGATGATATGGAAGCTTTTGATAGCAAAGATTTTATAAATGCTATTATATAGGAAGGAAAGAGTTTAATGAGCGAAAAAATTAATAAAGAATCTAACTCTGAAGAAGTTATTGATAAAGATTCTAATGTGCAAGAAGTCGAAACAAAGAAAGTAAAAAAGACTAAGAGATTAAGAACTAAAATTGTATTGTTAATTAGCTTAATTGTCTTAATTGTTGGATACATATATTTTAGAGGAAATTATATAGAAATAAAAGGTATTGGAGAAAATTATTTATCTATATTTAAAACAGACTTTATATATACAGCAATAACATTTATTATAAATTTCATTTTCTTATTTTTGTCATTTTATTTTACAAATAAAACTTTAAAAAAAGGTTTAAAAGTATTTTTTGATGATGAAAAAAAGGAAATGCCAAAGTTTCCTAATAAATCAGTATCTTTTATAATTGCTTTGATAGGAAGTATATTGAGCTCAAGGATGCTTTTAAATAATATTTTATTATGTTTTAGTGGTTCGAAATTTGGAATTACAGATCCTGTATTTAATATAGATATAAGCTTTTTTGTATTTATAAAACCTTTAATTCAATTTGTACTTGTATATCTTTTAGTAGTAGTAATAGCGACTCTTATTTATGCAGTTTCGTATGCACTTATTGTTTTAAATATAAGTTTTGATGGTGTATCTAGGGAATCTATTACTAAATGTGATTTAGTTGGTAAAGTTGGTTCTAGAGTAAAAATAATAGCATTTTTATTAGGACTAATTATAATTACATTTATGGTTCTTAACATTGGAAATGAAAAATTTATGGACATACACTTAGAAGATGGAACGGAATTTTCTTTATTTGGTGCAGGTAACGCAGATATAACAATTAAAATTGTAGGATACATAATATTTGCAGTTTTAGCAGTCTTTTCAATTTTAAAAGCTTATAAAGGCTTGAAAGAAAGAAGTCTAAGAAGAGTTTTAGGACATATTATGGTGGTTCCTATATATTTGATAATTTTAGCTATTGTTTTAGCTTTATATCAATTAATTTTCATTGGCTCAAATGACTTAGATAAAAATGAGTGGTACATTAGAGAAAACATTGAAAGGACAAAACAAGCATATAGCATAACTACTGATAGTGTTAATGAGAAAAACATTAATTATAGTGGTACAATAACAGAAGATGAAATAAGAAAAAATAGCGATTTATTAGAAAATATTGCAATAGTAACGAAAGATAAAGTTATTCAAGAATTATCATCAACACAAACAGTAAAAGATTATTATACATTTAGAGATACTCAAATTGCATCTTACAACATAGAGGGAAAAGAAAGATTAGTATATTTAACTCCAAGAGAAATATCAAATAAAAATGCAACATATTCTAATAAAACATATCAATATACACATGGTTACGGGGCTGTTGTAACAATGGCTGGTACAACAGATGAATATGGAAATTTAATTAACATACAAAAAGATTTTGAGCAATCACAAGAAGATGCTATAAATATAAAAGAGCCAAGAATTTATTTTGGATTAGAAAATGACAGTGCTATTGTTATAAATAGTAAAAAGCCAGAACTTGACTATCCATCAACTGTTGGTCAAGAAAGTGCAAGTTATACATATCAAGGAGATGCTGGACTTTCTTTAAATTTCTTTGATAGACTTATTTTAGGAATAAAAGAAGGAAATATGAATTTAGCTTTTTCTGGAACTGTAACTGGAGATAGCAAAATTATTACAAATAGAAATATATTAAATAGAGTAAAAACAGTTATTCCATATTTAATGTATGATGAAAATCCATATTTAGTAGTAGATGATGAAGGAAATTTAGTTTGGGTAATTGATGCATATACGGTATCTAATGAATATCCTTTTGCACAAAAAATTGATATTAGCGCTGACAAACAAATTAATTATATAAGAAATTCTGCTAAAGTGTTAATTAATGCATATGATGGAACTATGAAATTTTACATAACAGACAGAACAGACCCTATTATTATGGCTTATAATAAAATTTATCCAAATGTATTTTTAAATAGTGAAGAAATACCAAGTGATATAAGCAAACACTTTATTTACCCACAATACTTATATAATATTCAATCTAAAATTATTGAAAAATACCATAACGCTCAGCCGGAAACAATGTATAGGGCAAATAATTTCTGGGAAGTTGCAAGTACACAAAATAATGGTAAAGCAGAAAAAATGAATTCATATTATACAATGGTAAAAGAAGAAAATGGAAGTCAAAAAGTTGGATTAATTATACCTTATGCAGGATATGGTAAGCAAAATCTTATTTCTTATATGGTTGGAACAACTGTAAATGGAAAAAATAAATTAAGCATTTATGAATTTTCAGAAGATGTAAATGTATTAACTCCTTTACAACTTGAAACACAAATTAATCAAGATGAAACAATTGCATCTGATATAGCAAGTTTAAATGTTAGTGGAACTACTATTAGCAAAAATGTAATTGTTATTCCAGTAGAAAATACACTTCTTTATGTTGAAACATATTATCAACAATATATAAATGAGTCTACTAAAAAGCCAACACTAAAAAGAGTTGTAGTTGCATCTGGTAATAAAGTTGCAATTGGTAATACATTAGAAGAAGCTATCGAAAATTTAGGTTCAAAAGCAGTTGATATAGAAATTGAGAATAATCAAGATATTGATGATTTAATAAATTCTATTATAAAAGCTAATAAAAATATAAAGAATTCTAGTAAAAATAATGATTGGAATTTGTTTGGCTCAGATATGCAAGAACTTACAAATCTAATAGATGAACTTGAAAAGACTTATGAGCAAAGACAAAAAGAAAATACTATTGAAGATGAAAATAATGTAGTGAATAACTACATAGTTGAAAATACTATTTTTTAAAGATTGGAGAAAAAGTTTATGAACACACCTAATAAATTAACTGTATTTAGAATTTTATTAGTGCCTCTTATGGTTATAATATATTTAATAAGTACATATATACCAGGAGAATTACTAGGTATACCAATGTATGCAATTATATTAGATATAATATTTATTATAGGTTCAATTACTGATAAAATAGATGGATATTTAGCAAGAAAAAATAATCAAATCACAACTTTTGGAAAATTTTTAGATCCGATAGCTGATAAAATTCTTGTAATATCAGCTATGATAATATTAGTTGAAATGGGAATTATAGGAGCATGGATTCCAATTATAATTATAACTAGAGAATTTGTAGTATCAGGTTATAGATTAATTGCAGTAGAAAAGAAAGGAAATGTAATAGCAGCTAATAAATGGGGAAAAATAAAAACAGTAACACAAATGATTGCAGTAATATTAGCATTTTTAGATAAGTTTGGCTTTGGAAAATTTATATTTAGAGTTGACAGTATAGCTGAATCATATTATAGTTCTGCTGGTATATTTATGACAATGCCACAATATATAATTAATATTGCAATGACAGTATTTATGGTCATTTGTGTAATAGCAACAATTTTTTCAGGTTATGAATATTTAAAAGGTGGAAAAGATTTACTTAAAGATTAAAGTGGAGGAACTATGGATTTCGAAGATACACAAATAGGATTAGAACAATTTACAAAAAAGGATGCGAAAACGGAAATTGAAGAATTAAGAAAAAAAATAGAATATTATTCTAAATTATATTATGAAGAAGATAATTCACCAATTTCTGATTATGATTATGATATGATGATGAATAGGTTAAAAACTTTGGAAAAGGAAAATCCAGAGCTTATAACTAAAGATTCACCAACTCAAAAAGTAGGAGGAAAAGCAAGAGAAGATTTTGAAAAAGTTACTCACGAAGTACCTTTGCTTAGCCTTCAAGATGTTTTTTCTTATGAAGAATTATATGAATTTGATAAAAGAATTAAACAATCAGGAGAAACAGCTTATTGTGTAGAAACGAAGATAGATGGTTTATCTTGTGCTTTAAAATATGAAAATGGTATTTTAGTACAAGGTGCCACTCGTGGAGATGGAAATGTTGGAGAAGATATAACAGAAAATGTAAAAACAATAAAATCAATTCCTAGAAAACTAGAAGAACCAATAAACATTACTGTACGTGGAGAAGTTTTTATATCAAAAGAAGATTTTGAAAAATTAAATGAAGAAAGAGAAGTTTTAGGAAAGCCACTATTTGCAAATGCAAGAAATGCAGCAGCAGGTTCTCTTAGACAATTAGATCCAAAAGTAACAGCAGAAAGACCACTTGATATTTATATTTTTAATGTTCAAAAAACAGAAAACAAAAATTGGAATTCACATATAGAAGAATTAAATTATTTGCAAAAATTAGGATTTAATGTAGTACCATTTAGAAAGTTATGTAAAAATATTGAAGAAGCAGTAAATGCAGTAACAGAAATTGGAGAAAATAGAGAAGAACTAGGATTTGGAATAGATGGTGCAGTAATAAAAGTAGATGATTTAAAATTAAGAGAAAAATTAGGAACAACATTTAAAGTGCCAAGATGGGCAGTAGCATATAAGTATCCTCCAGAAAAGAAGGAGACAATTGTAAAAAATATAATTTGCCAAGTAGGAAGAACAGGAGCAATTACTCCTATGGCTATATTAGAACCAGTAAAAGTAGCAGGTTCAACTATTTCAAAAACAACACTTCATAATGAAGACTTTATAAAAGATAAAGAATTGATGATAGGAGACCACGTAATAATTCAAAAACAAGGAGATGTTATTCCAGAAGTAGTAGAAGTTTTGAAAAATAAAAGAACAGGTCAAGAAACAAAATTTGAAATGCCAAGAGTTTGCCCTGTATGTGGAGCACAAGCAGTAAGAGAAGAAGGCGAATCAGCAATTAGATGTACAGGAATAGAATGTCCAGCAAAAGCATTGAGAAATATAGTACATTTTGCATCTGATAGTGGGATGGATATTGAAGGCTTAGGATATAAGATAGTAGAACAACTTATAAATAAAAAATTAATTAATAATATAGCAGATATTTATGATTTAAAATTGGAAGATATAGCATCATTAAAGAAAAACGGAAGGAAGTTTGCTCAAAATTTGATAGATGCAATAAATGATAGTAAAAATAGAGATTTATCAAATTTGATATCAGCATTTGGAATTAGACACGTTGGAAATAAACTTGCTAAAAACCTAAGTAAAAAATATGAAACTCTAGATAACTTAATGAACGCAGAAATTGATAATTTAGTTGGTGAAAATGATATAGGAGAAATAATTGCAGATAGTATTTATACATTTTTTAGAGAAGGACAAACTATAGATTTGATAAATAGATTAAAAAATGTAGGAATAAATACTAAATCATTAAAAGAGAAAAGCACAGATAATAGATTTGAAAATATGACATTTGTACTTACAGGAGCACTATCAAAATATTCAAGAGAACAAGCAAGCGAAATAATTGAAAACTTTGGAGGTAAAACATCAAGTAGTGTATCTAAAAAGACAAGCTATGTATTGGCAGGAGAAGATGCAGGAAGTAAACTTACTAAAGCACAGAATTTAGGAATAACTATAATATCAGAACAAGAATTTGAAGATATGATAAAGTAAAAGGAAAAAATATGAGTGAAAAAGATGATTGGAAAGAACTAGAGGAGTGGGAACAAAATAGAAGAACAAAAGAAAAAGAAAAATATGGTATTAATATACAAGATATAAAACCACATAAAATTAAATGGATTGATAAAATAGTAAAATTTATGAAAACAGTAGGAATTACTTATGTGGTTTTTGCTACAATTATTTTTATTATAGCATTTGTAGCTGTAGGGATATATTTGTATGCAAAATATATGAGTATAAAATCACAAGTGGATATAGATTTGGTAGATACAATAGAGTCAATGTATAATATCAAAATAGACATTATTTCTCAAGATACTGATAATAGAGGAAATGGTAATTATGTTATAAAACCAAAAAATAGTGATATAGATATTACATTTAATGCTATAAAAAATAAAGGAAATTTAAAAGAAGATTATATAGCTCGTCGTCAAAAATATTATTTTGATAAATGGGAAAGTGAAACAAAAGAAAAATTTATTGTAAAAGAAGATGTAAATGATACTATTTTAAAATTTGAAACATATATAGAAATAAACAATTATGATGAAATAATAAGTGCAGTAAAATCAATTAATGAATTTAGTGAATTTTGTAATAATAAAAAGGATTTTGCATATTGGAATATATTTATTAAATATGAGAAAATTATAATTGATCCTTATACATCACCTTCAACTACTGAAGAAGATGCGATAAAAAATGCTCAAGATCAATTTAAAATAAAAAGTGAAATTATTCAGGAGTAAAAAATGATAGAAAATTATACTTTAGAAAGATTAAATAAAGATTTAGACAATGGTTATAAGATTTTATTTGATTATGTAAGAAATAGATATGCTTTATATAAAGTAGATGAAAATTGTTATATGCAGGAGTTAGTTGAACAGAAAAGTAGAAATCCAGCACAAGAAAAAGCTATGATAACTTATAAAGCTGTTAAGGAAATGTTTCCTTATATAGAAAATATTGAATATAAGGTTAAGTTATAGAGTCATTACCAAAACAATGGAAGAATTGGAAAAGATGGCAGATGAAAGGTTGAATAAAAATGGAAGAAAATAAAACAGACGAAGAAAAAGAAGATAATGAAGTAGAATATAAAATAGAAGAAGTAGAAGAACATTTTAACGATAGAGAATTTATGCTTGAAGCAATTAAAAATAAAGCAACTTGGGCACTAGCTTATGCAAGTGAAAAACTTTTATCTGATAGAGATTTAATTTTAGAAGCAGTAAAAAGTGATGGGCAAGTATTATACTACGCTTCACAAGAATTAAGAGATGATAAAGAAGTTGTTTTAGAAGCGGTAAAAAATAAATGGCTAATAATAAAATATGCAAGTAAAAGACTAAGAGGAGATAAAGATATAGCTCTAGAGGTAATAAATCAAAATAAAGATGCTAAAATATATTTAACAGATGAGATTTTAAAAGATGAAGATATTGATTTAATACTTAATCCACCACCTCAAGAAGATAATGCACAAAATTAAAAGAATAAGTTAACTAATAAAACGTTGATGCGAAATCAACGTTTTAATCAACGATTTAGCTTAAATTTAATTCAGAACTTGGATTAACATATACAGTTTTATTAGTAGTGTATATAACAAATCCGGGAGCCGAACCATTAGGCTTTTTAACATTTTTTACTAAAGTATAATCAACAGGAACATGTGAAGAAAATTTTGCTTTACTATAATAAGCAGCAAGTTCAGCACATTTTGTAATTGTTTCAATTTTTGGAGTTATTCCATTACATCTTAAAATAGTATGGCTACCATGAATATCTTTAGTATGAAACCAAAGGTCAGTTGGATTTGCAACTTTAAAAGTTAGATAATCATTTTGTTTATTATTTTTTCCAACAAATACATCAAAATCATCAACTTTAAATTTCATAAAATTATTTAAAGTGTTATCATTATTTTTTCTTTTATGATTATTAGATTTATTTTTAAAATTTAAGTTTGTAAATAATATATTTTCAGATATTTCATTATATATGTCATCAACATCTTCAATAGTTTTACAATTATCAATTGAATAAACTAAAGATTCAATATAATTTAGCTCTTTTTGAGTTTCGACTTTTTGTATATTTGTAACTTCAATAGTATTTTTAGCCTTATTATATTTTTTAAAATACTTTTCTGCGTTTTTAGAAATTGAAATATTTGGCTCTATTTCAATTTTTACTAAGTTATTATTATCATAGAAATTTTCTAACTCAACAAACTTAGTATTTTCAGTAATTAATATTAAGTTTTGATTATTTTTTGCTTTTTGATAATCTTCTGTAAATCTATAAATGTTTGAAATTAAAAGCTCACCATAAGTTTTGTAAGTATCCATATTCTGTGCTTTAGCAATTTTTTCATCTATATTTTCTAATTTTCTAACTATTTTATCTAAAGTAACACTAAGAACTTTTAAAATATTATTTCTATATGCAATATATTCTTCATTTAATAATTTATCATAATAATAATCATCAATAAAAAAATTGCTACTTAAATTATCCTTTACATCATTTGCAAGAAAAACTGAATAATTGTCTTTAAAGCTAGCAATATACGATTTTTCACAGTTGTTATCTAAAATAGAGTATATATATTTGTATAATGCACTTAAGCTAGAAGTAGAAATTGTATTAGATAAACTTAAAGTTTCTAAAGCTGAATTTACAAATTGTTTGCAAATTCCATTTATTAAATTTGGAATAGCAGTATTTAAAGTTTTATATTCAGAATTATTAATTAAATCTATAAAATCTTTTTCAGAAATAGAAGTAAACTCTTTTTTTTCAGAAGTAGGTATAGTATATTTTCTAGCAGGCATAATACTTCTAGAAATACCATCACCATCAAATTTCTTAAGAGCATCTATAATTATTTCATTTTCATTTAATAAAGTAACATTGCTATATTTTCCCATAAGCTCAATAACTAAAGTTCTAGTTACTTTATCGTTCATTTCATTAAAACACTGAAAGTCAATAAAACAAATTCTTTCTAATCCATCCATATATATTTTAGTTATTTTGCTATTAATTAAAAATTTTCTAAGTAACATACAAAAATTAGGAGCAACTAAAGGATTTGGCTTAGACTTAGTTGTTAAATTAATTCTGTAGTTGCTAGCAGATGTATCTATATTTAATGCATAATTTGCACCATTATAAATACCTAAAACAATATTGTTTGAATTAGGTATATAAATATAATTAACTTTACCATTTATTAGAATTTGTAATTCACTAATAATCTTTCTTAAAGTAATTCCATCAAAAGCCATTTTACACCTCGAACATTAAAATTTCATTGATATTATAATATATTTTAAAGAAAATGGCAATAAAATATTGACATTAAGCATATTTATAAATATAATTAAGCTGAAAACCAGCATAAGGAGAGCATAATATAAGATGATGAGCGGAAATGTATTCTTTTCTAAAGGAATTAACTATGAAAAAATGACAGACGAAGAGCTTATTAAACTAGCAAAAAAAGAAGATAAAACAGCATTAGAATCTTTAATCGAAAGATATAAAGAAACTGTAAATATGAAAGTAAGCAAATATTATATAAACGGAGCAGAAAAAGAAGATCTTATACAAGAAGGATTGATAGGACTATTTAAGGCTGTAAAAAGCTATAATGGTGAAAAAGATAATTCTTTTAAAAGCTTTGCAAATATGTGTATTGAAAGACAGCTAATTACTGCTGTGAAAGGCTCTAATAGACAAAAACATATACCGCTTAATTCGTATGTTTCCTTAAATAATTCAAGCTACGAAAATGAAGAAGGGGATGTAGAAAATCCACTTATAGATATTCTAGACACAAACACAATTGAAGATCCATTAGACACAATAACAAAAAATGAATACATTGAAAGCGTTGAAAAAACAATCAATAAATCATTAAGTTCATTTGAAAAACAAGTTCTAAATAAATATATTGAAGGACAAAGTTATGTCCAAATTGCAGAAAGTCTAAATTCACCAGTAAAATCAGTAGATAATGCAATACAAAGAATAAGAAAGAAAACAGCAAAAAATATAGAAAATTTAACTTAAAATAATCAATTTTAAACATACAATGTTAGTAAATTGATTAGATTTATGCCTATGTAGCTCAGTCGATAGAGTGCAGCCTTGGTAAGGCTGAGGTCATGGGTTTGATCCCCATCATAGGCTCCAATAACGAATTTATTCAAACTTTTTTACAACAAGTACATCTTAATCCTCTTTTTTGTTTTCCAAGTAGTTTTTGAGTAAAAAAATGAAAGTGTATAAGTCATAATCAGAACCGATTTCGATTGTAAACTGTGAGTGATTTTGTTCATAACAGCCATAGACTCTGTCTTCAGGAAATCCTTCGCAGTAAACAGATGAAATATTTTCCGTTGGATTGAAAAGTCCCATGTAATCAAAATCTAAAGGTTTGTCAGATTTTATTGAAATTTTCCAGTCGTAAAAATTGCACCGAAGTACCATCTCTATACCATATTTTTCAAGGTTAATCTGAAATACAGGTAATTTTATCGATTTTGAATAGTGGGTAGAAATTACAAGTGGCAGATTGTCGAGTAATTCTTTGAAGGTTGATGTAAGCAAATCGCCAAGTGTATCAATCACAAAACGAAATTGATTATAGAAACCTCCTACGTAAATCAAATTTTTATCAGGCTCGTTTACCCTCATCCATGCAAATGCATCAACAGGTAAATGCTTGTCGTAATAGTCTCTTACATACTTGATTACCGATGGGTCAGTGGATTCACAGCTACTCTCGTAATCATTAGCATTAAAGCCTTCGATATACTTTTGCATATCCCGCAATATTGCATAGTGTACTTGTTTTTTCATGATGTTATCCTCCTTTTAATTGTTCAGAGGGCTATGCCTCCGAAATTAGTGGTTTCAAAGGCAATAAAAAAATATTACAATGAAAATTATATCATGTTTTACATAAAATTGCAAGATTGATAAAATAATATTTTTTGAATCATACGAAAAACTATAGATACTTGTAAAATTATGTAAAGTATGGTATAATAAATTTGTAACATGTTGTATATTTCCCTAAAAATTACATTGGAGGAAAACAAAATGGAAAGCGCAAAAAAAATTTTTTATGTTCTAGCTATCATATCTACAATAGTATTTGGTACATGGTTGACTGTACGGTGGATAAAAGAAACACAGTTTGATATGAATTGCACCCAGTACATTAAGAGGGCAGCAGACGCTAATACTGTTGAAACTGCAAAGGAAGAACTTTCAAAAGCTATTGCTTATGCAGAGGAAAATAATTTGACAGAAGGTGTTGTATCAATATTTCTAAATCAACCAAAAAATGATATAGGATACTGGTACAAAAATATGACTGAATCATATTCTGAACTAGAAAATCTTTCTGAAGATGCAACTTCTCTTGAAAAGACAAATGTTCTTATGAAATTAAGAGAAACATTGACAGATCAAAAAGATTCAGGAGTTTCAGTTACAATTCCAGATGGAATTGAAATCCACCCAAGTAATGTCTTATATTTTTGGTGGGGATTAATTTCTGGTATCTTTGCTGTAATTTCGTGGTTTATGATAGTTATTATCAATGAGATGGAACAATGGGAAGAATGGGCGGCATAATTGCATCCAACCCCTCTGTGAGAACAGAGGGGTAATTTTTATTAATACAATATTGACACTTTAAATATAAAAAAATATAATAAAAATATCCTATTCTTAAAGTTCTAAAACCAATAAATTTCATGAATATGAAAGGAGTAAAATATATGGAAGAAAGAGAAGTAAAACCTTTTACAATGTGGAGACACTTTAAAGGAGCAAAATCACTTGTAATTACAGTAGCAGAACATAGTGAAACTGGAGAAAAATTAGTTATATATCGTTGCATGGATAACAATGGTAAAACAAACCATAAAAATGGTATTTATGCAAGACCATTAGAAATGTTTTTATCTGAAGTAGACCATGAAAAGTATCCAGACGTTACTCAAAAATATCGTTTTGAAGAAATTATAGATTAATTTTATTCAAGCAAAATTATTGACTTTTTTTAATTATCTATGTATAATAAATATAGGAAATGACAATTCCACAAACGTGGTTTTGCCAAGATATAGTTTTAATAAACCATTAGCTCGGCACAAGCAGAATGGTTTATTTTATTTATGTAGTTGCTTATCAACCCAGTTCTTATACAGAACTGCAGCCAAGGCAACGTTTAATGTTAAAGATATCATGTATTATTTACAAAAACATGAGATTATGCTATAATAAAGTATAGGACGTTTTATTTATATAGCCCTTTCATAAGTTTGGAGGGCATAATGTCCTCCGAAATTTTATCAATTAAAATAAAAGAAGGAGGACAAAAAAATGAAAATTACAGAATTACAAGCTTATAGACAACTCGCATGGTCATTTCGAAAAAAAGGTTATTCACGGGGTAAAAAAGACAATATGCCGATATATTCTTGGAATAACGTTAAATATATTCCTAATAATTTAACGCCTGGACACTATGTTTATGCAATGAATTATGGATATATTAAACTTAAAGATATTCCTGAAAAATATCGTACAAGAGAATTTTTTCTACATACCTTATCAGGTGCAGATGATGAAATTGTTAAATATGTAAAAGAACATCCAAAAAAGTTTGATAGGCAATTTTTTAAAGACCATATTGCAACAGAACACTATGGACTTGCATTTGAATTTAACGATTTTGAGTATATGCCTCTGGAATTCATTGATGAGGAAATGGTTGATTGTGCAATGTTTGAATCCATTAAAATGCGATATACGGAAAGGCGAGGAGATTGCGAAGATTGGTTTTATTCTGTGTATAAGAGAAAACCTGAAGTATTAACACAAGAATTATATACTCTCGGAGCAAGATGCTTTGCCAGAAAGCAAAATGGAAAAAATGAATTTTTAAACATTACACCTGAAAAATACCGAACATCAGAATTTTATTTTGCTCTTTGCCTTAATAATGATACACCAGTAATGGAAGATATTCCTGAAAGTGTATTAACAACAGAATTTCTTGTTAAACTGCTAAACGATAATATTGAAAATATTCAGTGCTTTACTAATGAGGCTCTGGAAAGAGAAGCAGTAATAAAAGAAAAAGGCCCTATGAAGTTTTGGCAAGCTGCAATAATGTCTGATGGGTATCAAATAAGCAAAATTCCTCTAAATGATGAAAGAATCAAATTCTTCTTATCATTGTATGATAAAAATTCTCCTGAATATGAGTATGGTTTCAAAAATAGTTACAGGAACTACCTTCGCGAAAAAAACTCAATGCCTGAAATAAGAAATGATGCAAATAATTTAGCTACAATAATGACTATTGTAGGAACATGCTTAGGGATGGACAATGACATGGCAATTAGCTTTGGAAACCAAATAATGAAAGCATCAACAAACCGAAATACTATGCTTCCTATTCATTTTGAACAAAAGGTTCCAATTAAATATGCTAAAAAATATGACAAGGAAGAGTATTTACGCGAAATCTATCGAAAGATAGGCATTAAAATATTGAAGGAAGCTGATAATTATTACTATAACGTTATATTGCCAGCAAATATTTCAGTAGTTCAGGATAATTATGGCTATTGCGTAAAAGATTCTAAAGGAAAGACACTTATTCATTATTATGACAGAGGAGATTTTCACAATAGAACTGTTATAGTGGACCAAATCAATGTAGTTTTGTAAGATGTAAAATTGTATTAAATAAAACACGAGACTTTAAATAAGAATCGTGTTTTATTTTTTTTATTTATTAATGTAAAACCTTAATAAAAATTTATTATGTTCAAAATATATCATAGTATAAGGGTTAATTCAATAAAATAAAAGTTAAATATATATTACAAATTTGTAAAAAATAAAAAATAAAAATCTTATAAAAAGCATGAGTAATGCCGATTATAAGATTTTTTACTTTTTTATTAATGTTTTACATTAATAAAAATTACATAATGTGAAAGAAGGAGATTAGACAAATGAAATGTAATAATATACAAAGAAATGTTAATTTAAAACTTGAAGATAAAAAGAAACAAAAATTAAAAGAAAAAGGAATAACATTAATAGCGTTGGTAGTAACAATAATATTGTTATTGATATTAGTGGGAGTAACAATATCACAAATAGCAGGAAGTAATGGATTATTTCATAGGGCAAGACAAGCCGTAGAAAAATATAAAAATGCAGCAGAAGAAGAACAAATTCAAATAGGCATGTTAGAACAATATGTAAGTGATTTCTCTGTAGTAGGTGGAGATGAAGGAGAAGACAAGGCATCAGTAGAGATAAAAACATTGACAGTAGAAGGAAATCCAAAGGAACAAACAATAACAGTAAAATTAACAATAGAAGGACAAGCAAGTAAAATAGAATATAGCATAGATAACGGAAAGATATGGATTTCAGATGAAGAAATAGAAGAAGAAAAAACAGAATATACACATACATTTAAAGAATTAAATTTAGGAAAGAGTTATTATGTGAGAGTAAAAGTATATGATACAGATGGAAAGTATGTAGAAGCAATAAGTGATATAGTAACACTAAGTAATTCTATAACAGCAGTAGAATCAGATGTATTAAAAGACAAAACATATTTAGCAGAAGATGGTTCAGTAAAGACAGGAACAATGCCAAGTATAGGAGCAATAAGTGAAGAATTAAGTGCAGGAGATACAAAAGAAATACCAGCAGGCTACACAAGTGGAGGAAAAATAACAGCCAAAGATTTAGCAAGTCAAACACCAGGAGATGCTACTGCAGCACAAATATTAACGGGAAGGAAGGCATGGGTAGGTGGAGTACAATTAATAGGAACAATGCAAGATAAAACTAATGAAGTAAATGAATTGAAGGAGCAATTAACTCAGGAAAAAAACAAAAGATTTTCTGCAACAAAAATTGGTACAAGTTGTTCTCGGTTATCATATTCCTGCACGGATTAGACTATTGCTATATTATTGCGACAGGTGCAACGACATATAGTTGGGGTACTTTGAAGGTAACAGGTGATTGCGTAGAATCTTACACGAGTGAGAGTCTTGGTTCTAGTGGTGCGATAAGAGCCGTAAAGGAAGACTTCGCAGTTACCTCACAGTGCTATTTAATAAAAGTAAAATTAAATGGCAATGAAGGAAAAATTTCGATTTCATGGCAGGGTGGAATTGGAACAAATGCTTTTTATTACTCTATGATTAATTATGACTAATATTTGATTTTATATTGAAGAATAATATTTGATTATAAAACATTTTTAAATTATAAATTTGAGTACACAAAAAATAAAAGAATTAAGATTTTAAAGTCTTAATTCTTTTTAACTGTATACAATTTTTTAAGTATGATAATATAAAGAATTTAAAATGTATTTATAAATACTTCTTTAATGTTTCAACACTATCTTCTTGCATTACAACGAAATCATTTAAAATACTTCTAACATCATCTGCTAAGTTATTTTGATTTGCATTTAGCAATCGTCTACCTTCAATTATTCCCATATTTGTACCTTGCATTAATAGTTCTGAAAGCTTAGATGTTGTGTCATCTGCCATTGTCTTCATTTGAACTCCATACCAAGTCATCATTTTATTCATTGCATTTGTTTCATGTGGTTCTTTACTACTATAGTTTGAGTACAAATCATTAACTCTTATAGATATATCTTTATATTTATTATATTCAGTGTCTAAAACATTTTTAAATTCTGGATCAGATACTTTTTCCGATACTATTGAAATAGCATCCATACCCATTGTTGCTCCTTTATTGACTTCATCCAACACATTTAAATTTTGATTTTCCATAATTTTTCTCCTTTTTAAATTAATATATATTTAGTATTTACAAATTAATAAAAAATATTTAGAAATATTTTTCATTATAAATTTTTATTTTAATATTTTAGTTTAAAAAAAGAAACTGACTCATTTGAGCCAGTTTTTTTAACATATATAATTTTGATACATAATTAAGCATATTGATATACTTAATTTCTCAGCAATGTATACCAACTTGTAAAAATCTTTTTACACATAGTTCCAAAGCCGTATTTTTCAATTTCTTCATTTGCGACTAAATCTACCACTCCTAAAAGCTCACCATTACTTTTAAATTGGACTTCTCCAAGTTTCATACCTATATTTATTGGAGCAGATACATTTTCATTAAGTTGTATATTTTGTTCAATATCTTGTGAATCTGATTTTTTTAATATCAAACCAAAATTATCACTAAATACCGCTTCTGTAGAATTTTTCAATCCCTTATTTACATTAACATTTCCAGCAACTTCACCTTTGACAGCTAATGATTTATATTGATAATTAGCAAATCCATAATCTAATAACTTTCTTGCTTCTTCAAAACGCACTTGACTTGTTTCAGCTTTCATAATAACAGCTATTAATGACAAATCATTTCTTGTTGCACTTGCTGATAAATTGAATAACGCAATAGAGGTAGAACCTGTTTTAAGTCCTGTACAACCATCATAATTTCTAACTAATTTATTAGTATTTACTAATCCTGACTTACCATCTCTTAAAGAATCCATATAAATAGTTGTATATTTTGTTATAGATGGATGTTTGGTTAAAAGTTCTCTTGACATTAAAGCAATGTCATAAGGTGAGGTTTCATGGCCATCTGCATCAATTCCATGACAATTTACGAAGTTTGTATCGTTCATCCCTAAAGCTTTAGCTTTTTCGTTCATTTTGGCTACAAAAGCGTCTTCTGAACCTTCAAGATATTCTGCCATTGCAACTGTACAGTCATTTGCAGATACAACACATATTGCTTTTAGCATTTCATCTACTGTAAGCTCTTCTGTTGTATCAAGCCATATTTGTGAGCCTCCCATATTTGATGCATTTTGACTACAAGGAATTTTATCTGTAAGATTTATTCTTCCTGAATCTAATGCTTCCATTATTAAAAGTATTGTCATTACTTTAGTAACAGATGCTGGTCTTAATTTTTCGTGTGCATTATAATCATATAAAATTTCTCCTGAATTTTGTTCTATTAATATTGCACCACCACAAGTTAATTTTAATGGGTTTTCTTTAACTGTAGCACTTGTTTCAACAAGTTCAGTATTTTCTAATCTATTTTGATATAAAGCAGATGTTTCCTTTTCATTAGTTTCTTTTAGTTTTTCATTAATTACTTTTGAAGCATCTACCATATTTTGAGATACATTTAAGTCTTCTGATGTTTCTACTGTATTTTCTGTATTAGATTTTATTTCATTATTGGTTGTTTCATTTAATTTTGAATTAATACTTGCAGATGCATCAATCATATTTTGTGATACATTTGGGTCTTCTTCAATGATTGCATCACTAGATACTTCTGCCCAAGCTTGAAGCTCATCTGAAGCAAAGCTTATAGATAAACAAGAAAATAATAAAATTACGATTATACTTATTACAAATAATTTTTTTCTCATAATTGTCCTCCTAATTAATAAATACTATGAGAAAATAAAATATTTATGATAATTAATTTAAAGTTACAACTAGAAAGTAACAATTCTTGCTGTAACTTGTTCATTTTCGCTATTCATATATATTTTTATTGTTTTTCCAGTATTATTAGTAAATTTTAAATCTAATACTCCATAAGATACAGATGCATCTTTTCCTTCTTCAACATAGGTAACTTTTCTTTTATGTGGATGTCTTTCAACGATTTCAATGCCTTGAGTATTTAAACAAGCATTATATAAAGTAGTACTTACTTGACAATTGCCTCCACCAAAACCTTTTGTAAGAGTAGTTTCTACTATTACATCAGCTTCTTTATAACCTTTTTCTTCAGTAGGCTGACCAACAATATCGTTAAAAGAAAAAGTTTCGCCATTTTTAAGTTCAGTGCCATTTATTGTATTGCAACTTATTCTAATGTTTTCTAATCTATTTTCATCACCAGCAAGAGGAGTAGAAAATACTGATAATTCCTTTTCTTGCATTTGTTCATTTGTACTATTAAAACTATTAATATTTTCTACCGCTTTTTTATATGTGCTTTGCTGATTATTTTGATTTGTAACATTTTCACTTACATTTGATGAATTTAAGTTTATAAAAAAGAAAAACGCAAAAAAAGCTATAATAGCTATTATTATAAAAATTATTATATTATTTTTCATATATTTAAATTCCTTATTTTTATTTTTAATTTATATTATTTTTTTCAAAAAGCTCAATATATATACATTTAAAATAAAAATTTATATTGACAAAATATGATTATTTATCTATAATATTTAGTATAGAAAAGAGGAAAAATAAATGGGAAAGCAATGGAAAAAAATTCTTTTCATAATTTTAATTGTAGCTTGTTTATTTAACATAGTATCAAAGTTAGTAAAGAAAAATTCACTTCAATTAGAATTACAATCAACTATTAATTATATTAGTAGCAAGTTTAATACAGTTAAAGAAGATGAAAATAGCTAAATGGACTGATTTTTTATTTATAAACTTCAGTTCATTTTTTATTGTAAACACAATAAATCTATGATTAAAAAATTTAAGGAGAACAAAATGTTTGAAAAACTTAAGAAAAATAAATATGTACCATATATAATTATTTTAATATCATCATTAATTATATCTTTTGCGTTTTTTACAATGAATCTTTCAGATTACAATGAAGCAAGAATACATATTGGCAGAATAATAGCTATTAAGCAAGTTTTATTAGACGGAGTATTTCCAAGTTTTATTAGTCCTGAACATATGATGGGATTTGGGTATGCATTAAATATTTTTTATGGGGCTATTACGACATATATTCCAATTTTATTTTCATTTATTTGTAATTCATCAATTGTTGGTCTTAAAATTTTTACGTTTTTTGCAGTATTCCTTTCAGGAATAACTATGTATAGATTTTTACTTGAAATTTCTAAAAGAAAAATAGTTGCTCTTTTAGGTGCAATTATATATATTACTGCTCCATACAAATTAACAGACATATATTCAAGAAATGCTGTTGGAGAATATACGGCTTTTATATTTATTCCTTTAGTATTTTTAGGTTTGCACAAATTATTATATGAGAAAAAAAGAAATTATTCTTTATTAATTGGTGCAGTAGGTTTAATTCTTTCTCATACTATTACAACAATTTATACTGCTTTATTTAGCTTGATTTACATTATTTTTAATTTCAAAAAATTAATGGATAAAAAAGTTATAAAGTATTTGGCAATAGATGTTATATTGATTTTGTTATTGTCAGCATTTTATTTATTTCCGCTTCTTGAACATAAAATTTATGGAAATTATACTATTTTTGATGGTGAAGAAATGGGTGCAACAGGTAATTATGTTCAAAATACAGGTCTTGAATTAAAAGATTTCTTTAAATCAGAGTTTGGTTCACAAGAAATAGTATTTTCATTTGGATTAGTAATTATATTTGGACTGGCTCTTACGCCATTTTGCATAAAGAATCAGAAAAATAATGAATATTACATATTATTTTTCATATTAGGATTAATATCTTTTATAATGTGCACAAAAGCTTTTCCGTGGGTTGTAATGCCTGATTTACTTACAATTATTCAATTTGCTTGGAGGCAAGAAGGATTTTTTATATTTTTTATTTCATATATTTGTGCAACCAATATTGTATGCACATCTGATATGCTTTCAGATAGAAAAAATATTATTACAATTCTAGTAATAATAGCTTCTTTAGTATGTAGCTTTTTTGGAACTTATAGATATATTGAAAATAATGGCTTTGAATCAGATAAAAGCTTTGAAAAGATTTCTCTAGAAAGCAAGAAATTTGGACCTTATAATATTAATAGAGAATATTTACCTATTAATGCACTTTATAATATAAAATATATTGAAAATAGAGAAAATAAAGTATATATAATAGATGGAGATTGCAAAATAGAAAACGAAGAAAAAGATGAATTAAATATGAAATTTAAGGTATCTGATGTTAAAAATGCTAAATTAGAACTTCCATATATTTTTTATCATGGATATACAATTAAGATTAATGACGAAAAAGTAAAAGGATATGAGTCAGACAAAGGTTTCTTATGCATTGACCTAAATGAAGAAGGAAATGTTACAGTTGAATATACAGGAACTTTTATTGATAAATTAGGATATGCAATTTCTGGCACAACTTTAGCTGCTTTAATAGGATATAATTTAGTAAAAAATAGGAGAAAAATCGTTGAAAAATAAGAAGGAAAATTTTATTGCTGTTTTATTTATATTACTTACTTCAATATTTGTTTCAATACCATTATTCAAATTTAATATACAATATGATGATGGTATTCAACATGTTGCAAGATTAGTTGAAACAGAAAGAGAATTAAGAAATGGAAATTTTATAGTATATATAATGCAAAACTTATGTAATGGATTTGGATATTCTTGGAATTTGTTTTATAGTCCACTTACAAGTTATTTGCCATTGATTTTTAGAATATTTGGATTTTCATTTGAAAATTGTTTAAGACTTTTTATGTATTGTTTATCAATATTTTCGGGATTTTCAATGTACTTTTTTATGAAAAAGTTTTTACAAAATAAAAATATTGATGATAATAAAAAAGTTCTTATATGCATTATTGCATCATGTTTTTACATATTAGCACCATATAGATTAAATGATATGTACATTAGAGTAGCAGTAGCAGAACTTGCGTCATTTGTATTTATTCCAATTGTATTTAATGGGCTATATTCAATTATTAATTTAAAAGAAAAAAAATTAACATTAGCATTTGGAGCAGCAGGTTTGATACTTACGCATACATTATTAGCATTTTATACTGCAATGTTTTGTGCAATTTTTATAATTGTAAATATAAGACAAATAAAGAAAAAAGAGTTTATTACACTTTTAGTAAATGGAATTATAACTCTACTATTAACAGCCTTTTATTGGGTGCCACTTTTACAGAGCAAGCTAGCAAGTAATTATGAAGTTTTTAATCAAGAACATATGGTTAGAGAAAATGTTTTAATAGATGCAAAAGTAAAGCTAAAGGAATTGCTCTTTATTGAAAACGGAAGGATGGCATACTTTTTAGGAATCCCAGTTATAATAGGTCTTATATTAACTATTAAAATGATGTTTGAAAAGAAAATAGAAGATAAGAAAAATTACTTCTTTTTCTTGATATCTGGGTTATTGAGTACGCTTCTTACTTTAAAATTTATACCATTTGAAAAATTTCCTAGTATATTTAAAATGATGCAATTTTCATTTAGATTATTAGAATTTAGCTCGTTCTTTTTAAGTGTAATTGCAAGTATTAATTTAGTTTTAAGTTTTAAAAAATTTAATATGGTTTATACAGCAATTGTAGTTTTTGTGATGGCAGATTTGGTTATACCAATAGTAAAAAATATAAATTTTCAGGAAAGTTATTTTGAAGAATCAAGGTTAATTAGCGGATTTCCGGTTACAGAAAAAACAGGAAGAGTTCATGCAGGTTGTGCTAGTTTTGAATATCTCCCATCTAAAGCTTTTGAAAATAAAAAATATATTGCAACAAGACAAGATGTTCCGATTGCTATAAATAATGATGATATAGAAATAATAAATTTTGAGAAAAATAGATTAAATTTAACATTTGAAGCAAAGGGAACAGGAGCAGTAGAATTACCATATATTTATTATATTGGATATAATGCAAAGGTAGATGGCAAAAAAGTAGATACAACAGAATCAAAAAATGGTTTTGTACAAATAAATATAGATAATGAAGATTATAAAAAAATAGAGGTTTCATATACTGGAACTTTAAGTATGAAAATATCACTTATAGTTTCTATAATGAGTTTATTATTCATTTTAATATATTTAAGTAAGAAAAAAATAAGGGGAGTGGATTAATGAGTAAAATAAAGAAATTTTTATTAATTGTTTTTATGATTTTTGCTATATTATTTTTTATGATATTTATTTATTCAATGTATATATCATATATGGATTCAAAAGAAGTATCAAAAGAAATTGATGAAGATACAAAAATGAAATTAAATACATATATAGTAAATTATCTAGATACTAAATATGGAAAAGGCAATTTTGGAGTAAAAAAAATAGGAAAAACTTATTCATATAATGAATTTTCTCCGAGAAAACATAATGGGTATGAAGCAACTGTATTTTCTTCTAAGTTAAAAAAATATAACTTTGAAATGACTTTTTATGGAGCAAATCCATGGCCAATAAATGATGCTTATGAAAATTTTGTTGATACATATTATCATGAAACTATAAATGAATATATGAATAAAATTTTTGATTTGAATTTTAATATTGCATTTGTAATTGAAGAACACTATATTCCAAATAACTATGGACATATACCAACAATGGATGAATTAATTGATTTAAAGGCATTAATTTACACTTATGTATATATACAATATGATGATAATAACGAAGATGAATTAATTGAATACATAAAAAACATATCAATCGAATTAATTAATTATTTAGATATTTCTAAAGATATAACTTATCAGATTGAAGGTACAGGAAAAAATCGTTTTCATTGTGATGTAGAATTTACAAAAGATACTCTTAAAATTAAAAATTATTCAAATCTTAAGGAAACATATGAATTTAGTATAAACAATTAAATAAAAGTTATTTTCATTGAAAAAATTTTTCATATGTAGTAAAATACTTATATAAAAGATAGAGGTGAAAAAAGTGTCTAAAAAAACAGTAGCTATAATTGGAAAACCAAATGTAGGAAAATCTACCTTTTTCAATTATTTAATAGGTGAAAGAAAAGCTATAGTAGGAAATACTCCAGGACTTACTCGTGATAGAATTTATGGTGAAACAAACTGGAGAGGAAAAAATTTTACAGTAATTGATACAGGTGGAATTGAAGATAAAAAAGATGATGTTATAAGTAATCAAATGTTGATACAAGCTGAAATAGCAATGGATTTAGCAGATGTTATAATTTTTATGACAGATATAACAACAGGAGTAACTTCTGCTGATAAAGAAATTGCTTTAATGCTTAAAAAGACAAAAAAAGATGTTATTCTAGTTTGTAATAAAGTTGATGATTTTAAAAAGTTTGAAAATGAAATATACGAATTTTATAATTTAGGTTTAGGTGAACCTCATGCAATATCATCTGCAAATGCAAAAGGAATTGGTGATATATTAGATGTTATATATGATTATCTTCCTGATGAAGATGAAAATGATGCTGAAGATGATAAAATTAAAGTTGCAATAATTGGAAAACCTAATGTTGGTAAATCTTCACTTATTAATAAAATTTTAGGTGAAAATAGATTAATAGTAAGTAACATTGCAGGTACAACTAGAGATGCTATTGATTCTGAATTTGAAAACGAACATGGAAAATACATTTTTATTGATACAGCAGGTTTAAGAAGACATAACAAAATAGAAGAAGACATTGAAAAATATAGTATTCTTAGAACAAACTTAGCGATTGAAAGATCTGATGTATGTATTTTAATGATTGATGCAAATGACGGTGTTACGGAGCAAGATGCTAAAATTGCTGGATTAGCTCATGAAGAAGGAAAAGGCATTATAATTGTAATAAATAAATGGGACGAGTATGATAAAGAAAACGGAACATTAGAGGAATATACAAAAAATGTATATAATAAATTATCTTATTTGTCTTATGCTCCGATACTATTTATATCAGCAAAAACAGGACAAAGAGTTGATAAAATATTTGATTTAATAAATACAGTATCTAATTACAATTCAATGAGAATTTCTACTTCAAATCTAAATTCTTTATTAGAAGAAGCAATCAGTATTGTTCAACCACCAACAGATAAAGGAAAAAGGCTTAAAATATATTATATGACACAGGTAAGTACAAAACCACCAACTTTTACAGTATTTGTTAATAGTAAAAAATTGTTCCATTTTTCGTATGAAAGATATTTAGTAAATAAACTAAGACAAGAATTTACTTTTAAAGGTACTCCAATAAGAATATTAATTAGAGAGAGGAAGGAAAAAGATGATGATTAATTATGTAGTAGTAGCAATATTAAGTTATTTAATAGGAAGTATAAGTTTTTCTATAATTTTTACAAAAAAATTTGCAGGTTTTGATGTTAGAGAAAAAGGAAGCGGAAATGCAGGTACAACAAATGTATTAAGAACAGCAGGTAAATTTCCAGCATTAATGACTCTAATTTGTGATGTTTTTAAAGGAGTAGTTGCAATTTTAATTGCTCTTTTAGTAGGACAAATGATAAATGGAGATGCAAAAACAAGAGCTTTATTAGTTCAAATTGCAGGAGTTTTTGTTGTTATAGGTCATACATTTCCAATATTCTTCAAATTCAAAGGAGGAAAAGGTGTTGCAACATCTCTTGGCGTAATCTTAATGGTTAACTGGGAAATAGGTTTAATCTGTCTTGTATTTGCTCTTATTTTAATGGCTTTATCAAGGATGGTATCTCTAGGCTCACTTGCAGCAGCAATCTTATATCCTATACTTTGTATGTTTACAGCTGAGCATTACATCATTGGTGGCCAAGAAGCTCATTTTGCTTATATAATTTTTGGAATAATTATGGCTGTTATAGTTATATTTAATCATAGAGAAAATATTAAAAGATTAGCTGATGGAACAGAAAATAAATTAAGTTTTAAGAAAAAATAATATTATTATAAAATGAGTTAAAAATATATAATGTAAAATTTTTAATTTAAAAAAGGAGTTTTTTATGAATAAAACTGTTGCTATAATTGGAAGCGGTAGCTGGGGAGTAGCACTCGGAAATCATTTAGGAGAAATGCAAAATAAAGTCAAAATATGGTCTTTTAGTGAAGAAGAAAAAGATTATATTAATAATAAGAAAACTTGTATGTTTATTCCTGACATGGTAATAAATGAAAATATTGTATGCTCTAATGATATTAAAGAAGTTGTAGAAAATAGTGATTTTATTTTACATGTAACACCATCAAAATTTACAAGAAGTACATTTAAATTATATAAAGACTATGTAGGAAATAAACCAATTATAATATGCTCTAAAGGTTTGGAAAATGATACACTAACAACTTTAGATGATGTTATATTAAGTGAAAAGCCTGATGCAAGAGTAGCAGCTTTATCAGGACCATCTTATGCAACAGAAGTAATAAATCATATCCCAACAGCAATAATTTTAGCATCAAAAGATGAAGAAATTTTAAAAAATATTCCAGAGCTATTTTCAAATGAATATATGAGAGTATATAAATCAACTGATATAAAAGGAGTTGAAATAGGGGGAGCTTTTAAAAATATAATAGCTTTTTGCGCAGGTATATGTGCTGAGCTTAAATTAGGAACAAATGCACAATCAGCTCTAATTACAAGAGGATTAGCTGAAATAGCAAGATTGGGAACAAAAATGGGAGCAGAGCTATCAACATTTTATGGTTTATCAGGTTTAGGAGATTTAATTTTAACTTGTTCAAGTGATGAATCAAGAAATAGAAGAGCAGGAAGATTAATAGGAAAAGGTATGTCAAAAGAAGAAGCACAAAAAGAAATTGGGATGACAATTGAAAGTATTGATAATATTGAAGTTGCAAAAAAATTGCTTGCAAAATATAATGTAGAAATGCCAATAGTTAATGCTGCTTATGATGTACTTGATAACAAGCTAACAGTTAAAGAAGCTATTAAAACTTTGATGACAAGAGAGCTAAAATTTGAAAATGAGTAAATTATTGTTAAAATGAATAAATAATTGCCAAAGTTGAAAATATTTGATTAAGATAAAAATTTTTAAACTTAAGAAATTATAAAGTATAAAACTTGAAAAAAACACTAATAATAACTAAAAATCAGTTTTGATAATAGTTAAAAAGTGTTTTTTTATTTTTAACTTCAAAACATAAGAAAGGATTTATTTTATGAAAAAAGAAATTGGAAAGTATATTGCAATTTTCTTAGGAATAGTTTGTATAATACTTGCTATTGCATTATTTTATATAAAAATTTCAAGCGTAAATGCACAAACAGCAGATAATGATTTAAGAGAAAAAATAGAAGAAGAAATATCTTTTTTAGATTCAAATATAACAGATGTAATGAATAAAATAAATAACATTACTGTAATAAAATATAAAGTGTATACAAGAGAAATAAATGATATTAATAATTCATCTTCTCAAAGCTCATCAGGAAGTTCAAGCGAAGAATCTCAAGGCAGTTCTCAAAGCCAAAGTGGACAAGAAGGAGGACAAGGAGGTAGTAGTTCTAGTCAAGGCCAAGAACAGGGAAGCTCTAATCAAAGTTCTTCTCAAGGACAAGGAGAAAGTCAAACACAAAATAATTCTACAACTGTGTCAGAGCTAGTTCCAGATACAACATTGGAAAATAATAATCAAGAAACAGATTGGAAGGAAATATCATATTCAGTAGAAAAAATATATTCAACTTGGCCAACAATAAATTTAGATTTTCAAAAACAAGGAATTAGTGCAGAAATAATAAATAGTTTTTCATTATCTATGGACGGAGTAATTCAATCTATAAAAAATAAAGATAAGAAAAATACTTTAATTAATCTATTTAATATGTATATAAATATACCAAAATATGCATCAAGTATAACTTCAGATAATAATAAACTAAACTTATATAATACTAAATTAAATATATTAAATGCTTATACTTTAGTAAGTACAGATGATAACTGGAATAATGCTATATCAAGTATAACATCTGCCAAAAGCTATTTTTCTAGTATAATTTCATCTGAAAATAACAATGAAGATAAAAAGAACTCTTTACAAAAAACTTATGTGCTAATTGAGGATTTAGAAAGAATAGCTCAAATTAATGATAAAGATATATTTTATATGGGTTATAAAAATATTATGCAAGCACTAGAAACTATGTAAAGGGAATTTCTAATTATATTTTGACAATTTAACATAATTATGGTATGATTTATATACTTTGAAGGTCAAGAACCTATCACAAAATAAGTTTGAATATGCGATTAAAAAATAAGGAGGAATACAACTATGAGTAAAAGTATCGCAAGCATAGCATTGGCAATTGCCGAAAAAAGAGAGGAAGAACGTCTTGAAGCTGTTAAGGAAGAGTTTCTCGATATAATGCGGAAATATTTTGAGAAGCGAATAATTTCTTGTGAACCTTGGGAAGCACTGGATGGCGATAAATATTATCGATATGGAAGTGCTTTTAATGGTATTAATGTTGAAGACCTTATAAAAGTATGTGATGAATTAGGATTTTTATTAATGATTGATTCTTATGCAGGAACTTGTCTTTCTATTCCAAAATTGGTTAAAGGTCAGAAACGGACTCAAGCTCAGAAAATGCTTTATTGGTCTAATATGGAGATTAAAAGAAATATTAAATCTCGAAAAGATGCGGCTAGAAAAATATGTAAGGAAGCATTAGAAAAAATCAAAAATGGTGATTTTGAATCATCACGTCTTGAGTACAATTATGACATAAAAGTAAAAGTGAGCTATTCAGAGGATAACAAGGAATTTAGAGATGAAGTAGCAAGTTTTTTTGAAAAGAAAAACTTTACACTTCTCGGCATTGATGCAGAAAGTAATACGTGGAATTTTAGTATTAAAGCAAGCTGAAGTTTTGAGATATTCTATGTAAGGAAATAGGGAGCAAATTTGCTTCCTATTTCCTTGTAAATTATAGTAAAGGAAATAAAAATGGAAGTATATTATAAAGTAAAATTAGATGAAAAAATAAATGATATAGAAAAAGTTGAAAGTATTAAAAAATCAAATGTTTATAATTTATCTAATATAAAAAGTAATTTTCAATATGATAATGATGAAATATTAACATTTTCATTAGATTGCAATAACATAGTAAAAGAAAAAAATAAAATTTTTAAGAAAATAAAACATATAAAAAATAACAATATAAATAGTTTTCAAGTGGTTGTTTTTAATTATAATAAAAATAATGAATTACATATTTTTGATTTAATAAAATCTATTAAAGTTATGCTATTGCCAACTATTTTAGAAAAATATAATTACATATATGATACTGTGTGCGACTATTTGGATAATGAGTTTGCATATAAAAATATTTGCGAATTTAAAGATGATAAATGTATTGCTAAAAGAGATTTTAATTGTACTTGTGGTTGTTGCAGACATTTTAAAAGCATATTTTCAAATGAAATAGTACAATGTAAATATCTAATTAATAAAAGATGTTCTACTAAATGTATAACCTGCAAAATGTTTACTTGTAATTATATTGTCAAAAATAAAAAGATTAAATTTAGAATTAAAGATATTTTCTTATTACGTAAATTCTTAAATCCAGTTCAAAAATTAATAATATTAATAAGTTATTTTACTTCAAAAGAAAAAATAATTAAAAGACTATTAATATGCAGATAATTGCTACATATATGAGTAAATTATTTGGAAAAATAGAAAAAATACTAGACAAAAATGAAGAAAAGTTTTATAATAAAAATACAATATAAGTAGGATATTTGAGGTGGACAATAGTGCCATCCACACACCTAATAGGTCAAAAGAGATGCAGGATTTGGCACACCTGCCAAATAACCAAGAGTCTAAAAGAGCTATGGAAACATAGCTCAAAATTTTTATCACATTTTAAGTAAGAAAGGATAATTTTATGAACATTACAAATATAATTGCAGAGGAACTAAATATTAAGGAATATCAAGTAGAAAAAACTATTTCACTTATTGATGAAGGTAATACTATACCATTTATTGCAAGATATAGAAAAGAAGTTACAGGAAACTTAAGTGATGAAGTTTTGCGTAACTTAAATGATAGACTTACATATTTAAGAAACTTAGAAAAAAGAAAAGAAGAAGTTAAAAATTCAATAGTAAATCAAGAAAAGTGGACTGATGAAATTGGAGTAAGTCTTGAAAATGCCTTGACACTTGCTGAAGTTGAAGATATATATAGACCATACAAGCAAAAGAAGAAAACAAGAGCAATTATTGCAAAACAAAAAGGATTAGAACCTTTAGCACAAAATATTTTAGAACAAAAAGATAATAGTTCTATATTTGATGTTGCTAAAGATTTTATTACAGATGAAGTTCCTGATACAGATTCTGCAATTTCAGGTGCCAAAGATATAATAGCAGAAATTATTTCTGATGATCCTGATTTTAGAAGGAAGATAAAAAGTATTTATTACAGAGAAGGAATAATTGAAACTTCAGCATCTAAAAAAGATGAGAAATCTCCTTACGAGATGTATTATGAATTTAGTGAGAAAATATCAACTATTCCTAGCCATAGAATATTAGCAATTAATAGGGGAGAAAAGGAAGAGTTTTTAAAAGTTAAAATTAATAAAAATGAAGATAAAATTATAGAACTAATTTCTAATAAAATGATAAAAACTAATGGAGATAGAGCACAATTAATTAAAGAATCGATTGAAGATAGTTTCGAAAGATTAATTGAACCTTCAATTGATAGAGAAATTAGAGCTGATTTAACAGAAAAAGCAGATAAGCAAGCTATTAGTGTATTTGGAAAAAATGCTAAACAACTTTTATTAGGAGCTCCTTTAAAAGGTCTTACTGTACTTGGTTTTGACCCAGCTTATAGAACTGGTTGCAAGCTTGCTGTAATAGATGAAACTGGAAAAGTTTTAGATACAGGTGTTGTTTATCCAACAGAACCACAAAATGATATTGAAGGCTCTAAAAAAGAGTTAATTAGATTAATTAAAAAAGACAATATTAATATGATTGCAATTGGAAATGGAACAGCTTCAAGAGAGTCTGAAATATTTGTATCAGACACAATCAAAGAGCTAAAAGAGGAGACTGGAATAGATGTATATTATACAATAGTAAGTGAAGCTGGTGCGTCTGTTTATTCTGCTTCTAAATTAGCAACAGAAGAATATCCAGACTTAAATGTATCGTTAAGAGGTGCAATTTCAATTGCTAGAAGACTTCAAGATCCACTAGCTGAATTTGTAAAGATTGATCCAAAAGCAATTGGTATAGGACAATATCAACATGATGTTGACCAAAAACAATTATCTGAGAGTTTATCAGGTGTTGTTGAAGATGCTGTTAATGAGGTAGGAGTAGACTTAAATACTGCAACATCATCTCTTTTATCTTATGTTGCTGGAATAAACTCTAGTGTTGCTAAAAATATTGTAAAATATAGAGATGAAAATGGTAAGTTTAAAGAAAGAAAAGAATTACTAAAAGTTCCTAAATTAGGAAAGTCAGCCTTTGAACAATGTGCAGGTTTTGTAAGAATTCCTGATGGTAAAAATCCTCTTGAAATAACTGCTGTTCACCCTGAAAGTTACAATGTTACAGAAAAGCTTTTAAATAGTATTGGATATAAAAAAGAAGATATTTTAGATAAAGAAAAATTACAAGAAATTAAAACTAAACTTTCTGCACTTAATACATCAAAAACAGCAGATGAATTAGAAGTTGGAGAAATTACTTTAGTAGATATTATAAAAGAGTTGTCTAAACCAGGAAGAGACCCAAGAGAGGATATGCCAAAACCAATACTTCGTAGTGATGTTTTAAAGTTTGAAGATTTAAAAGAAAATATGATACTAACTGGTACTGTAAGAAATATAACTGATTTTGGTGCATTTGTTGATGTTGGTGTAAAACATGATGGATTAGTACACATATCAGAAATGAGTGATAAATTCGTAAAGAAACCAACAGATATAGTTTCAATTGGAGATATTGTAAAAGTTAAAGTTATAGGTATAGATTTTGAAAAGCAAAAGGTTAAATTATCAATGAAAAATATATAGAAAGTTTGCAAAGTTTACATTAACATAATATTATTATGTTAATGTAAACTTTATTTTTT